>JBGALP010000004.1:0-64673 GCA_044223805.1 Agriterribacter sp.
ATTGTGGGCAAGGTATTAAACTCATTTGGGTTTGGCACAGCCTGTATCGGCTTGCTTTCATCTATTGGTGTACCTGCAAGATTGGCTTGCGTAACACCTGCGCCGGGATATTGATTTATAGCAGTGCCATCATCATATAAACCGATATAAGAAGTTACATCTCCCTTTTGTTTTGCTGGTATATCACTTCCTTTTGAGGCAAAGAACCAATCGTTTGAAAAACCGTACATAGTAGCTATGGCTATCTTATCACCATCCGCTAATGATAATTGTTGGGTTACCTTTCCTCCTTTGGAGTCAAATATATAGGGTAGCAATACTGTAGTAGTAGGTGCCTTTAACACGTATACATTTTTTACATTCTGTTTTGTTGCCAGGTAATTAGCCAGTATATCGGCATTCCCTTTTTGTGCCAGTTCCTTTAGTCCCTGTCCTCTGTCTTTCTCACCTGGTGCAAAAAACAGTCCATCAGTGCTATGATATCCTGGCATATCGTGATATACTACAACCAATATAGGAGACAATGGGGTAAAGATGCCCGTGTTGGCAGAAAGATAACCACCTAAAACAGAATTATCTCCCATTTCAGCGATATTGGTAAGCCCGTTGGCAGAAGTTTTTCCTACGGAATAGATTGGTTCCGGAAGCAGCAGGTTGCCACCGGCTGTATAAGAAATGGTCCAAACTCCAGGGCTGAACGGCGTTTCGTTGGTTGTGCCACCAGAAATATTCATGATTGTGATTGTAAACTTAGAGTTACCATTGTATGCCAACGATACTTTCATCAGCTTTGACGCAGCAAGGTATTTATTGCCATAATCATCCGTTCCGTTTACTTCCTTAATCGCTTTTGCCGGGGCTTCAGCAGTTCCGGGATGCGTTGCATTTTTACCAGGCACCTGGTTCTTTCTTGTTCCATTATCCCATAATTTCATTGATGCTGATACATCGCCCGTAATAGGAGTACCATTATCGTTATACAATTTGATGCCCGGATTGGCAGGCGCAAAAAACAGATCGTTGCTCCACCCATACATAGTAGCAAATGTGAGGCTTTGATTTTTTGCGGCTGAGAAACTAAAAGATACCGATTGCCCCGGCAGGATTACCGGCGGTGTGCCTGTGCCTTTAAAGGTTCCTGATTCAACCAGAGGCTTGGCACTTAGTACGTTTTCAACGGTTATAGTACCAGACTGTGTTACCGGTGGATGTTCTTTTTTGCATGAAGCCATTAGTAATGCTGATGCAGCAGTTAAGATGGCGAGGTTTACAATGTTTGTTTTCATTTTAAACTGTTTTGTGGGTACAAAAAAACAAACACCGTATCCCAAAGACATCGCAGAATTATAACAAAAGTATCACGGTGTGTTTTTTAAGCTTTTTATTCGTCATTTTTGCAATAACACCATATGGAAAAAAAAGTATTGATTATAGAAGACGATGCCAACATTATTGGATTGCTAACAATACACCTGCGCGATCTTGGGTGCATTATTGTATCGGAAACGGATGGACAAAAAGGGTTGCTTGCCGCTAAAGAAAAACAGTTTGACCTTATTATCCTGGATATTATGCTCCACGGCCTAAACGGTATGGAGATATGCAGGAAGCTTCGCCAAACAGACCGTCATACACCGATTATGATGCTCACCGCCCGTTCTGAGGAAATTGATAAAGTAATGGGGCTTGAAACCGGGGCTGACGATTATCTTACCAAACCATTCAGTGTAAGAGAATTTATTGCGCGGGTAAAAGTAATTTTCCGGCGAAAAGAAGACAGCACCGCAAACCAGGAGATCAAACCTGTTTCTTCCACTATCAGTTTCGATGATTTAGAAATAGACCTGGATAAACGCAAGGTGATGCTGCATAATATAAGAGTTGAATTATCGCCTAAAGAGTTTGAATTAATAGCCTTGCTGGCGTCTAACCCCGGCAAAAGTTACAGTCGCAAACAATTGCTCAACCTGGTATGGGGGTACGATTTTGATGGGTATGAACATACCGTAAACAGCCATATTAACCGGCTGCGTGGTAAAATTGAAAAAGACCTTTCCAACCCTAAATATATTTTAACCGCCTGGGGCGTAGGCTACAGGTTTAATGAAGATTTATGAAAATGCAGTTAAGAACGCTGAAAGGCAATTTGCTTTTTTGGAAAATCGCGGCCGTGTTTACGGCATTGCTTATCATACTGGGAATTGTATTTATATTCATCGCATCGCATTTTTCAAAATCCTATCTTACCACAGCTCACCAGGAGTTGTATGGCAATATCGCGCAGCACCTGGCAACTTTTACACAACCCATTAAAAACGGCAAGCCGGATACTACGGTTACGCACGATATCATTCACTCTACCATGGTTGCCAACCCAAGTGTGGAAGTATATATGCTGGACACAGCGGGAAACATTACTGACTATGTGGTACCCGACAAAACGGTGCAGATACACCGTGTAGACATAGGAAAAGTAAAACAGTGGCTGGCAGCTAATGATGTAACACGCCCCCTGGGCGACAATCCAAAGCAACCTGATGAACGGAGTATATTTTCTGCGGCGGCTGTATATGAAAATGGAAAACTTAGTGGATATGTATATGCAGTTCTGTCGAGCGAAAAGCAAAAAGCTATACTCGACAGCATCAACAATCATCTTTACCTGCGCCTGGGCGGTTATATATTCTTTGCAGCCTTGCTGGTAGCATTCCTGGTGGGCGTATTTACATTTTTATTAATGACAAACAGCATCTCTTCCATTACCGCGGTAGTAAAAAGGTTTAAAGAAGGAGATTATTCAGCGCGTATTGAAGGCAAGGCCAGTGGGGATTTGGGTGTACTCAGCACCACTTTCAATGATATGGCAGATGTAATTGTTGATAATTTTGATAAGATAAGCGCTACCGATAAATTCAGGCAGGAACTGATTGCTAATGTTTCCCACGATCTGCGTACGCCCTTATCTGTTATGCAGGGTTATGTAGAAACATTGATGATGAAAGGAAAGACACTTGCGGAAGCTGAAAAAAGCCAATACCTTACGGTGGTACACGATAGCGCTAAAAGATTATCGGGCCTGGTAGAACAACTGTTTCAATATGCCAAGCTGGAAGCCAACCTGGTTACACCGGAAAAAGAACCATTTCTTATCAATGAACTGGCATCAGACATATTGATGGCTTACCGGTTAAAAGCTGATGAAAGAAATATTCACCTGCATATTGAAGCGCCGGCGGCACTCCCATCCGTATTCGCGGATATAGCACTTACCGAAAGAGTATTTCAAAATCTGCTGGATAACGCATTCAAGTTTACGCCGGATGGAGGTAGTATTACCATTCAATTATCTGAAACCAGCAGCGGAATAAAAATACAGGTAGCCGATACCGGTATAGGTATAGCACCGGAAGAACAATCTTATATTTTTGAACGGTATAAACAGGCGGAAGCCACAAAAACATCGCAGAAAGGCATGGGGATAGGGCTGGCCATTGTAAAGAAAATACTGGAACTGCATCAAACGACTATAGAGGTGAGCAGTGAGCCAGGTAAAGGCACCGCATTTATGTTTGTGCTACCAGTAACAACAAGGCTGGCGGTCTGATTCTTACGGCACATTCGATATTGTAATATATCAGGGATATTTTTAACTCCAATAAACCTGCCATGCAACTAACTTATTGACATTCACGCCCATCTGTGTTATTTCACAGGTTAACAATAATGCAATTAACAACCGCTTAGTAAAAAGCAGGCTGCTGATTTAAAGAAACAAATACTGATTTTTTACCTTGTCCGTTAGTTATTTTCAAGTAGGAGAAGATAAAAAGTAAGACTATACCCAACCATTTCCTTCTCATCGTATATCTATGCCAGCAAACAACAAGGATTTGCCAAATAGCCTGCAGGTAATTATCAGGGGCTGCCTTGCGGGGAACCGCGGTGACCAGGCCAAGCTTTACCATTTATACGCGTCGAAAATGATGGGCGTATGCATGTGGTATGCCCATAACCGTGAGGAGGCGGAAGAAATTTTGCAGGATGGCTTTATGCGTGTGTTTACTTACCTGCATCATTATAATGGCGAGGGATTATTTGACGGTTGGATCAGGAAAATTATGGTAAATGCCGCACTGTTGAAATACCGGAGCAAATCTTCCAGACTGAGAGTTGTTACGGCTTTTGACCAGGACGTGCATGATGTTAGTGAGGAAGCTTCCTTTGAAAATGATTTTGATAAAACCGAGCTGATGCAACTGGTGCAAACCTTGCCTCCCGCATACCGCATGGTTTTTAATTTGTATGCCTTTGAAGGTTTGAAACACCGTGAAATAGCAGAAGCCTTAGGTATCTCTGAAGGTACTTCAAAAAGCAATCTTTCCGATGCAAGGAAACTTTTACAAAAAGCATTATCTGTTCAACGTAAAATCGCTTCATCATAAACAATACTGGTGCATGGATAAAAATATACCCGATATTGATCAAGTATTCAGAACAGCTCATCAAGCCTACGAACAGGAGCCATCAGACGAAGTATGGCAAAAGCTGGAAGCGGGGTTAGATAAACGGGATGCTGAAAAGTACAGAAGATGGTTTGTTGCCTGGCGGATTGCAGGCATACTTCTGTTTATAGCATGTGGTATTCTTGCATTGTACAAATCTTCTTTGTTTGAAGCCAATCCAAATACTGATGGAATTGCCAGCCGTAATAATCAAAATAATACTCACGCGGCATCACAAAAAGATGAATCAGTAACTGTTGATAAACCAGAAGCACTGGCTCCTGAAAAACAGGCGGCGCAATCATTTACTGATGGTGAGGAAGCAAGAATACCTTCACCTGTAACTGTTCGAGGAGTAGAGAAAAAGACAAAAGCACCTGAAGCTGCTAAAGCTGTTATCACAAAACAGCAGGAAGAAGCTGCTTTTCTCCCCAATAATAAAGCACCTTTACCGGCAATTGCTCTTTCTGAGAAAAAAACTATTAAAAAAAATGCACAAGCCTTTATAAAAAAGTGGCAGCCTGTTTCGGATAAACAAAAAGGTACTGTTGTAAAACAAGCCAATCAGAAAAAACATAACAATAGTATTAAAGAAAGCAACGCTGAAAACAACAGCTTTACGAAAATCAATCAATTAATAAAACCGGGTATTCAAACCGTTGAGATAAATCGCCCGGAGGTACTATTGAATCCTTACACTGCGCTCAAACAATCGGCGGTTGAAAAAGCTTACGCAAAAAGTAATAAGCCGTCAATTAAAATATCACGCGTATCAAAGCCTTCCTGGTTTTTAACCGCATACGCGTCCAACGATTGGAGCGGCTACAGGATGGATGATGACGATCATCATAACAGGGGAAATCGCGGTGATCATAAAGATGATATTTTTGAAAGAGAAAGCCATGAAGGAGCTTTTACGCTGGGCATAAATCTAACGAGGCAATTCAAAAAATGGAACATTATCTCAGGTTTGCGTTACGCGCAAATAAAAATAGGTATCAGACCCCAGGACATTTACGCTTCTTCTCAATCGAATGGAAGTATTACATACAAATATGTTACTTCTTCTGGTTATTGCAATATTGACCCCAATTTTAATGGTGCGCCTGTAACAGGCGATAGTATTCAATCTGAGGGCGCAACACATAGTCTGCGCATCATCAGCATTCCTTTTATGGCAGGATATAAGATAAGCAGTAGAAGATTTTCAATAATACCTGCTATGGGCATTGGCACTAATTATATTGCCGGAGCCAGGATAAAAACAACCTTAAAAAATGCAGGCAATACTGATAATATTTCTGTAAACAGGTTAAGCGGTATGCATCATTTTTACCTTGATTTTACGGCACAGGCAGATCTTCAGTACAGCATTACAAAAAAATGGTCAATCAATCTGATCCCATCTATGAAATATGCTATCACGCCGGTAACAAAGGATAATGTAGTGAAAACTTTTCCTTACAATTTTGGTGTTGGAGTGGGCGTTACATATGAGTTTTAGGACACAGGATACGAATGTTGTGTAACAATACTTCGTCACTTCTTTCTGTGAGAAGATAGACGATAAAGGTGAAATTTTCACATTTGTCGTTGCCATCTCACGCTTAACTTAACACTAATATAAACCTCAGCAACGATCTATGAAATGGTTAATGATTTGCTGCTTGCTATTTGCCGGTTTTGTAGGGTATATGCCAGTTAGTGCACAACAGGTAGATTCATCACATCACACCAACAAATCGGAAATAAAGTACCGCCCCAGGTTTTTGTACAAAATCGCGCATAATAAGTATACTGTTTCAAGCGGGGTATCTTATATTATACCTGCTGCAGCTATGCTGTACGGCGTTGGTTCAATGACCACTCACCGGTTAAAAAAATGGAATACCGATACGAAATATGAGCTATATACAGAACATCCGCACAATAACTTCAGAGCAGATGATTATCTGCAATTTGCTCCGGCGGTTTGCGTATACGGACTTAATGCTGCAGGTATAAAAGGGAGGCATAATTTAAGAGACAGAACTATGCTATATGTAATGTCTAATCTTATTTTAAATACAACAGTATACTCCTTAAAGCATGTAACACATGAATGGCGTCCTGATAATTCCGATCATTATTCTTTTCCTTCGGGACATACGGCAGAAGCATTTGCCAGCGCAGAGTTTTTGTGGCAGGAATATAAAGATGTATCGCCATGGTATGGAGTGGCTGGTTATGCAGTGGCAGCATCTACTGGTTTTTTGCGGATGTACAATAACAAACACTGGTTGGGAGATATTGTTGCAGGTGCCGGTGTAGGCATGGCGTCTACTAAACTGGCTTATTGGCTTTATCCTTATGTACAACGGAAGTTGTTTAAAACAAGGGAGCTCAATACGATTGTTATTCCTACATATAATAATCATACCGCTGGGCTTGCATTAGCATATCACTTCAGGTAGAATAATTTTATTGCGTAGAAACAGGAGTATGCGATTTTATTTGCTCAAGCATGGAAATGAATTTCTTAATATCGGGATCGTATCCATAGCCTTTTTCACTTAACCTGTTTTTGCTTGCATCTATAAAAAAATAGTTCGGCTGGCTGTCCGTTTCAAATGCAGATACCTGCAGATCGGTGTTTTTATCTCCAAGATTATCTACCTTTTTCTTCAATGCATCAGAATAATATTCCTCGTTTTGAGCCAGGTCTATATTCTGCGCGTCTACATATAACGATGCGATCACAAAATCATTTTTAAGCCTTTTCATTACTTCCGGGTCACTCCATACTTCACTTTCCATTTTGCGGCAGTTCACGCAGTTGATACCCGTAAAGTCGAGCATAACTGGTTTATTTAACTTACGGGCAACTGCAAGCGCTTCATTGTAATCAAAATAAACAGTAAGCCCGTTTTTAACGGCCACCTCCGGCTCAAACATTTTCATTTTATCATAATACTTAGAGGGTGCCGGCAGCGAAGTAGCGGAAACCGTACTTTTTCCTGGTTCGATTTGTATTCCGGAGGATGCAAAAATAAAATCCTGCGTTCCCATCGGGGGCACAAAAGCGCTGATAGATTTCAGCGGAGCACCCCATAATCCTGGTATCATATACGTAACAAACGCAAAGGAGGAAATGCCGAGTATAAGCCTTGGCAATGGTAAATAGGCAATACCAAAATCATTTTTGAGCAGGTTGTCATCATGATGCAACTTAAGCTTACCCAACAAATACAAACCCAGCAATCCAAAAATGGCGATCCATAAGCTAATGAAAATTTCCCTGTCTAACAATCTCCACCCTTTTGAAAGATCTGCATTAGACAAGAATTTTAACGCCAGCGCCAGTTCAATAAAACCCAGTGTTACTTTTACCGCGTTTAGCCACCCACCTGCTTTTCCCAATACATTGAGTTTGCCAGGGAAAAATGCAAATAAAGCGAAGGGCAATGCAAGTGCGCTTGAAAATCCAAACATGCCTGTTAAAGGTCCCCAGTAATTTCCCCTGGCGGCAAGTACCAACAGGTTGCCAATAATTGGGCCAGTACATGAAAAAGATACCACCACTAAAGTAAGTGCCATAAAAAAAATACCAACTGCATTTTGAGCGCCTGCCTTACTATCAGCTTTTGTAGACCACGATGCAGGGAGTGTAATTTCAAAAGCGCCAAGGAAAGAAAAACCGAAAACAAGAAACAGTAAAAAGAAAACAAGATTTGCGATCCAGTTGGTAGCAAGATTATTCAAAGCCGCAGGTCCAAAAATCAGGGTTATTAAAAATCCGAGCAAAGTAAAGATAAACACAATGGAAAAAGAATAATATACTGCATTTCTAATGCCCTCTTTTTTGTTCCTGCTTCTCTTGGTAAAAAAACTAACTGTAACGGGTATCATACTGTATACACACGGTGTAAGCAAAGCGAGTAACCCACCGGCAAAAGCCGTGAAGAAAATCCATGCCAGGGATTTTTCGCCGATGTTCTTTTCAGTTATTAATTTTTCTTCAGGATGGATAAATATTTTAAAATGTTCTGCCGCGGGAATATAAGCACCTTTTTGCTGGTACATATAGTTAACCACACCTTTAAGCAGCAAACTATCCGTAGTTGCTGCCTGTATTTTTTGCACCCATTGAACACTGTCGGTAAAATATTTTACTGTTGTATTTAACGAGGTATCATTTTCCGAAATTCCATGTCCGTTTTCCAATGGCAATCCATTTATCCGCTCATGATATAAAGAGTCAAATGTGATGCTTGAATAGATTTGATCTTCTGTTTTGTTTTGAAGCGCATACAACTTTATTCCGCGCTGCATCAGTGCTGTTATTGTTATTTGCACTTCCTTATCGCTGATGCGGGCTTCTTTGTATTTAAAAGATACAGCAAGACTATCTTCTGCATGTACACGAAGTGCGCTCGCAAATAACAATATGCAGGTAATACATGTGGCAACGGACAATTTGATATTCATAGTTTATTTATTATATAGCATGCCCCATATCATTGCCACAGCAATGAGCACGAGCATGCGACCCAAGAACCTGTTTTATTTGAAAGTGAATGCGAGCGTTATTACATTGGAATATAAGTCTGTACTCTGTATATAATGACCGAACCGTATATCCATAGATGATACATGACGGTTTATAATACCGGAGGGAGGCGCGAGATGAACATTAGCGCCTATAAACTGACTTGTTAAAGCAGATAAAGAATAATTGCTTGTATAATATTTATCTGCGGCAGTGTGCGTTTCATAAGGTGCAAAATAAGTTGACGCTGTTTGTGTATAATAACGATAGTACGGCGCAACAGAAAAGAACGATGTTATTTTTACGGGTAGTTCAAATTGAACGGTATGCGCTTTAATACCCCAGTTATCGGTATAATACCTGTAAAATGTTCGTAAAACAACATGGTCGCCAAGGAAGTAATTAAGCCTGAAACCTACAGGGAGTTTTACTCTCGAAGAAGGAAGATTTTCCACGTGCACAGACCCATCGGTGAAATATACCCTGTGAAAAGGAAGCCCGAGATAACCATCCTGTGCAACCAGGTCGGTTGTTAAACTCAATTGCATCCTGGTATTTATAATCTGAGTAATAGATGCTGATGCGGTATACGTGTTTCTGCTGCTTGATGGAATACTGTTTTCGTCATCATCATTAGAACCTCTACCTGATCCTATGGTTCTTCCGCTTGCCGTTGTAATGGTAGTAGGCGTGGTTTGCACTACTTCAGAAGCAGGTATCAGCTCTGACGGATAGATCATCTTTACCTTGTCAAAAAAACCGGAGATTTTTCCATTGATTTCGGTATTTGAGCTAAGCTTTTTGCCGGCATGCAGTTCAAGCCCGAATGATTTATAATTATATTCTCCGGAATAATAGGCTCCGATGCCAAAACTATTTCCTTTGATGCTTTCAACGTTCCAGTTTACAGAAGGATATATGCGGGTACCCTGAGTGCTGGATGCACCTGTTTTTGAAACATATGCAGATGAGGCCGCGGTATGGTGGTCTATACCAATACCAACGCCCAGTGTATGCTTGCTGTGTTTGCTATCCCAGCCTACAAACCTTACATCAATACCATTAGACAGATCCACTACGTGTTCATTACCAATGCCACCTGTAACGGCAGAATGATTGCCTTGTTGACTATAATAACTTGATATAAGGTTAACCTCATCCAAACGTAAAGGTTTAGATTCATACACCGTATCCGCACGTTTGGAAAACTGGGCGAAGCCATTCAAAAAGAGTATAAAAATCCCTACCAGTGTTAAGCAGATTCTACGCATGAAAACAAAATAAAAATTTAAAAATTAATTACAGCCACAACCGCCCCCGGTTTTGCCGCCATTAGCGCCGGCGGCACCTTCGCGGTAAGTTTGAAAATTGAGTTCGGTTTTTTCACTTGCTCTTGCGCCCAGAGACATATCCGCATCATTGAGCCTGCTTTTCTGGTATTCTTTTACGCTTTTACACGACATGATGGTGCAAACAAATGCTACCAGTGCCAATAATAATTGCTTTCTGTTTTTCATAAATATTATTTAATTAAAATGAATGTTTTTGCTTGTGTAAATAATATCATCGTCATCAATTACAATAGCCTCTATATTTTTAATCTGGTTAATCATATCTAATCCGGCTTTTACGCCCATGATCGTTACCGGCGTAGCCATGGCATCGGCTATCTCAGCGTTAGGCGTTATAATAGTTACACTCTTAATGCCTCTAACAGGCATGCCTGTTCTGGGGTTAATAGTGTGAGAATACTTAATGCCATCTATCATAATAAATTTTTCATAATTGCCTGAAGTGGCAACAGCCATATCGGTTACACTCAGGTACGAAAATATTTTGTCGCCCAGGTTGGGATTTACTATCCCGATTGTCCAGGCACTTCCATCGGGTTGTGTACCCCAGCAGGTAAGATCACCCGAAGCATTAACAATACCACTTTCTACGCCGGCTGCCTTCATTACTTTTTTTGCCATTTCCGCCGCATACCCTTTCCCAATTCCACCAAAACCAATGCGCATCCCTTTTTCCTTCAACATTACAGTCTCCTCACTTTCATCTAACAGGATATTCCGATAGTTGATCAACCTCACCATCCGTTTTGCCTTTTTTTCATCCGGCAACTGCATCATAGTAGTATCAAAATTCCATAGCCTTTTATCAATAGACCCGTAACTGATATCAAAAGCACCTTGTGTTATTTCCGAAAGCCGGATGCTTCGTCTGATCAGGTTAAAAGTTTCGGAGCTTACCTGTACAGGCTTTTCGCCCGCAAACCTGTTAATAAGGTTTGTTTCGCTGTTATCGTTAAATGTTGTCAATAGCTTTTCTATGCGCTGTATTTCTTCTACTCCCCAATCAATCATCCTGTTTGCCCATTCCATATCCCTTCCCACAACGCTTATTTCAAACTGATTACCCATCAGTTTCATAGATTGTTTATAGAGCTTATTACCGGTTACAGGTTCAATGGTTGTCATTCAGTGCAGCTTTTAATTCTTCCATAAAACCGGTCGATCCCTGCCGTGGATAACCCTCCCAGGTTTTCAATACAGTACCCTTTGCATCCAGCAAAACAGTGAAAGGGAAATGTCCTTCTGTATTATACTTTTCAGCAAGCATGTCGTTTTGTTTTTGCTGAGCGTCTGTTAAACGGTTTTTTTTAAGCCTGGGAAAATCTGCGTTGACCATTACCAGTTTTTCCTTGAAAGCTTGTGCAAATAGTTCGGTGTTAAATATTTCACTGTGCATGCGCTTACAAGGTCCACACCAGTCTGAACCTGAGAAGTTCAATAAAATCAGTTCATGCTTTTGCTCCGCCTCCTTTTTAGCTTGTTCAAAATCTGTAAGCCATGGCGAAATAGTAGAAAGAGCAAAAACATGCAATGCAATGAGCAACAATTTCATGGAGACCAAATTTTATTAGGTTTTTAAGATGCGGGCAAAATTCTACATGCTGTTTGCTTATACAAACAGGTTATACCAATGCCACTACGGATCATCACATATTATGATACCACATTAAACAAAATTGGTTGGGTGAGTTTTGGCGATTGTTATTCTGTTAACAAAAGGTTTACAATAGCCGCATTTTATTCACACGAGGCTTGTGTTCAAAAAAGTAAACGGCAAAAAAAGAAGGCTAAAATTGCAGTATTTATTTTCTCACCCATTCATCAGCACTTCAATTAAAGTAGTGTGCTTATCTTTTTTTAAATTATATTGGTATGCACAATCTGCATATGCACTATTTTAATGTATAGTATGGATTATAATATACCGGGTAATCTTAAAGGACTTACAGAAGACGAATTGAAGCAATCAAGAATGCAGTTCGGATACAACGACATGGGCACTACTGCCAAAAATACATGGCTGGAAATGCTTGTAAATATTTTTAAAGAGCCGATGCTTATTCTTTTAATCGTTGTTTCATTAATATACCTCGTTATAGGTGATTATGGAGAGGCCATTTTTATGCTATCAGCAATTGTAGTTGTTTCCGGTATATCTTTTTACCAGGATAACAGAAGCAGAAAGGCACTGGAAGAACTGGAAAAATTAAGTGAACCGCTCAGCACCGTTATCCGGAATGCAAAAGCCATAAAAATTCCTACACATGAAATAGCAGTAGGTGACCTCTGTATTACAGAAGAAGGAAAAATGATCAATGCGGATGGAACGATTATACACAGCAACGATTTTTCGGTTAATGAATCTGCGCTTACAGGTGAAAGCTTTTCCGTTTTCAAAGACAACGGCTCTGAAGACAACAAAGTATACAGCGGAACTATTACCGTTTCGGGACTGGCTGTTTTTAAAGTAGAAAAAATAGGTAAGCAAACCCGTATCGGAAATATCGGCGAATCCATCTTAACAATCAAAGAAGAAAGCTCCCCTTTGCAAATACAGATCAGGCGTTTTGTAAAACTGATGGCGATTATAGGTATTATTGTTTTTTTGATGATATGTGTAATAAGTTTTTACCATAGCCGTAGCCTGGTGGCAAGTTTGTTGAACGGGCTTACATTGGCGATGTCCATACTACCCGAAGAAATTCCTGTTGCGTTTACAACTTTTATGGCGTTAGGTGCGTGGAAACTGATGCGCGATGGTATCATTATTAAAAGGAGCAGTGTAGTAGAAACGCTGGGAAGCACTACTGTTATTTGTACTGATAAAACAGGTACCATTACAGAGAATTCAATGAGATTGAAATTGCTGTATGATTTTAAAGCCGATCAAACATTTGATGAGCATGCCTTTGCCGATACAGCCCTGCAGGAACTGATAACTTATGCTATGTGGAGCAGTGAACCTGTTCCGTTTGATCCTATGGAAAAAACACTGCATGAAGTGTATGAAAAAACGCAGCATGATGTAAGACGAGATTACACATTGTTCAGGGAATATCCGCTTGAGGGCAAACCACCTATGATGACGCATCTTTTTGAAAATAGTAAAAAGCAAAGAATTATTGCGGCGAAAGGAGCGCCGGAAGCGATACTTAATGTAAGCCGCATTCCGGATGAAAAAAAGAACGAAGTAATAAGTCTTGTAAAAGATTTCGGCAAGCAGGGATATCGCACTTTAGGCGTAGCCAGGTGTTATTTTGAGAGAAATGATTTTCCGCTCAGGCAACAGGATTTCGAGTTTGAATTTTTAGGATTGGTAGTATTTCATGATCCGCCAAAAGCAGGAATTAAAAATGTATTCCGGCAAATTTATAATGCGGGCATACAGGTTAAAGTAATTACTGGCGACAATGCAGATACAGCCAATGCCATAGCATTACAAGCAGGTATCATTAATAATGCGGGGGCTGTAAATGGAAATGACTTAATGCAATTATCTGATAAGGAACTACAAAACATATCGGAACGTTCCACTTTATTTACGCGCATGTTCCCTGCGGCCAAACTGGCGGTTGTAAATGCACTGAAAAGTAAAAATGAAATAGTAGCCATGCTTGGTGACGGAGTAAATGATGCACCCGCACTAAAAGCAGCGCATATAGGTGTAGCCATGGGCAACAAAGGAACAGAAATAGCCAAAGCTTCTGCTTCGCTGGTAATCACCAATGACGACCTGGAAAAACTGATTATAGGAATTGCAGCCGGAAGAAGAATTTATGCCAATATCAAAAAAGCGGTGCAGTACATTATATCAATCCACATCCCGATTATCCTTACCGTTTCTCTACCGTTGTTTTTAGGATGGATTTTTCCACAGGTATTTACACCTGTTCATGTAATTTTCCTGGAACTTGTTATGGGACCAACCTGTTCTATTGTATATGAAAATGAACCGATAGAAAAAAATGCGATGAAGCAACCTCCAAGATTAATTACAGATACTTTTTTAAACTGGCGCGAGCTAACCGTCAGCATCATCCAGGGATTGGTAATTACTATCGGTGTTTTATTCGTTTATCAATTTACGGTGAGCAGTGGAGGCAATGAAGAAAAGACAAGAGGAATGGTATTCACCACATTGATCTTCGCCAATATTTTATTAAGCTTCGCCAACCGGTCTTTTTTTTACAGCATTTTTGAAAGTTTGAAAAACAGGAACCTGTTGTTGAACGTCATAACCGTTGCCATACTTGTATTACTCTTTGCTATTCTTTATATAAAACCTATTTCCCGTTTCTTTAAAGTGAGCGCTTTAAGCATTCCGGAATTAGGTATCACTTTGCTGGTTGCAATGGTATCTGTTCTTTGGTTTGAAGTATATAAACTGGTAAAAAGAAAACTAGGCAGGGAAAAGCGCATAGTAGACATTTAAATGATATTGATTTGAATAGGCTTCGAAATGTTATAAAAAAGTATAACCCCAATTTATCTTGCTGTTGAATTTTAAAAAACGGAATTGGTTTTTATAACGCACAGGCTTGCCAACATTGCTAAACCTGTTTTTAAGAATAGCTATCATTTTTGTAAATACATTTGTTCGCGGGGCGTTATCTTCATTTGCTGAACAGGTTTTGTTCCCCACACCTGGGTTACAACAACAGCTTCTATTTTTACAACAACTGAAATAGCAGGCGCTGAATTATTGTTTTGCAACTGTAAAAACAGGTTCCCTTTCATTGGATCCATTTTTGAAAAATCATTAACAACATTGCCTGTTTTAATTAACCGGGTTGCGCTGCTTGTAGCCAACTGATTAGGCTGATACTCATTAAAGATATTATATAGTACTCCTTTATTGCCCTGCAGCGTAATTAATGAACTTGGAATATTTAACGCCACTGCAGTAAGGGGGCTGAGCACAAAGCCTGAAGTTGTTTTCGCCGGTTTTTTTGAAAACTCCTTCACCGCTTTCTGGTAAACATCCTGCCCGGCTTTATCAACACCTATATAGTAGCTCCATGCAATGGTTCCCTCGGGCAATACAAAATTGTACGTTGTTTTGTTACCTGCAGCATTTGTGGCTGACTGTATTTTTGCTGTTTGATCTGCCAACACAGCGACGCTGGTATCAGACAGCGCTACATACTTTTCCATTTGTGTAACATAACTTGTGTCCTTTACTTGTTTTGTATATACTTCCCAATTAAAATTTGACGTTTCAGCGCTACCAGGCACCCGTTGAATTTTGAACTTACAAATTTTTGTTTCGGATGACGCCGCATTAGCAAAACGGAATTTATAGATACCCGTTCGTTGAATATGGATAACTTTATTTTTTAGCTTTTTAATTTTATTAGCGATAAACAAAGACGACGTAGGCATTTCAATGATTTCGATTTCATTTAATTCCTTGCCATTGGTTTCTTCAAAACTAAAAATCAGTTCATCGCCTGCGGCAAATCCATAAAAAACCACCTCTTCCGCTGATCCGCCCACGGTTATAGTATTATCAGCAATATCAATGGGATTGCCTGCAAAAATGGTTTGACTATTAAAACCGGCACAAAGCCCTATAAGGAGTAAAACTTGTTTCATGGATATATTATAAGAATGCGGATAACTGCAATTAATAACCAGTCTGATTCTGTTATATATACGTAAATGCAATTGCTGTTATTGTTTGTGTTTTCTGGTACAATCAGGTTTAAGGCAGTTATTTTACCAGATTGAAGGAAATAAAGGTAGATATAAACACTTGTTGACAGTTTTAATCCTGCACCGCAGTATCTAAAATGTTGCGAAGAGATAGTGTTCTTTAATTTTACAACAGAATGACGATTATAAGTTTCGCTTCAGCGAGATGGTCATGGCGTTTATTAACCAGCCATTCTCTGATTTTTCAAACGAAATAACTTTCTTTTCGCCACATACTTCGTCATCTACAACACCTTCATCCTTGATCATTATCGTGCAATGCGTTTCATCAACATACTCGGTTTGAATAAGATACCCGAGATTTCCTTCAGGACGCGTAATTGGCGGGAAGAGATTTCTAGCGATACTCCGGGTTCTCAGTCCATCTGAGTTGCTGCGTAACTGCCGATCGTATACTATCATTGAATATCGAAAAATCTACATTTTTAGCTGACTCATATGCAGAACAGCCGGATATGAAATAGAAAAAACCAAGTATAAAAAAATATAGGCATGCCTTGAAAAAAAAATTACGCTGTACATGGCGTCCTCGCCGCGTACCCGTATCTTCTCGCCTCCCGGCGACATACAAGAAGTTTAATATCATAACACATTTCCTCACTCCGGCACTTTATGTATAGTCAGATACACAACATCTTTTATTACAGCGCCGTCTTTTGCTTTTACTTCAAACCTCAATCTTACCGTTTGTGCAGGACCAATATCCGGAATATTCAAAACCACGGAGTGTCCATCTTCGCTTACTAACGCTGCTTTTACAGCCAGTGTATCTTCTCCTTCTTTACCGGGATGTTGTACAGAATAATTAGCGGAGCCATAAGTGCTCGTCCATTTATAATTGTATTGAATGATGTTGTAAAGAGATACATTTTTTACAGCCTCATCATCAAGTTTGCAATTAAACTGTAATCGTATTCCTCCTTTCACCACTTGTACACCTGTAACTAAATGCCCCTCTCCACCTTTGTATCTCAAACGGCTGAGCACACCATACTTTGTTGCTACGCCATCATCCCATCCTGTAAGTCCCGTAGTATAGATCTGCCCATCAGCAGGATTAACCGCCACCCGCTGTACCCCTGCCTCAAACTGAAAAGGTAATGCCAGCATAGCACCTTGTGTAATACTGTCAACATCCTGCGGGTAAAAAGTATATAACCATCCTCTTCCATAACTGGAATGAATAAAGCGATTGCTGAAAGGTCCCCAATTGTTGCTGCTCCATACCCCACCGCCCGGTGAATTATCAAATTCCTGCGGAATCCATAAAGCAGGTTGATCAAAGGTTTCAGGAATTTTCACGGCTTTTATTACACCATCTTCCGTTACTTCATCTTTTGTAAAATGTTTTCCATCAGGGCTCCATCCACCGCTGCCGTCATACAGGTTAGGCACATAACCGTAGTACCCTCCCCGTTTCACCAGGCTGATTTTATTGGCGGGCATCCAGTTGCCCTGGTTATCGCTTACAAATATTCTGTCATCCGGTGTAATTGTAATCCCATTATCCGTACGAAAACCTGTCGCAATGCTTTCTCCTCTTTTACCATCTTTTGAAATTTTAATCACATTGCCTGGGTCTTTATTATCGGTATACTCACCGGTTTTAGCATAATAAAAATTTCCCTTGCTGTCTGTTTCCAATCCAAAATTAAAAGCGTGAAAAAAAGTGGAGACATCTTTATCAGCATAAAAATTTTCGTAAAAATCAGTTTCTCCATCATTATTGAAATCATGCAGTAATACAATACCATTGCGGGTAGTTATATAAATACTATCATTAATCACTTTAATTCCCATTGGCTCAAACAAACCCGCGGCAATTCTTTGCCATGTTATATTGGTTAGTGTGTTATTAATACCCGATGCTATCCATATATCACCGGTATATGTGCCTAAAATTAAGTCTCCATTACTTTTAAAACCCAGGCAGGTGGGGCGTATCCATGCATTATAAGGATTATTAAAAGGCAAGCTGATATTATCAACAGCATAGGGATAATCCGCCGGCAACGATACTGCTTTTGCCGGATTGGTTTTGTCTTCGTCTTTACTGTATATAGGATCAAAATGTGCGCCTGCAGCATTCAAGGCTCCGGTTGTTTTAACCTTCGAGGTCCACTGCGCAGCGCCGCCATGCAGCATTTCCGGCAAGGCGGGAAACTTGTTACTATAACTCTTTTTCTGCACATATGTATTGAAAGATGATAATGCCGGTATTTCTTTACCTGATGTTCTCAGCACCTGTAACGTGAGCGTGGAATCGCTTGCAGGTATGGTAAGCACTATGCGCTGCTGATCGTCTACCTCGCAATGAATGCTTGAAACTAAACCAAGATATGCTGTGCTCACAAAACGTTTTGTTTGAGGATCAGTCAACGTAGTTACGATTCTATTGCGGGAAACTTTAGCGCCTTTTAAATAACCGATATACAATTTTTGTGGTGCACCGGGCGACACTAATAAGGTTTGTGACAATACTGTATTGTTATTAATCATAAGCGCCTGCGGGTATTCCAGGATGTTTCGGTTATTGATAGTGTACGACAAAATCACTCCTTTGTTATAAGCATAGTGACCATGATATTGCATATATGTTGAAGGAAGGGGAGATCGCTTACCCGTTGCCGCTTGCAGCGAATCAATTTTGTCATCATAAGTCCATTGCCATACATCCAGCCCTTCCAGCTTTTTGCCTTGTATAGCCGGTGATCCCTCGCCGCGATATTTTTTATACTTTGTTTCAGCAAGATTCAGTGTTCCTTTCCATGCGGCAACAGTACCCATTCTCAAAAGGTTATAACCCAGGTTTACATAGTTATCGAGGCGAACAGTTAGTATGGCCGACCCATGATCTTTTAACTGCGAATGAATAGCAGTGCCATAATTGCTTTCGTGGTGCTCAAACCATTCCTGTCCATATTTTAATACGCCTTGTAATGCTTCTGTTTTGGTAATGCGTTGTTGCTCTGCTGCAGTATTGGTAGCTTTGGGCAACATGGCTAGATATGCATCGTTGATTGCAAAATATTGAGAAGGATTGGATTTTTTCATAAAGGTTTCCCTGATATACTGGATCACGTAATAACGTTCTTCCGGCTTTAGCCAGGACTGTGCAGGCATTGCGCCGGCGCCATTGGTAATAGTTC
The DNA here is from genome assembly GCA_044223805.1 of Agriterribacter sp. Taxonomy (GTDB): domain Bacteria; phylum Bacteroidota; class Bacteroidia; order Chitinophagales; family Chitinophagaceae; genus Agriterribacter. The sequence goes on from JBGALP010000004.1 coordinate 19,247, forward strand.
GCCACATATCGTAAGGCTTGTTGCCAAAGCGCAGTTTGTCTTTGCTGAATGATCTGGCCTGCGGTAAAGATGCTGTACCATCAGCGCCGTGGCAGGCAATACACGAAGCAATATATAACTGCCTTCCTTTCTCCAACGTTGACTTATTCAACTTTTTTAAAACGGCTGCATGGTCAAAATCAGGCGGCGCATCAAATCTCGCACTTGCAAAAAAAATAATGACCATCGAAGCGTAAATAATTCTTTTCATTGTAATATGCAGGCTTTGGTATAAAACAATTCATCCTGACTCGTTAAAGGCATCAGCTCCTTTATAATTAAGCCGAAATGTAAAACATTTTACCGTAAGTAGGGTAATGTATGCAGAAATGAACCCGCCTTCGGAATTCGGGCCAGCAAATATTTGTCTTACACACATGATCTGCACTCATAAACTTAATTTTATTCAGCACTTTTCCTCTCTTCGCTATATTATTCCCGTTTGGGCTCTGCAAAATATCTTTTCATATATCCGTGTTTTCCCTGATTGTTGCATTCAAAAGGTGGGTATACATTTGTATAAATCTTGTTTTCTGAATGGATAATAATACTTTGATTATTTACGATGATGATGATGACATACTGGAAATATGCAGGATCATATTCTCTTCTTACCCCCTTACCATTATTACCCGCAATAATTCTGAACTATGGAGAGCGGAGTTAGAGGAGTTCAAGCCTTCGGTAATTTTAATGGACAATAGGATTATGCCTTATGGTGGAGTAAAAGTGATAAAGGAAATAAAAGCTTCTGAATTCAGGCACATTCCTGTAATATTTTTTTCTGCGCATGAACACCTCGAAAAACTAGCCCAGGAAGCGAATGCGGATTATCTCCTTAAAAAGCCTTTCGAGCTGGCTGATATGAGGAGAACGGTAGAAAATGCTTTAAAGCATCTCCAGTAAACGCTTGTATTATCTCCAAAAAATAATCTCAACAAAAAATATTAAATCGGTCAGTAATCAGATAATGAAAATGACCGTGCCAATATGTTGTTCGCAATATTTTTTGTTGCTATATAAACGATTTTACATAGGCTTGGTTAAACAACGGTCAAGGCTCGTGCCCTGCTAATTGCAATACTTTTTTTGATCGGATGATGATTACATATGGCCGGTTTTTAACAGGTATGAATTTAGTTGCATTACCATTCTCCTGCACTACATCTTTTCACAGTTTTCCGCTGTTTTATACGTGGTTGATACGGTTAAGTCACTAATTTTGCCAGGTGCGCAAAAGTCCTTAAACCTGTATTTCTTTGTAATACTACACTGGTAAAGGCTTCAGGATTGCTTCAAAATGATTGATCAGATTGCGGCAGAATTGAAAAAGCACTCAATCCGTACTACAATAACCCTGTAGTGAACAAAGTTTCACCAATTGCCGCCAATATGGATTATGTTTTACAAAAAACTAACTTGCCCTTTTTACGGAAGAATATTATTACGAACAGCGTATGACGATAATAAGAAAAAGCATGCTGATGCTATGCCTGGTTACAGGTTGCATCCTTAATACAGTTCATGCACAGGTACTTTCATTAAAAGATGCTGAACAAACCGCGTTAAATAATTACAATACTATAAAGGCTAAAAGCAATTATGCCAATGCATCTAAAGCCAGCTTTGTACAAACCAAAAGAGATGCGCTTCCCAATCTGGTTGTATCTGCACAGCAGGATTATGGCACTATTAATGGGCAGAATGGCCCAGCGTATGGTTTTGGAGGTTTTGGGGTAGCCTCATCAGGGTTGCCACTTGCTTCACAAAACTGGCATTCCGCTTTTGGAGGTTTATATCTTGCTAATATTAATTGGGATTTTTTTGCTTTTGGCCGTGTTAAAGAAAGAGTTAAAGCAGCGGAATCTGTTGTGAACCGCGACGAGAACGATCTGAAGCAGGAGCAGTTTCAGCACCAGGTTAGAGTAGCATCTGCTTATTTAAATTTATTGGCAGCGCAACGGATTTCCCGCTCATTACAAAATAACCTAAACCGTGCTGATACTTTCAGGCTGGTAGTAACCGCCCGTGCTAAAAATGGGTTGATAGCCGGCGTTGATTCTTCATTGGCCAATGCTGAAGTATCCAACGCAAAAATTGTATTACTGCGTGCCATAGATGCTGAACAGGAAAGAGCAAGCGAACTGGCATTACTAATGGGCCTGGCAGGCACTCAGCAATTCAATCTCGACACTTTGTTCATTACAAGAATTCCTTCTTCGGTGCTGGATTCCGCGGCTATTATTGAGCATCACCCTGTATTGGAGTTTTACAAAAGCCGCATCAATGTAAGCGATCAGCAGGCTAAATATTTCAGCACGCTGCAATACCCGGTGTTTTCGCTTTTCAGTGTTTTTCAAACAAGAGGATCCGGATTTTCTTCAGGCTATGCAACAGATCAATCGGACTACACACAAAAATATTATGATGGTATAAAACCAGTACGAAGCAACTACCTGCTGGGTTTGGGTGTTACCTGGAATTTAACTACACCGCTGCGTGTACATCAACAGGTAACGGCTCAAAAATTTATTTCATCTGCTTTAAAAAACGAATACGACCTGGCTAACCAGCAAATAACAGCGCAGCAAACATTGGCTTTTTCAAAAATGAAAAACGCTGTAGCGGCTTACAGCGAGGCCCCCGTGCAGGTGAAAGCAGCTTCAGATGCCTTTTTGCAAAAAACAGTATTATATAGGAACGGGCTTACCACCATTGTTGATGTTACACAAGCATTGTATGCATTAACCCGTGCGGAAACCGACCGTGATATTGCGTATAATAATGTGTGGCAGGCCCTGTTACTGAAAGCCGCTGCTGCCGGTGATTTTGGAATATTTTTAAATGAGCTGTAGTGTGAATAGGCAATGGTGAATAAGAGACAACAAACGTGAAACGATAAACGTGAGATATTGTGCATGCCTGAAATAGGTTGACATTTTTTACAAAGTTTCAAAAAGATCTAATTGTGTTTTGGAGTTGCCATGCTCATCCAATTTAACTGTGTATATAGTCATCTTTTTGCGCTCTTGCTCATCTGTTGTCAGTAAATGGTTTTCATATTGAACAGGTGTCATTCTGTTAAGGGCTTGATGAGGCCTTTTTTCATTGTACACCTGTATGGTCTTTCTCAGTTGCTGAGCCAGTTCTTTTACATTGCTTATATTCTTTCGTTTTAAATACTGGTTCTTTATTGTATCATTAACCCTTTCTATGTGTGTATTCTCATATACCTCATTACACATGCTGATGCGGATACCATATTGCTCCAACAACTGCGTATAATCATCACTGGCATATTGAGTGCCTTTATCTGAATGGTGAATAAGGCTTTGCTCATAATCCTTTATACCCCGTAATTGTAATGCCATCTTCAGGGCAGCCACATTGTTTTCCGCACGCATGTTATCAGCCAAACTATATCCAACAATCCGCCTGGAATACACGTCCATAATAAGCACTATGTAAAAGAACCGGTCCACACAGAAAAAATAAGTAATATCACTGCTCCACAACTGGTTTATATTATCAAACTCCTCTGCTCCCAACAAATTTTTATACCGGTTGGATTTGACGCTATAGGTTGTCCGCGTTTGCTTTTCAATACTTTTTAATCGAAATCCTTCCTGCAAACCCAAAGCAACAAAAGAATCCCTACCTATACCATCCGGTACTAACATCTCATACATCGTTCTAAGCCCCATACCAGGATGTATTTCTCTTACCTGCTCCATCATGCGTACATACAATACTGATTTAGTACGCTCTTCTTTAAGTCGCTGCAGGGCTTGAAAATGACTCTGACGACTGATGCCACATAGCGTAAAAATCTGTTTTAACTTGTATTGGTGCCCCCCTTTATGATACCGGTACCATTCGATGGTGGAGAACTGAAACTTTTTTTTAAATCAAAGCCCAGTTCTTTACTACCTACTTCCAGCAGTTTATTTAAAAAATCAACCTCCAGTTGTTTTTGACCTACAATGCGTTCCAGTTCTGCTATGCGTTGGCGCATCTCGTGGCTCTTTTGTTCTTCGCTTTCCATTTGGACTACTAAGGTACATTTCTGTGAATGGTAAGGCGAATATTTGTACAACCATCTATACACGTTTGCTGCACTCACCTGGTGCTCAAGCGTTACAGCATTTATCGTTGTTCGTTTCTTTACCAAATCCCCCACTATCTTCTTTTTTAACTCCTCTGAAAATGTCCGGCGTAATTTAATTTCCAGTTTTCCTTTAGTTTTACACATAATAAGTGACGTTTTTTTGTCAACCTATTTCAGGCATACACATATATTAATTGACTATTGGCCATTCACTTTAGTATAATAAAAAACTATGAACCTGATTCGATTCGCGTTACGGAAGCCTATTACGATACTGGTGTTGGTAGCCGGTTTGCTTTTCTTTGGTATTAAAGCGGTAAACAATATTAAGATTGATATTTTTCCTAAGCTTGACCTGCCCGTAATTTATGTATCACATCCTTTTGGTGGATATACTCCGGTGCAGATGGAAAGCTTTTTTGCCAAGCAGTACATCAATATATTTTTATACGTTAATGGAATAAAATCCATTGAAACAAAAAATATACAGGGGCTTACATTGATGAAAATCACTTTTTACCCCGGCACAAACATGGCGCAGGCCGCCGCTGAAGTGAGTGCATGTTCCAATCGTATCCAGGCAGTATTCCCCCCGGGTTCTAATCCACCTTTTATAATACGTTTTGATGCTTCCACACTTCCCGTGGGGCAATTGGTATTAAGCAGCGAAAAGCACAACAATAACGAACTGCTCGATCTTGCCAATACATATGTAAGGTCTTCTTTTACCTCTATACCAGGCATAGTATCTTCTCCTCCTTTTGGTGGTAACGTGCGCACTATTGTTGTTAAAGCAGATCCTGAGTTACTTCGTGCGCATAATATGACGCCCGATCAATTGGTAGAAGCTATCCGCATTAATAACCAAACATCACCTTCAGGCAACGTGCGTGTGGGCGATAAAAATTATATCACTCCTGTAAATACAGCAATCGCGGGTGTAAAAGATTTCGAGAATATACCACTATTCAAGGGAGGCGTTCAAAATCTGTATTTAAGAGATGTGGCAACCGTAGAAGACGGAGCAGATAGAACCGTGGGTTATGCATTGGTAAATGGCAAACGTTCTGTGTATCTCAGTATCGCAAAAAATGCCGATGCGTCTACCTGGGAAGTAGTACAAAACCTGAAAAGCCATATTCCTAAAATGCAGGCACAGTTGCCGGAAGGGGTGGAGCTGACCTACGAATTTGATCAGTCGGTTTATGTAATGAATTCCGTAAAAAGCCTTTTAACAGAAGGCGCTATTGGCGCTATTCTTACAGGATTAATGGTGTTGCTTTTTCTTGGTGATCCAAGAGGCGCGCTGATTGTAATACTTACCATACCCGCATCTATCATCTCGTCCGTATTGTTTTTAAATCTTTTCGGGCAAACCATCAACATTATGACGCTGAGCGGGCTTGCATTGGCCATAGGGATATTGGTAGATGAGAGTACGGTAACCATTGAAAATATTCACCAGCACCTTGACATGGGCAAACCCAAAGCCCTGGCAATATGGGATGCCTGTAAAGAAATCGCTTTCCCCAAACTCCTCATCTTATTTTGTATACTCGCGGTATTTGCGCCAGCATTTACTATGGGCGGTATACCGGGTTCATTATTTCTTCCGTTGGCTCTGGCTATAGGTTTCAGTATGGTGGTCTCTTATTTTCTTGCGCAAACTTTTGTGCCGGTGATGGCCAACTGGATAATGAAAATAAAACACCACAAGAAAGCTGATGGCACTGAAATGACAGATGCGGAAGAATTTGCTTCGAGTGGTTTAGGCAAATCTGAACATGGAACATGGGATCAGAAAGCCATGTTGCTGGAAAGGAAAGACAGCAATAATAATGGAAAGATCAGCACTTTTGAAAAATTGCGAAACAGGTACCTGCGGTTTATTGAAAGAATGATGCCTTACCGCAAAATAATTGTGAGTGCTTACCTGGTGATAGTGAGCGCTGTTGCTTTTTTATTTTTACAACAGATAGGCCGCGATGTATTGCCGAAGGTAAACGGTGGTCAGTTCCAGGTAAGATTACGGGCAGAGGAAGGCACAAGGATTGAACGTACAGAAGACATGACTATCAAACTTACGAATGCATTATATGATATTGTTGGAAAGAAAAATGTATCTATCACTTCAGCATATGTGGGTTTACATCCGCAATTGTTTTCAACAAGCCCGTTGTTTTTATGGATGTCGGGACCCCATGAAGCGGTGTTACAGGTAGCGCTGAAAGAAGATTATAAAACTGACCTTGATGCGTTAAAAGATAAAATACGAAAAAAAGTAGCGGAAGCTATTCCTGGTGTTAAATTGTCGTTTGAACCCATTGAATTAACAGATAAAATATTAAGTCAGGGTTCTCCCACTCCTGTTGAAATACGATTTTCAGGCAGAGATAAAGCAGTGAATGAAGCATATGCTAAAAAGATTATTCCAGCACTTGAAAAGATATCTTATCTGCGTGATGTACAAATAGGACAATCAACCCGATATCCCTCTATCAATGTAAATGTGGATAGGGTTCGTGCTGCGCAGGTAGGTGTTGATATGTCTGACGTTGCACGGTCGGTAACTCCCTCTACTTCTTCATCAAGATTTACAGAAAAGAATATATGGACTGATCTAAAAGCAAATAACAGCTACAGTGTGCAGGTTGAAATTCCCGAAAATAAAATGACTTCCCAAAACGACATCGGCGAAATTTCTCTTCTAAAAAACGCGCCGCGTCCCATATTGAGTGATGTAGCTGACATTAAACCCGGAACTACCTACGGAGAGGCAGACAATATAGGCGCACTGCCGGCACTAACAGTTACGGCTAGTCTTAATAATAAAGATCTGGGAAGAGCTACAAAAGATGTGCAGAAGGCTATTGAATCGCTGGGTAAATTACCGAGAGGTTTAACAGTAGAAGCAATAGGATTAAGCCGAACGCTTACAGATACGCTCGAGAGCCTGCAAAATGGATTGATCGTTGCCATTGTGGTGATCTTCCTGATGCTCGCAGCAAATTTTCAGTCGTTCAAAGTTTCTGCCATTGTACTTTCTACCGTGCCTGCGGTAATTTTAGGGTCCTTGTCGTTGTTATTGGCTGCAGGTTCTACCCTCAATTTACAATCATACATGGGTATCATCATGTCAGTGGGCGTGTCTATATCAAATGCGGTATTATTAATAACGAATGCGGAAGAATTGCGTAAGTATAACGGCAATGCCAAACTTTCGGCGAGTGAAGCCGCGGCATTACGTATACGCCCGATAGTGATGACGGCGCTGGCGATGGTGGTAGGAATGATACCAATGGCAAGCGGATTAGGCGAAGCAGGAGATCAGTCTTCGCCTTTGGGAAGAGCCGTGATTGGAGGATTAATAGCTTCTACTTTTGCAGCACTGTTTATTTTGCCATTGGCATTTGCCTGGGGACAGAATAAAGCTACAACGCAAAGTGTGTCGTTAGATCCCGAAGATGAAGAAAGCAAATTTTATATTCCGTTAAAAGGATAAAAGTGATATGATATATAAAAACGAAATCATGAAACTAATGGCAAAAGCAACTGTAGCGTCTGTCGTATTAATGGGTTTCCTTATCATGCAGGGCTGTGGCGCGTCAGATGCAAAAGAAGAAAAGAAGGAAGAAGCAAGTACAGTTAAAACGCAACACACCTATAAGATAATTGCTTTGGAAAAAGGTCGCTTATCTTCTACCCTGCAAATTCCCGGAGAACTGATCGCATTTCAGCAGGTTGACCTATATTCCAAAGTAAACAGTTTTGTAAAAAAGATGTATGTGGATGTAGGCGCTGAAGTGAAAGCTGGTCAATTATTAGTTACGCTGGAAGCGCCTGAAATTAATTCACAACTGGCAGGAGCGGAATCAAGACTGAAATCTGCTGAAGCAGTATATATTGCCAGCAAAGCGAACTATGAGAGGTTACTGGAAACAAGTAAAACGCCTGGCACTATTTCGCCTAATGATCTTGACATTGCTATGGCAAAACAACATTCAGATGAAGCACAGTTGCAGTCAGCAAAAGCGGCGTACAGAGAAATTACCGATAATAAAAACTATCTTGAAATAAGGGCGCCTTTTGGGGGCGTTATAAGCGCACGTAATGTAAGCGCCGGAGCGTATGTGGGTCCTTCGGGCAAAGGTTCTGAGCTGCCGGTATTTACATTGCAGGAACAAAGAAAATTGCGTTTAGCCGTTGCCGTTCCTGAAGCATATACCAGTTACCTTCGCAGTGGCAGCGAGATTAGTTTTAAGGTTAAATCGTTACCTGCTCAAAATTTTACCGGAAAAGTTACCCGTCTTGCCGGCGCACTGGATAACCGTCTGCGTTCAGAAAGAATAGAAATTGATGTGTTAAATAATGATAAGAAATTATTGCCCGGCATGGTGGCAGAAATTATAATACCGCTCCCGGCAAAAGACAGCACCTTTATTGTGCCGCAAACTGCTGTGGTAAATGCTGCCGAAGGCATATTCGTAATTAAAGTAGTGAATGGTAAAGCCCAATGGGTAAAGGTGAGCAAGGGAAGAGAAGCTGATGGCAAAACGGAAATATATGGAACATTAAATCCCGGCGATTCTATTATTCAAAAAGCTAATGAAGAGTTAAGGAATGAGTCGGATATTGTGAGTGAGAAATAGCCAGGGGCTATCAGGCGTCAGCTATCAGCATAAAACTTTATAAGATTGTAGCGTAGATAACAGGGCCGCAAACGAAACTCTTATCTCTCGTTTCTTGTTCAATTCGTCAACACTTTTACCGTGTTTGCGAGGTTTGCGCAGCTTACCGAAGCAATCTCCTTGAAGATGCGAAAACGACGAGCGCTTAAACATACAGCCCTCACAATTAACGGCTGGGGACTGCTTCTACTGCCATAAATATTCATTTACTTCAAATCATCGTGCGAGCGGGATCGCAGTGACTTACGGGAGGTTATAAACCTATAAGGTGAGCAGCGCGGCTATTCTTGCGTAGCAGACCTTATAGGTTTTTTAAATTATAGCTTTGACCAAACACTTTCAGGATAATTAACCTTCACTAAAAACAACCCATGCCCGGGTACTGAAAAATCTGCCTTACTGCAATCTTTGCTATCAATAACCTGTTTAAAATCATCGAGGGTAAGTTTTCCTCTCGCTACCTGCAACATGGTGCCAGTAAGCCCGCGAACCATACCTCTTAAAAAACGATTTGCTTCAACGGTATATACAAGGCAATTTCTTTCGTGCGTCCATTCACTCTGAATAATGTTGCAGATAAAATTATTTACCTGTGTGTTTCTTTTAGAAAAGCTGGTAAAGTCCTGGTATTGTTTTACCATTTCTGCCGCTTGCTGCAACAAATCTTTATCAATCTTATAAGGGAAATAGTAAGCAGTGTCTTCCAAAAAAGGATCTTTTGTATCATATATATAGTATTTATACAAACGACTTATCGCGTCAAACCTGCAGTGTGCATCAGCCTTTACAGATTTAATGCTTTTAATGGCGATGTCCTTCGGTAAAATAGCGTTCAGATTGTATATTTTTCTTTCAGGTATCTCATGCTCAAAATCAAAATGAAAAAAATTCTGCAATGCATGCACACCCGAATCTGTGCGGGACGAACCAGTAAGTTGTATTTCAGTTTTAAAGAAGATTGCCAACGCTTCCTGTAATGCAGATTGTATGGTAACTGCGTTTTCCTGCACCTGGTAACCTGCGTAAAATGTGCCCTTGTATGTAACTTCAATAAAATACCTGAACATAATGTGCCGCAAAGCTAAACAATAACCACGGGGGATTTAAGATTTGAGATTTGAAATTTCAGATTGGAGCTGACGGCTGATTGCTCATAGCTAACAGCTGATTAATTTTTCTCTGCCGGAATAAGTATACGGATGGTTTCTTTTGTGCCATCGCTCATTTCATCCACATAAATCAATTCAATACCATCCAGGCTTTTTCTCTGCATGGTTTTTTTGATTGATGTTGATGATACCACCACCACTTTTTTAGTTTCGGCAGGCGGCGTTACAGTGGCTACTGGTTTTGTAATGGCGGAAGAAATACTATCTGTTTTCTTTTTATTATCTGGCACCAATGTGGCATTAGCGGTTTTTGTGCCATCATTTTTGGCAATAGCTTTTGTATCTGGAGTGGTATTGGAAGAAGATGTTATAGCCTTATTGGTCAGACTATCCATTTTTTTATCTTTATTAATAGTAGTGGGGGTTGTCCTATCAGTAGCCTTTTGATCAGTTACACCTGGCTTTATTACTGCGGCAACAACCGCACTATCTGTCTTCTTTTTTGTGTCTGGTATGATTGTCGTGTTGTTTTTGGGAGGATCATTTTTGGCCACAGCTTTTGTATCGGTTATCGCACTGTCAGTTTTCTTTTCTTTAACAGCAGCAACTGTTGTACTATCTGTTTTATTTTCCTTTGCAGCAACCGTCTTATTATTAGAGGAATCATTGAGTTTGGTTGCTGATACTACTGTATTACTATCCACCTTCTTTCCTGTGTTTCCTTTTTCGTCGGCTTTTTTATCAGCAGCAATTCCGGGAATATTGGTTTTAGCTATATCTTTTGTATTAATAACCTTATTGTTTATGGCGGAATCGGCTGCTGTAGTTGAAGCTACTAATGTGCTGTTCACTTTTTTGTCCTTAATGGTTGCATCACTTAGTTTTTTGTCGCCCGCTAACGTAGGCACATCTGTTTTAGCTATAGCTTTAGCGCTGTCGCCGGTAAGCGTCATTTTATTTTCAGGCAATTTGTTATTTATAACAACCGCTGCAACAGCTGAGTCTTTCTTTTGTGCTTTTGCAAGCAGGTTCAATGAGTCGCGGGCTGTTAGTATAATGGTAGGCTGTTGTTTAATGGTGGGGTCATTCACTACATCCGCGAGCATAGATGAAAATGGGTCATCACTTATAATTCCTGTAACCTGTTTTACTGTAGCGGTCTTTTTTTCAGATTTATTTTCAACTTTAATTCCTGTCAATCCTCTTTCCTGTTTCAGTCCGTTTAACTCAACACCTTTTCCATGATTGTTTTTTAAGATAAACCCAAGATCTTTTTCGGCAATAGAACAGGTAAATTTCCATTCCTGTCCCGCATTTTCAGCAAAACCTATAACCAGGTCATAGGTATCATTCAATAAATCTGGAATAATGAGATAACCGTTACCTGATGATTGAAATATTTTTGAACCGGAACGTACGTAAAAAGGTTTATTATCGTCTGATTGAATATATATATAGAAATTACCCTGGCTATGCACCTGCTGCGTGATAAAACAAATAAGAAATACAAACAGTAATTTCCGCATTAAGAAAATAATTTAGGTTTCCAGGTAAGCCATATCAGGAAATTAAACCAATAGGCAAAGCTAATTTAAACCGAATAATGTATGCCATTCATGTAAAAATAGAATTAATTGGATGCACTCAAGTATTTTTGCGCATATATAAATTGTACAGATAAACATGTATAAATCGTACAGATAAGGTAGATTATTGTGCTTTTAACGTGTTGAGTAACAAAATCTTTGCTATCTCTGCGGTTTTAATATAATTTTTAGTTTAAAATCCGTTATTTTAAAAATTTTGTCGTTATATATCTACAATTAATAAAGGTTAATTGCTGGATACCTTACTGAAAAATATTATAAATCAAATACATTTCACGTGAGAAACATCTTCACAACACTATTGATAGCTATTTTTCCGGCAATATTGTTCGCTCAGCCATCTGCGGTAAAAGATAGTTCGGCACTCGGTATATACCGTGGGGTGCCGGAAAAAATCAACGATCTTGTGCATACCAAGCTTGAAGCCCGGTTTGATTATGAAAAAGCCTGGATGTATGGTAAAGTGTGGATCACACTTGAGCCCCATTTTTACAGTGTTGATTCCGTTACTTTAGATGCCAAGGGGATGGATATTAAAGCTGTTGGCATAGTAAAAGGATCGGTTACATCACCTGCCAAATACCGTTATAATGGTCAGCAATTGTTCATAAAGCTAAACAAGACCTATCAACGCGGTCAGCAATACAAAATATATATTGACTATATAGCCAAACCAAATGAGCTTGAAAAAACCGGTGGCAGCGCTGCTATAACAGACAATAAAGGTTTGTATTTTATTAATCCTAAAGGTGAAGATAAAAACAAGCCAACGCAGATATGGACACAAGGCGAAACGGAAAGCACTTCCGTATGGTGCCCTACCATTGACAAGCCTAATCAAAAATGTACACAGGAATTTTTCCTGGTAGTTCCATCGCAATATGTAACCCTAAGCAATGGTAAACTGATGCAGCAACAAAAAAACGCAGATGGTACCCGCACTGATTACTGGAATATGGAACTGCCGCATTCTCCCTATTTGTTTTTTATAGGCGTGGGCGATTATGCTGTTATAAAAGATATGTATAAGGGTAAGGAAGTTAGTTATTATGTAGAAAAAGAATATGCGTCTGTTGCCAAAAGAATTTTTGGCAATACACCTGAAATGATTGCCTTTTATGAAAAAATAACGGGTGTAACATTTCCATGGGTTAAATATTCGCAGATAGTAGGCAGAGATTACGTGAGTGGCGCTATGGAAAATACTACAGCAACGCTTCATCAGGAAAGCGCCCAGCAGGATTCAAGAGAACTGTTGGATGGCAATGCATGGGAATCTACTATTGCACATGAGCTGTTTCATCATTGGTTTGGCGATTATGTTACCGCGAAAAGCTGGAGCAACTTAACGGTTAATGAATCGTTTGCCGATTTCAGCCAGGTGCTTTGGGCAGACTATAAGTACGGTAAAGATGCAGGTGACGCTGAGAACTATAAGGAAATGCAGCAATATCTCTCCAGCCCCGAAGATGCAAAAAAAACACTGGTAAGGTATCATTATAAAGACAGGGAAGATATGTTTGACCTGGTAAGTTATCAAAAGGGCGGCCGCATTTTGAATATGCTGAAAAACTATCTTGGTGATACTGCTTTCTACAAAGGATTAAATCTTTACCTCACCACATACAGATTTGATAATGCTGATGCGAACCAATTACGACAAGCATTAGAGCAGGTAAGTGGAAAGGATCTGAACTGGTTTTTCAACCAATGGTATTTTGGCAGCGGTCATCCTAAACTTAGTATTAATTATACCTATAACGAAAGTGATAAAACGACATCTGTTAATGTAAAACAAACACAGCAAGGACAGGTATTTGTTTTACCCGTTGCTATTGACATTTACGCTGGTAATAAAAAAACACGCCATGAAGTATGGGTAAGCCAGGCAGATCAAACTTTTACTTTTAACGTATCATCAAAGCCCGAACTGGTAAATTTTGACGGCGACAAAAAATTACTCTGCGAAAAAACAGAAACCGGTAAAACCCTGGCTAATTATATCTATCAGTATAAAACAGCCGGCGAATATGTAGATAGAAGGGAAGCAATAGTGGCTTGTGCGGCTATGCAGGATAGTAGTTCCGCTGTAGATCTGCTCAAAACCGCACTTAGAGATAAATATTATGAGCTGAGAACATTGGCAATAACATCGCTTGACGTGAAAAAAGAGCCGGTAAAACAAGCTGTTGAAACCAGCATATTTGAACTGGCTAAAAGCGATCCTAAACCTACCGTTAAGGCACAGGCGATAACTGTATTAAGTTTATATGACAAGCAGATATATAAAGACCTTATTCATAAAAGTGTGAACGATTCTTCATATAGTGTGGCAGGCTCTGCGCTTAATGCATTCAGCAATATTGACAGTATAACCGCATATACAGAAGCAAAGCGATTATCAACACATGTAGCAAAAGGAGACCTTTCACAGGCTATCTGCAATATTTTTGCTTTAAATGGAAAAGAGGAAGATGTAGATTATGTAATGGATAAATATAATGATTTGCCTTTTAGTGATGCAAAGTTTGAAGCAAGCCAGGCGCTTACTTATTATGCAATCCAATTAACCAATACCGAAAAAGTAAAAAAAATAGTAGATGGATTGGTAGATTTCAGAGATAAGGTTCCCGCAGCGTACAAAGCCAACCTTACGCCATATATAAACAACGTATTAATAAAATCTATTGCTACTCAAAAAACAGCTTTGAAAAATTTGTCGCCTGATGGTGCTGCTATGCAGCAGCAGATAGACTATATCAATGCTAAAATAAAATAATTGTATCCAACATTTCTAACGAACGCCTGTGCTGCAGAGTGCGGGCGTTCTTGTTTTATTTCTTACCCGTTTTTGCTTTTGATGTGGGTTCTTTCTTTTTGGCAAATGTTCCTTCAAACACACATTTTATACCCCGGTAATTACCACATGCCTGTTCTTCATTAATAGTTACCTTATTGCCTGCAAATACCAATTGAAGCACACATGGATCACCCACCTGGCGAAACTGTGCTATATTAGGCTTAATAAGCATGGCTTCTCCTTTAATTTCTCCTGAGCATTCTTCCTTACCACTGTCAAAATGCATAAAGAATAAAATATGCTTCGCGTTTTTTCCATCTCTTACAGACACAAAATTTTTCTTATTCAATATATAATCTCCCGACAGCTTTTCCTTTTTGGGGAGCGTATCGTATGGGTTATATACTGTTGTGGGCAATACAGGTTCATTAGACTCGATTTTTAAAAGGGTAAACACACCTACATCATTATATACATACGCATTGAGCTTATAATATTGTGTTCCGGCTACTTTTTTGGTTTCGGTTGTGGTAATGGTCAAACGTTTATCTATACTCCCATTGAATGATTTATTCCGATCTGCGTTGTTTTTCACTAGCAACATTCCTGTTTTAAAAACATTGTCTTTATCAAAGCAGAGTACATACGCTGCCTGTTTTTCGGTAGTAGCTGTTTTTACAAACAGATAAGTCTCTTTATCTTTTTGTGATATTTTGCCCAGCGCATAAAACTTAGGTTTTATTTTTTTGCCATAGTCTTTACTGTATATACTGTCGGGTACAAACTGGCTGAATACTTTTTCACTGATTAATAAAGAATCGGGTAACCGCCTGCTGATCTGCGTATCTGCAACAGCATAAGGCGGAGTTATTTCCTGAAAAAAACCAACAAAATCCTCTACGGTAACAGGCTCTTCACCCGATAGGTCCTTTTTTTTGCTTTTGCATGCTGCCAGTAGTATTATAATCGCAATACAAATGCTGATAATTCTTTGCATACAGATCTTTTCAGAATGTAAAATATCAATTTTTATGTTGTTTAGGCAAAAAGCATGCACAGCTTCAAAAAACAGCCTTCAAAAATTAGTTTAGTAATAGAAAAAATATTTTTTAGATTTGTCTAAAAATAAAATTAGATATAGTGAATTATTCGGTTAGTGAAGAAAATTATATAAAAGCGATTTACCATTTACAGGAAAACGAAGAAATGGTAAGTACCAATGCCCTGGCAGCTGCTTTGGAAACCAAACCAGCCAGTGTTACGGATATGCTTAAAAAGCTTAAGAGCAAAAAATTGGTACATTATCAACCATACCAGGGTTGTAAATTAAATACAGAAGGAGGAAAGTTGGCGTTGAGTATTGTTCGCCGGCACAGATTGTGGGAATATTTTTTGGCGGAGAAACTGAAATTCAATTGGAATGAAGTGCATGAAGTGGCGGAAGAGCTGGAGCATGTGAGCAGTAAAAAGTTGATTGAACAACTGGATGCCTACCTTGAATTTCCCCGCTTTGACCCACATGGGGATCCCATTCCCGATAGTGCAGGAAGAATACCTGTTATTGACCAGGTAAGGCTTACACAGCTTCCTTTTAATAAAACGGCAAAAGTAAGTGGATTAGCAGATCAGTCTGCCGACATGCTTGAGCTACTTAAGCATCGTAACATCAGCATAGGTACAATAGTAGAGGTAAAAAGAAAATTCGGATTTGATCATTCATTAGAAATCAAAATACCCGGAACGGCATTATTCATCATAAGTGAGCAGGTTGCTCAGAATATATTGGTACATCATGAACCTGAAAGTTAATTCTGATGCTTCGTTAAGTGAAGTGCATGAAAGCATAGATACAACCGGTAGCCAGCATAAACCCTGGTGGAAACGGATACTCGCATTTATTGGTCCTGCCTACCTGGTAGGGGTAGGGTATATGGATCCAGGTAACTGGGCAACAGATCTTGCAGGGGGCAGCAAGTTCGGTTATACACTTATATGGGTATTGCTGATGAGCAATCTTATGGCATTGCTGCTGCAAAGCTTATCTGCAAGATTAGGTATTGTGCGCGGCAGAGATCTTGCCCAGGCTAACAGGGAAACCTACCCTAAGCAAATCAATTTCATATTATATATACTCGCGGAAGTAGCCATAGCGGCTACCGACCTGGCTGAAGTATTAGGAATGGCCATTGGTTTGCACCTGCTTACCGGAATTCCTATTATTTGGGGAGTAGCTATTACCGTGCTGGATACGTTTTTGCTTCTTTTTCTTCAACGGCTTGGCATGCGTATGATGGAAGTTTTTATTATTGGATTGGTAGCAGTAATAGGTATTTCCTTTCTCATTGAAATTATGCTTGCCAAACCAGATCTTGCGGAAGTAGCTACAGGTTTAATACCCCGCTTGCCTGACAGTGAAGCCCTGTATATTGCTATCGGTATTATTGGCGCTACGGTAATGCCTCATAATCTCTATTTACATTCTTCGCTTGTGCAGACAAGAAAAATAAAAAAGGATGAAAAGAGTATTCGCTATGCACTAAAAATGAGTGTAGTGGATAGCACCATTGCTTTAAACCTCGCTTTTTTAGTAAATGCAGCCATATTAGTTTTAGCTGCCACAACCTTTTTTAAATCTGGTAGAACAGAAGTTGCTCAAATAGAGGAAGCGCATCAATTATTATCTCCCTTGTTAGGTTCAGGCATGGCTTCTACTATTTTTGCTATAGCGCTTATCGCGGCGGGGCAAAGCTCTACGGTTACCGGTACGCTTGCGGGACAAATTGTAATGGAAGGATATTTGAGGCTGCGCATCAATCCTTTATTAAGAAGAATAATTACGCGACTTATTGCTATTATTCCCGCACTGGTTGTAATTTATATTTATGGTGATGAAAAACTCGATGCACTGCTGATATTAAGCCAGGTTATTTTAAGTCTTCAGCTAGGCTTTGCTGTTATACCGCTTATTCATTTTGTAAGCGATAAACAAACAATGGGGGTATTTGCCATTAAAAATATTACCAGGTTTTTCGCCTGGGTTATAGCATTATTATTGGTATATCTGAATATACGCATGGTGTGGGAAGAAGCAACTATGCTGTTTGAAGATTCAGGAAACTGGATCTGGAAAATATTGATCATTCTTTGCGGAATTGGTTTTGTCGCACTGCTTGCATATATCAGCTTCCATCCACTGGTGGTACGCAACAACAAAAAGTTGTCGCGCACGGTTCACCCTGAGGCAAAGTCTGCGCTTGAGCTAAATATTCCAAGGTTTGAAAAAATTACGATTGCACTCGATTTCAGCGATAATGACCGTAAACTGATTTCATATGCTATCGCCCAGGGCAACACACATGCTACGTACATACTTATTCACGTGGTAGAAAGTGTTTCCGCAAGATTACTGGGTAAAGAAAGCGATGACTATGAAACACAGGAAGATTATAAGCGGTTACAATATTATAAAGACAATCTGCAAGAGATGGGATATAAAACGGGTATTCAACTGGGCTTTGGTAAACGGTCAGATGAAATAGTACGTATTGTAAAAGAAGCCGGCGCGGATATGATGGTAATGGGCGCTCACGGGCATAAGGGCGTGGAAGATTTTATTCATGGGGAAACCGTTAATTCTGTAAGGCATAGATTAAAAATACCAGTGTTGGTAGTAAATGTATAATGTTATGCTTTTGCCTATCCACTTTCTGAATACTGATCCATTTTCCTGGCTCACCATAATTGCTTCAGCAGGATTTATAAGCATGTTGATTATAGTGCGGCTTCTCTCGTCGGAAGAAAAACTTTTCATGAATTGTATATTGATGATGTATTTGCGGTTCGCCCTGAAAAAAACCTTTTCATCCAATCTCTCCATTATAACAGAAAGATTACTTTCATCGCACATATATTTGCGTCCTTCTTTTTCAACAGCGAAAACCAATTTGTTATTGGTGAAAAAATACATAATATCTTCTGCCGGCAGAAATTGAAAATCGTTTCCTTTTCTTACAACTATTCTTTGCCGGTAATTATTATTAGTAAATGACTCCAGCACATTTTTCTTTTCTCCAAAAAAAAGATTTAAGCTCATTGTATTTTCCAAGTGTTTTTTTAATCGCATCTTCATCGGCAGGCTTAAGCAGGTAAGCTATTCCGTTATGTTCAAAAGCGCTTTGCAGAAAACTATCGTGCGCTGTAATAAAAACCACCGGTTGTTTAACATGCAACAGTTGAAAAATATCAAAACTTGTCCCATCCCGCAGATGTATATCAGCGAATATAATATCTGCGGGCAATTCCTGCCCGAAAAATGATACCGCCTGCTCAACGGAAAATAGTTGGGGATATATCCAGGCACCCGGTAATATATTCAATAATTTAATGCAGAGATTTTCATAAGCCGGAATTTCATCTTCAATAATTACAAATTTCATCTGGCAATATTGTTACATAAGTATTGAGCACATCCGGTGTTTTTAGGTGATAGCATTCTTTTACATATGCATCAGTGGTAACTCCACGGAAAATTGTTTGGCTGATTTTTTTATCTGAAGCGGTTCATTCATCAATAATGTAACGCGTCTGTTAAGATTGTTCAAACCAAATCCCAGGCTATTGCGGGAAGTAGATTTGTTGCGTGGAAGATTATTGCTTACTATTATAGTTTCAGCACTAATATGTATTTCAATAAGCAAAAGGTTGCTCATCTGTAAATATATTATGCTTACAGGCATTTTCGAGCAATGTTTGTATAGAAAGTGGAGGCACATATATGCCATGCAGATACGTCCTGCGTTGTAACTAAACTAACGGAGTTGCCGAAACGCAATTGCTGCAGCGCTAAATATTGCTGACAAAATTCCAACTCTTCTGATAATAAAACAGTAGGACGATAATTGTTTTGCAAAACATATTTGTACATATTTGCCAGCATCACGTTATACCGTTCAGCCTGTTGAGGTTTCTTTTGAATTAAATAAGACAGAGAATTGAGCGCATTGTACATGAAATGAGGATCAACCTGGCTGGTAAGCATGCTTAATTCAGCTTGTGCTTTTGACTGCTCAAGTTGCAATGTCCGTTCCTTTGAAATGGTGTTTTCAGCATTAAGAAATAGTATTTCATACACGTTATTAATAAAAAGCACACATACCAACACGGACAGTGTTGTTATCATTACATATTTATCAAAAGGAGGTTGATGATTTACAACACTATTCCACGTAGATAAAAAAGCAAGTAACACAACAGCGCTGTACACAATATTTACCATAAAATGAACAACGATCATTTTTGCATAAGGCAGGTTGTTATAACGATGCTGAACGCGGAAGTTCATCAAAAAAAACATATTGCCTTTGTAAATAATAAGGGCAACGGCAATAAAAAAAGAAAAATTAAAAAGCAACATCGGCAAGCCACCTTCAGTAATATGTAATAATCCTGTAACAACAGGCAGTGTAATGCCGGCTAACGGAATAATGAAATAAGTATGCAGCGCATTAATAAAACTAAACTTTCGTTTAAGTATTGCATTGTCATAATCAGTATCTACGTGATCATTAAAGCGAAGAGGGCTATATTTTTTTAAAGCAGAAAGCATGGGCAAATTGGTAGTAGTAAGACGACATAAAATTACTGCGAATACAACTACCCGATGTTCTGACTGTACTGCTATTTTACCACTCATCAGTCTTATTGCTTTTGCAATGCTTATACTTATCATGAGCATGCGTTTAATGCATCTCAATTTTATCGCTTTATTTTTTCAGGTGCTGTTTTTTGTACTTCAGTATGCAAATATGGTATTCCGGTAATTGAAGCACCTATGCATAGCAACATGTTTTATTAGTTTGATGTCATATCGTGGTTTGGACCTGAACATTATAAAATAAACATTATGAGAAAATTTTACTATTTCTGTACACTGCTATGCATAAGTAGTATTGTGCATGCGCAAGAACAAACCATATCTGGTAAAGTTACTGATGGACAAAATAATAGTCCGCTTGCCGGAGTAACGGTAGCTGAAAGAAACGGCGCTAACATAACGGCAACACAGGTAGATGGAACCTATTCCATCAATGTAAAAAACAAGAATGTAGTCTTACTCTTTTCCTATTCTGGTTATGCAACTATAGAAATACCACTCGAAGGAAGATCAACAGTTGACGTAACGATGAAGCCAGAGAACAAGGCTTTACAGGAAGTGTATGTGGTAGCATATGGCAATCAAACCAGGCGTAATGCAACCAGCGCGGTATCAGTTGTAAACAGCGACCAGATTAAAAGGCAGCAGGTAACTACCGTTACGCAGGCTTTACAAGGAACAGCACCTGGCGTTCTTGTAATCAACACTTCAGGCCAGCCAGGCGAAAATCCCCAGATCCGTATCAGGGGTATTGCTTCAATAAATGCTTCTGCCGAACCGTTGATCGTTGTGGACGGTGTTCCTTTTGGCGGCAATCTTGCCATGATTAATCCTAATGATGTAGATAATTTCAGTGTGTTGAAAGATGCAACTGCTACCGCATTATATGGAAGCCGTGCCGCAAACGGTGTGATCCTCATCAATACAAAATCAGGAAAAAAAGATTCAAAATCCAGGATAACTTTAAATGCAACAGCAGGCTGGAGCAGTCGTGCCTTACCTGAGTACGATTTTGTAACCATGCAGCAACTAATGGAACTGAACTGGGAAGGATTACGCAATCTAAATGCAGATGCGGGTGTGCCTAATCCAGAACAACAGGCAACGAACGATCTGATACCCGAGCATTTATATTACAATCCGTACATTGATCCGCAGCCTGTAGGTATTGATGGCAAATTAAAAGCCGGTTTAACACCGGTGTGGAGTACAGACTGGAAAAAAGAATTAACACGTAACACGGCTAAACGAAGAGATGTAAACCTGGGTATTTCCGGCGGAGCCAATAACAACAGCTACTATTTTGGCTTAGGATATCTTGGACAGGAAGGCTATGTAGTAACATCTCAATTTAAAAGAATAAGCACCCGGTTCAATTTTAATTCAGAAGTAAATAAGTGGCTCGCTTTGGGCGTTCGCACACAATATGTATATAGCGATCAGAATTTTCCTGATCAAACAGGCAGTGATTACGAAAACATCATCCAGTATATCCGCCAGATGTCTTCGATCTTTCCAGTATACAAACGAGATGATGACGGTAAAATCATTAATGATGCGCAAGGGAATCCCATATACGATTTTGGCAATCCTGATCCTTCACATCAATATAATCAAAACAGGCAGGTGTTGCAACCATCTAATCTTGTAGCAACCACATTTCTTAATACAGAACGTCGCCAACGGCATATGACCACATTAAATGGTTTTGCTGAATTAAAATTTGCACCGGTGCTTCGTTTCAGGTCAAACTTTGGTGTTGACAGGTATACTTACGATCAGCTTGCTTACGAAAATCCAATGTATGGAAACGGCGCCAGTGTGGGTGGGCGCCTGCGCAGAGTAATGGAAGGCACTACCTCGTGGACCTGGAATAATATGCTCACATACAAACAAAAGTTTGGCGAACATAATGTGGAAGTAATGGCCAGCGCTGAAATGTACCACTACCAATTACAGGATCTTGATGGACAAAAAACACGTTTCCCTATTGCCGGGTTGTATGAATTTAACACCGCGGCAAATACAGAAGGATTGAAAGGATTTACCAATAACCTGGCTATTGAAAGTTATTTAAGCCGGGTTAAATACGATTTTAAAAACAGGTATTTTGTCGAAGCCACGGTAAGGTGGGATGGTTCGAGCCGCTTTTCAAAAGATTATCGCTGGGGCTTTTTTCCGGCTGTTGGCGCTTCGTGGCTAATAAGCGACGAGCCTTTTATGCAAAGGTTGTCAGAAAAAATGGGATTGCTTAAACTCCGTGCTTCGTATGGCCGTGTGGGTAATGAAGCTTTGGCATCTTACTTTCCATATATCAGCACGTTCAGTCCGGGTAGCTCGGTCGCTTGGTATAGATTACAGTGAATTAGATCAACCTGGGTTTATATTGGATCAGCTCGCTAATAAAGAAATAAGATGGGAAAGTCAGCAGAACTTTAATGTTGGTGTTGACTTCAGTTTATTTGATAACCGCTTAAGTGGTTCACTTGATTATTTCAATAAAGGTTCACTTGATCTTTTATTCAGAAAACCATTGGTGCTTTCAGGAGGTATACAGTCTATAGATTTTAACATCGGTGATGTGGTTAACCGGGGAGTGGAGTTAAACCTAAATGCAGCAATTATAAAGCATAAAAACTTTGGATGGGATATTGGTTTCAATATAACCAAAGTAAAAAACATTTTGAAAAAGCTTCCGCAGAATAGAATTCTCAATGGACGCTACCAACAGGAAGTAGGAAAATCAATCTATGAATTTTACCTGGCAGAATGGGCGGGAGTAGACCCACAGGATGGAGCAGGTATGTGGTATAAAGATGAAATGCAAAATGGTCAGCCGACCGGCAAAAAAATAACTACAAAATCTTTTGCTGATGCCACAAGGTATTACCAGGGGACATCTATTCCTGCATATACCGGCGGTATTACTACACGTGTAACATACAAAGGATTTGATTTGAGTGTACTTTTTAATTATGCATTGGGTGGTAAATATTATGATGATAATTATACCGGGCTTTTAAGTGGCATTGCCTCAAGTGCAGGATCGCAAATGAGCGCCGATATTTTAAGCCGTTGGCAAAAGCCAGGCGACATTACCAATGTGCCAAGGCTTGATATCAATAACAGTGATTACCTGCAGAACAGTACACGGTTTTTATTTAAAGGTGATTATGCGAGAGTAAGAAATATCACGCTTGGTTATAAGCTAAAACCTACCATTAAAAATAATGTTATAGAAGCTGTGCGTCTGTATGTACAGGGTGATAATCTTTTCACATTCAGCAAACTTAAACGCGGCGCGGATCCCGAAACGGATATCAACGGACAGGCGGGTGGTTCCAGTAGTGTATTTAAAATATTATCTGCCGGTGTTGAAGTAACATTTTAAAACAGGTTAAAAATAGTACAATGAAACAGTTCAATATAAATAAATGCAGACTGCTCTTGTTGGTTATCATAACATCTATGAGTGCATGCAATAAAGATTTTCTTGATCGCCCTAAACCAACCGAATCTATAACGGAAGAAGAAGTATTTAAAAGCGCCAGCGGTGTACGTTCTTATTTTAATGGATTGTACAGCAAAATGCGTCAGCCCTGGGCGCCTATAGGCGCAACGGATTATAACGAAACAGAAAACTGGGGATACACTTCTGTAAATATTACACGCGTAAACGATGGCATTGATATTATTAATCCAGGAGGTTGGTATCAATCCGACTATCGTCATGAAAACAGGGAACCTTCTTACCGCCGCACGGTGTTTACATGGCAGTTTTTTTACGAAACGATTAACCAAACAAATGTTATTATCAAAGGTGTAGCTGCAAGTACTACAATATCTGATGAGGATAAAGCAAAACTCACAGCAGAAGCTAAAGCTTTAAGAGGTTGGTTTTATTTTGAGCTTGTAAGAGAATTTCAGTTTACCGTTGCTAAAGATGCCAATGCGCCAGGAGTTCCGGTATATACTGAACCCACATCTGTTGATAATAAGGGTAAGCCTCGTGGTACGGTAGCAGAAGTATATGCGCTGATAAATGAAGACCTGCAATATGCATCAGAACATATAGGATCAGAAAGACTATATAAGAGTCAGATTATTTTACCCGTAGTATACGGTATGATAGCGCGAACAATGCTGGAGCAACACAAATGGACTGAAGCCATTGAAGCCGCACAAAAAGCTCGACAAGGATTTGCGTTAGACAGAGACAATTATGATGGCGCTTATCGTGATATGGAAAATTCAACTGAGGTGATGTGGGGATTTCCACAAACGGTAACGGGTGCTGCTCAATCGCAGTATTATAATACGCCATCATCTTTTTTTGAAAAAACAGGTGTTGGATACGATAACTTTTATATCAATAGTGATTTTGTGGCTACATTCTCTGAAACAGATATCCGCAATCTTTTCTTTATTTCCAATGCTTCACCCACCAGTCAACGCCGGTATTCAACCAACAAATTTGGATTGCCCGGCAGCGAAGAAATAGATTTAATAAACGGTCAGACGGTTCCATTGAAAGAAATGGATTTTGAAGAAAGTCAACCTATGATGCGTATAGCAGAAATGTACCTGATAGAAGCAGAAGCAAATGCAGAATTGGGTGAAGATGCAACAGCACAGGGCCTGCTGTTTACATTACAAAGCGATCGCGATGAAGCAGCCGCCCCATCAGGCAATACAGGTGCAACGCTGATCAATGAAATATTACTGGAAAGAAGGAAAGAATTGTATGGAGAATTAGGTATAGATTTTCTTGATCTCAGGCGCAGGCAGTTGCCGTTAATAAGGGCAGGTAATCATGCACCCGCTTACCAATTTAATTTTCCAGCTAACTCAAAAGAATTTATTCTGAGAATACCACAAAGAGAAATAGATACCAATGATTTTATTGATGAATCAGATCAAAACGATTAGCCAAATAATTTAAGAATGTACAGATATGTACAGTTTTCTCATGTTATCCCGGAGTTGTTTCTACTACTCCGGCTTTTCGTTTTTATAAAGTTACAAAAATAAATTTCGCGGCAACAGCGGTAACATTGCGGTAGGGTAGTGGTTTTGATAACAAGCACAGTATTCTGTTCTTATATACTTCGGCAGTATCCTCTTTGGTTTTACCTCAAGGCACAAGTATAAGTAGCATATCTTCATGTGCAGCTACTACTTGTGCTTTTTTTTTTTTTACACAAAATGACAAGTTCATTTTTTTACGTCACCGGGTTGTAGTTTTCTTCGTCAATAAAAAAGAGTATACAATATTTATCGTATACCCTTTTATTTTATGAAACCCGATTACGTTACGGGCTTGGTTTTTTTTGAACTACTTCCACCTTGTGCTACGTCTCCTCTCGTCAAATTTTGCACGGAAGTTATAGTTTGTCCAGCACTTTCTTTTTTTGAAGAAGCAGACTTTATTTCAGCCGTTTTTTTTGTTTTTATTTTTTGCATAATCATATATTTTGATGTGATGAATTAACCCTGAAAGCATATTTCTTTAAAAGTAAGAAAAGTGACATTGACACCAAACCGGAAGTTATAATAATCCACCAATTTATCCACGAATGTTGTGCCAACAATCGTACTGGATCACCATTACCAATTAGAACCATATTTGCCCAAAAATAGGGCAACAGCTTTTCTTTATCACCCTGCTGTATAAAAAAAAGTTTTGCCTGTCGCAGTGCATCATCCTTATTCATACCTGCTGCAATGCCTTCATTGAATTTTTTCGAAATAATATAAATCGCTTCTTCATCGGCTTTCCACAATGTGGCACTTACAGCGGGTACACCTGTAGATGCAAAACCTCTTGCGAGGCTATAAATACCTTCGCCAGTAGCATTTCTACCTACATTGGTTTGGCATGCGCTGAGCATAACCAATTGTGTAGCTGGCTTATTGAGCAATTGAAGTTCTGACAAATTAATTACCGAATCCTGCATGTACAGCACCGGTTCCATATTAATTGTATCTGCCAAAGCATGTGAAAAAACATTCACCACACTATAGCTTGACATATAGCGCATGAAATTATTTTTGGTAGCTTCTTTGTTTGAAAACAGGATAGGATTGCTATAGCTTGCCGCACTGTTTTTAAGAGATTGTGCCGCATTCTTAAGATCGGGTACAGACAAATAAGATTGAAAAGAAACAGGCGCAAAGCCAATATAGTTTCCTGAAGAAGGCTGATTGATGCTTTTTTTTAGCAGGTAGCTGGCTGAATATACATAACTGAATGTGTAATCATATATCAGTGGTTTTTTGCCTTCCTCATCTTCATACAGTGCTTCAAAAGGTAATAGAAAATTGTCCTGGCAGAGCACCACATTTTTGGCGGTTAATTGCAATGGTTTAAAAAAGGCTTTATATAAAGCATTAGATAAAGTAACAAACGAAGAATGGTTATTGTTTAATTCCTGTTTATTCGCGCAGCGGTCTAAAAATTCAGAAACTTCTGCAATGTCAAATCCTTTTCCGGATATTTTGATCATCCTTACTTTGCCTGGTTCTATGGGCAGCATATACACTACCGAATCCTGCACAAAATAGTGTACAAATACCCTGTTGTTTCGGTGCAAGCTTCTCATTGCAGCTCTTCCAACGACGGAATATTATCAGCGTATTTATATTGATAATAGAGTGGGTATTTCCGTTCAAGTCCCTGGCATATTTCTCAAAATCAGATTGCGTTTGTAATAGCTTTATTTGCTGCCTGCTATATTCATCCGAAAACGGGGTTAAGAGCGTTGAGTTGTTTCTTATCTGCCACTAACCTTAATAAATAGTTTTGCTCTTTTGCTTCTTCGTCTATAGGAAGATGAACAGAAGCATTTAGCTCATTCAGCTTATCATTCAATAAAACAGCACGGCTTCTTTCCATAAAATAAAAAGCCTTCTCCATATTGTTAGCCAGATAACAGGCTTCCAGCACATTCGTAAAGAACGATCGCGTTTTGTTGCGCCAATACAGTTTACTTTGCTCCCCTACCTGTTGCTTTCTTGCCTGCGCTACTGCAGAATCCATTACCATTGCTGTTTCAAAACATGCATTAAGGTAGACCGGGTTATTATTGAGCTTATATATTTTAAGCAACAATTCCGTTTTGTTATTCAACAAAATAAAAAGCAGGTCGGTATTGTTGATTACCGATAACCTTTTTAATTCCGGGTTATATAAAAAGGAAGTATCAGTTATTCCATATACCTGGAGCGCCTTGCAATAATATTCCTGCGATACGGCATAATTAATATTTCTGCCTGTTCTGACTGTAGCTTCACCTAGATTAATATATCCTTTACACAGGCGTTCCGCATTGTGTGTTTTACTGGCAAATTCAATTGTTTGTAAATAGCAGCGGGTTGCTTCAGAATAATTTTTTAACTTCTGCAAATAAAAATTTCCCAAATCAGTATAATCATCCGAAATCTACTCCATTTCTTTTGTTTGCAACCTCATTGCTATTACCTTCCTAAAAAGTGAAATCGCCTTACCGTAATCTCCTTGTTCGCTATATAGCATCGCCTTTGTTTTGAAAGCGGTAGCCAGCTCAAAATCTTCATGCAAACTATTAGCATGAACCTCTGCCGAATCTGCATCAGCGAACGCTTTATATTGCAATCCCAAATAAGCATAAGATTGAGACCGTCTGTTGAATAACTCTAGTATAGGTGCCCTTTGATCAGTTGTTTTTGCTTCAGCCAAACCGTAGGTGCATTCATCAATACATTTTTGATAATCGCCTTTTTTAAAATAAATGTCTGCTTTGAATGTGCGGCTCTGCACAATATTCTTATAAGAATAACTCTCTTTTTTCCCAAGCGTAATAACAGTGTCGTAAAGTGATAAAGCCTTGTTATTAAGATTTTGCGATTTATAAAAAGTAGCAAGATTAAAATAGCTGTTTATTGCGTAAGAAGGCGAAGCTGACTTGTTTCCACTTTTATTAATACTGATTGCTTTTATAGTAAAATCGACAGCCTCTGTAGTGGCTATATACCCGTTACTAACATATTGAAGTGCGGCTATGCGATGCAGTAATCTTGCATAAACTGAATCCTCCTGCAGTTTACAAACCTCAAATTCTTTTTTTAATGTAAGCGCCTGTTTTAATTTTTTTCCAGGTGGCGAAAGTTCATCGTTTTCAATAGCGAGAATATTATTCCATATTTCCGGGCTTGTTTTACACTGCGCCCAAACTCTATTATATCCAACGATCACTATACTTATACTAAGCAGCACTAACTTAATTATATTTTTGCTAGCTGTGCTCATTACAGTCAATTATTTTCTGAAAGACTTACCTTGATTATTGGCAGGAATATTATTTGTTTTATTAATCACTTTGCCCTCATTGATTTTGTTTGCTAATCCTTGAAAATTATACATAAACAGCGGATCAGGTTTATTTTTCAAAATTGAAAAAATACTATCTCTTGTAGCTCTTGTTAGCGGTTGTTGCAACAACGATTTGTATAAATGATGCCAGGCAATAAATTTCCCTGTAACTACCGGCGCGGCAAACGAAGATCCTGATATCGGTTCAAAAGTGTTGCTTATGGGATTAACAAAAACATACCGACCGCCCTGGTCTATAAAGTCTGCATTAACACCGAGGTCAACCACTTTGTTTGAAAAATTTTGAGACGGACTTACAAGATCTTTGTACGTGGTAGTTACGGCAATGATGTTAGGCAATTTCGGAGACAAGGACGCGGGATAAAAATGAACACTGTCAAGGTTACGCTTTTGTAACGAATCAGCCGGATTATATTCAGCGTTTTCAATGGCATCATCTTTATTGCCTGCTGCCGCTATGAGCAGTATATTGTTTTTTGTTAAATAGTGTTCAATAAAGTTCTCAAGCAGTACAGGGCTTGTAGTATCTGCGAGCATTTTACCTGTGGTGTCGTATTTATGTATAGATTCATAAAAACCAAAACTGGCGTTAATAATATCAACTTTACGGTTATGCGCATACGCAAATCCGCATAAAATACTGAATAAATCTCCTGAGCCATCGTTTCCAAAAACTTTCACAGGTAAAACCCGTACACTGTTTTTTTGATATCGCTCCACCTCATTGGTTATAAGTTTACTTACCGTAGAACCATGTTTTTGTGCATTATCGTCTATCCAATTGCTGTTGCCTTTCACGAAATTCCATCCGGCCTGCCCTCCTGAAATGCACGAACTATCGTTTGCTTTGTATAAGAAAGAAGAGCCAGTTATTGTTGTATCAAGCCCTGT
The DNA here is from genome assembly GCA_044223805.1 of Agriterribacter sp. Taxonomy (GTDB): domain Bacteria; phylum Bacteroidota; class Bacteroidia; order Chitinophagales; family Chitinophagaceae; genus Agriterribacter. Next base: position 48,513 of record JBGALP010000004.1, read on the forward strand.
ATCAAACACCGCAACCGTCACTACAGAATTTGTATATTGAACTGTGCTGGCAGTAACGGTTCCTTGTGGTGCATCACGTCGTTCTTCAGGAAAATGTACGGGTAGATTAGTGCTGAAATAGGTTGGTCCGCTTTCGCCGGTTACTTTACTTTTACTTCTACTGCTGCTGCCCCCTTGTGCTACATCGCCCTGCATATAAACTTCCACCGCTGAGCCTTCCAGCAAAAACAAAGAAGAATCACAACTGCCGCAAACAAACCTGATAGATAGATCTTTAAAGTTTCCGTTTTTTACAATACTGTCTTTAAGCCATTGACTGAACTGTTCGCCTGTGGTTCCTGGCTTTAACCAAACTATCATCTGTTTATATGGATCGGCAGGAGGTTTGCTATAGGGAGCCGTATCAAGATAAGTTCTCCAGTCTGGAGCGGGAAGTGGTTTTTCCCAATTGCATTTGCAACCAGAAAAAATAATTATTAATAATAGGGTAGCAGTGTAAACAGTAGATACAAATGAAGTTTTGGACCTAGTAATTTTCATATAAATGATTTACAGTAAGAAAGTAAATATACCTTCATTATACAGACAAATTACATCATAAGAAAGGATTACTATTAACCGCGAAGCGGTAATTGATTAAGAGTAGGGTATAAGCCAGTGGCAAACTCAAGTGTGAACCGATAGACGATAGACGTGAAAGTTTCAAGTTTATCATTTCTCTTTTCACAGAAGCGGAATATGGGTGATTTAAAACTTTTCAAGCCACTTTTCTGCTTCTTTACTTCCCTGGGCTTTTTCTTTAACCACCTGTTGCAGTAATATTTTCGCCTGTGCCTGATCGCCGGGTTTATTTCGTTGTAATAAAGTTACAGCTTTAAGAAACATTCCTGCATTGCTGAAGAGGTCTTTCTTTTGCTCAAGTTCATCAAATCGCTGCAAGGCATTATCATAATCTTTAGTTACCAGGTAAACTATGCCAGAATATTTAAGCGCATCATTCATTTCATTGTTACGCTCGTATATGGCATTAAATAGTTGTAAAGCCTTTGCGTAATCTTTATCATTATATGCGGTCAAGCCTATCTGCAAACTATCTCTCGCTCCATCCATCGTAAGACTAAGGTTTTTTTGTAATTCGTTTTTTACATATTTATCCGCCATTTGTGTAACACTGCCATTGTTTGTGAAGAAGGCGAGATATGATACAAATATCAGTATAAGCCCTGCCGCCGCACTCATTACTGTACGAAGCAATTTTTTTTGAGGATTAAGAGATATTACAGGTGCCTGAGCTTTGAAATATTTTTTACTGAGACCGTTTAGCGTACTTTTTAACGCAGCTTCCTCGGTTTCGAATCGCTGCTTATTGTACATTTCCGTATCTATGGTTTTATATATATTAAACAGTGCGCTCAAATCTTTATCCTCTTTTATTTTTTTTTCAAAATCCGATCTTTCTTCAGGGGTCATGTTACCGGTAAAGTAACTCTCAATTAATTCAAGGTTGTTTTCATTCATAAGATTACCATTTCAATGCGTTAAATTTAGGAGACTCTTTTACCAATGCGATCAGTTTAGCCATGCACTCCGATTTCTTTTTTCTTGCATAGGCATAAGTAACATTCAGTTTTTTAGCTACCTCGTCCATTGATATACCGCTCCAGCTCAGGCGTAGCAGGTTTCTACAGCTCTCACCCATTTGAGCTACTTTTTCGGCAAGCAGGTTACTTCGTTCCTGTTGCATTACACAGTCATCGGCGAGCTTAAAACTGTCTTCTCCAATGTATTTAAATCCCTCCGTGTCGGTATTTGTTACCTTTTGCGTCTTCTTTTTATTAAGCGCATTAAGCCATTTATTCTTACAAATGAGGTAGAGAAATGCCTCCATAGGGCAGGTAAGAACAAAGTCGCCTGTTTTGGCCTTATTATAAATAGATATTAAGGCATCCTGGAAAATATCTGCCGCATCTGTTTCTGTACCATTGTTTTGTATAATCATCCATTTTATTTTCCCCGAAAAACGTTCATACAGTTCTTCTAACACCAGGGGATCGTTTTCTAATAAGGCCGTAATGTATTTCTGATCGGGATGCTGCATTTTGAATGTAATAAGTAAGGAAAAAAAATATTTTCCAGAGGGGTAGCAAATTTCGAAAGGACGGATATGTGTAAATAAGAAACAAAAAAAACCAAAATTTATGAAGGGGTAAAATTATTTATTCCGCAAACACTTCGTTTACAGGGATTCTTATACATACATTTCCGCAACATAGCAGGCAGTGAATCGGGTGCACTACTGTTACAAGTGGAAACAACTTTGCCGCCTTACTTATGTTTGGCGGCTTTTTTGTGCTTACATAAAATCAAAATCCCCTCAGAAACTGAAGGGATTAATATGCAATACTTTATATAAAGCCGATTTTACTTAATGGCTAATTCAAACATACTTTCGTCTTCAATAAAGCCTTCCAACTCATCTCCAACCACACACTCACCTACACCTGCCGGCGTACCTGTAAAAATAACATCTCCTATATTGAGCGAAAAGTAATTGGAAATAAAGGCTACTATAGCATCGAAACTAAAAATCATTTGCCCTGAGTTTCCTTGCTGAACAAGGGTTTTATTTTTGTAAAGACAAAAGTTAATATCCTCCTTCTTGGTTTCGGCAGTAATATCAATCCACTTACCAATAACGGTAGAATTATCCCATGCTTTTGCCTTTTCCCAGGGTAAGCCCTTTTCTTTCAGCTCATTCTGTATATCCCTTGCGGTAAAATCTATACCTGCGGTAATACCATTATAGTATTTAGAGGCATGTTTTTCCTGTATATATTTCCCATTTTTACATATACGTAGTACCAACTCCACTTCCGAATGGAGTTCATTTGTAAATTCAGGATAATAAAAAGGTGTATGAGACTGAAGCAGAGCGCTTTTCGGTTTCATAAAAAATCACAGGTTCACCGGGAATTTCATTTCCTAACTCCTTCGCGTGATCAACATAGTTACGGCCGATGCAAAATATTTTCATACTTTAAAAAAGTTCAATAAGGTTTATAAATGTAAAGTAAACGATATGAACACGTGTTTTTAATTAGATTACCGGGCTATTCAAGGAAGGTGGATGATAAGCGGGTGAAAACTTGCAAGACGCTAATTTAATGCAAACAAATTGAAACTAATACTGTTCACATAACTTTTTAGCTAATGATTATGTGTTGTTTTTTGCTTATCACCTGAATTCTAAGCTGTTAACTGAGCTCATCACCTTTTCAATACCCATAACAGAAAGATTCTCAATTACTTCAACGCATTTTTCTATCTTTTGTTTTACAACGGGTAGCTCTTCCGGAAACCATTTACCTAATACAAAATCTACCTGCATTCCTTTAGGAAAGCTGTTTCCTATTCCAAATCTTAATTTAGGATAGGCATTGGTACCCAGAATTTCCTGAATATTTGCCAAACCGTTATGCCCGGCATCACTACCGCCTGCTCTTAAACGTAGTTTACTGAGTGGCAATGCAAGATCGTCTACCACGGTAATTGTATTTTCAAGGCTGATCTTTTCTTTATCCATCCAGTAACGAAACGCCTTGCCACTTAAATTCATAAAGGTGGTGGGTTTAATACAAATAAATATCCTTCCTTTCCATTTTATTTCGGCTACATCAGCCAGCCTGCCACTATTTAAGGTCCCTCCATGTTTTTGAATAAAAGCATCTACCACATCAAACCCTATATTATGCCTGGTATGCATATATTCTGCCCCCGGGTTTCCTAAACCAACAATCAAATATTTTGACATAACTGAAAGCGCTAACAAAAAACCCAATCCTGTTTGAGGATTGGGTGTGAAATACAAAATAGTGTGTTATTATTTTTTTGCTGCCGGGGCTTTTGCCGCCGCTGCTGGTGCCTTTGCTGCTGCAGGAGCTTTTGCCGCCCCGGCTGCTGGTGCAGCGGATTCTTCCTGCTTCAATTGCCTTGTCATTACAACAGACGCAATGGGAATACGGGGAGAATTCAAAATTTCATAGTTCTCAACCTTTACATCCTCTACTCTTACGTTGCCGTTCAACTCAAGATTAGTAAGGTCTACTTCTATATTTTCTTTTAAATATTTTGGATATGTCTTAATCTTCAGCGTTTTCATTTTGGTAATCAGTTTACCGCCGGCTTTAACACCCGCTACTGTACCAGTAAATTTTAAAGGAATATCCGCAACTACTTTTTTATCATCCACCAACTGTAAAAAGTCAATGTGGTTAAGTGCATTTGAAACAGTGTCTAACTGAATATCTTTTAAAATGCACTTGTACAGATCTCCACCAATTTTAATATCTGCCTGTTGAAACTCCGAAGTATATACTATGGATTTAAAGGCTAAAGTGGGAGCATAGAAATTAATTTCCTGGGAACCGCCATAAATTACAGCAGGCACCATACCCTGAGAGCGGAGTTGACGGGTGGCCTTTTTCCCGTTTCCGGTCCTCAGTTGACCTTCGATTGTAATTGCTTTCATTTTATATATTGTGTTTAAATTTTGCCTTATTTATTTCTGCGCTGACTGTGTATAAACAAACTCGTAATACTCTGGTTTTGATAAGCATTTTTTATAGCAACCGCAAACAAATCAGCCACACTCAATACTTTTATCTTATCAGAATGCTCCCGTAACGGAAGTGTATCACAAACTACCATTTCTTCCAATACGCTGTTAGTTATATTAGCGTAAGCATTGCCGCTTAAAACAGGGTGAGTACACATCGCCCTTACACTCCTCGCGCCTTTCTCCATAAGCAATCCTGCCGCTTTTGCCAAAGTTCCGCCAGTATCGCATATGTCATCTATAAGAACTACATTCCTGTCGGTTACATCTCCAATTACTACCATGCTCGAAATTTCGTTAGCGCGTTTACGATGTTTATCGCAAATCACCATTTCCGCATTAAAATAACTGGCTATCTCACGTATCCTGTTTGCACTTCCCACGTCAGGGGACGCAAAGGTAAGGTTTTCGAGGTTAAGTTGCTCAATGTAAGGGATGAAAATGGCTGAACTATCCAGATGATCTACCGGTATATCAAAATAGCCCTGGATTTGGGGAGCGTGCAGATCCATGGTAATAACCCTGTCCGCACCAGCTGCGGTTAAAAGGTTGGCAACCAGTTTACTTCCAATAGCCACACGGGGTTTATCTTTTCTATCCTGGCGCGCGTAACCATAATATGGTAATACTGCTATGATTTTATAAGCCGAGGCACGCCGTGCGGCATCAATCATCAGTAACAATTCCATTATATTATCTCCTGGAGAAAAGGTGCTTTGAATTAAAAAAACATAGTCACCCCTTATACTTTCAAGGAATGTTGGCTGAATTTCGCCATCGCTGAAACGCTGAATGCTTATTTCTCCTAAAGGTTCGCCAAAGCGTTGTGCAATTTTCTCTGCCAGGTAGCGCGAGCCGGTACCTGAAAATATTTTCGCCCTTGGTTGCATAATTTGGTGGATAAGCGGCGAAGATAGAGATTAGGTTTTACTAATGAGCAAGCCCATTAAAAAATTGCCCGCTCCTGCAGGTAATTTGATAATAATTAAAACGGATAGAAGATGTTTTTGGAAAACGTAAAATCTTCGGCGTATTACTGCTTTAATGTACTCATTGCACCCTGGTTACCCAGGTTAGATACAGACGCTGTTCTTGTTTCAGTAACTTCTGCCTTTTTCCCGCCTTTAAACGCGTGATATATAGAAGAACAAACGAATACTGAAAAAACAAGCACTACGCAATACATGCCTATGCAAAATAAAAGTGGTTGGAGTGAGCCAAGAACGAGCTGGCGGTTTGATAGTTTCATACGATAAAGACTTTAAACGGTTATTACGAGGATTTTGGATATATTACGCTAATAACGATTGAAAAACACAAAAATTATGCAGCCTGAGCAAAAAACATCCATTAAATATTGGAGTGCCGACGACAGACCAAGGGAAAAACTCCGTCAGAAAGGCGCTGATACACTTAGCCATTCGGAGCTGATAGCCATATTGTTACAAAATGGTACCCGCCACAAATCAGCTATTGATCTTGCCAAAGAAATAATGCAGTTGGGTAAGAATAATCTTAACGAAGTAGGCAAACTTTCTATAAAAGAATTGATGAAAGTTAAAGGTATTGGTGAGGCAAAAGCCATTATTATTACTGCCGCAATGGAGTTGGGAAGAAGAAGACAGGCAAATGAATTGATGGAAAAACCCATTATATCTGATAGTGGTAGTATAGCCCGGTATCTGCAGGCAATATTGAAAGACCACGACAGGGAAGTATTTATGGTGCTGTTTTTGAATCGTGCCAACAAAATCAATTACACCGAAATTATTAGCAGGGGTGGTATAACCGGTACGGTTGCAGACCCGAGAGTGATTTTAAAAAGAGCATTGGAAGAAGATGCTGTGAGTCTTATATTATGTCATAATCATCCATCGGGCAGCCTTAAGCCAAGCAAAGCTGATGAAGTGCTTACTTATAAAATAAAAGAAGCGGCAAAGTATTTTGATATTAAGGTGCTTGATCATATAATAGTAAGTGATGAGGGATTTTACAGTTTTGCAGATGAAGGTGTATTGTAAAAAGGCTTCAACCTAAATTTTATTATCTTTCCACAAACAATGCATTGTTGTATGAAGCGGTTATTTGCTTTTTTATTTTTTACTATACTTACTACTTTAATGGTTTCCGCACAATCCAAAAACATGGAACTTCCCCTTTATGGCAATAATGAGATACCTGGTAATCTGCCAGGCACCGATGAAGAAAAATCAGAAACAAATAATGGTATTCTGATCATCAGTAAAATCGGCAAACCAACACTTGCTGTATTTCTTCCGCCAGCGGCAAAAGCAAATGGCACAGCAGTGGTAATTTGCCCGGGTGGTGGTTATGGCATTGTGGCGGCAGGGCACGAAGGATATGATGTAGCCAAAAAATTCAATGAGATGGGCGTAGCCGCTTTTGTTTTAAAATACCGCATCCCCAATCCCCAAAAACAAACAGACCCTTCCATAGCTCCTTTGCAGGATGCGCAGCAGGCTATTATTATGGTAAGAAGCAATGCACAAAAATGGAATATCAATCCATCACGTATTGGCATTATGGGTTTTTCAGCGGGAGGACATCTTGCTTCAACCGCAGGTACACATTTTGAAAAAGCATTGATAAATAAACCAGGTAATATAAGCGTACGACCTGATTTTATTATATTGATATACCCGGTTATAAGCGCTGATAGTTCCATCATGCATGCTGGCTCTTTCAAAAACTTATTAGGAGAAAAAGCTACTCCGGAAGAATTAGCTGAATATTCTAACGAGAAAAAAGTAAGGGCAATACACCTCCCTTCTTAGTGCACGCTTCAGACGATAATGGGGTAAGTCCCAATAACAGCATTGTATTTTACCAGGCACTCATTAAAAATAAAGTGCCTGCTGAGTTGCACATATACGAAAAAGGTGGACACGGCTTTGGTATGCACAATCCTACTACAAAAGAAGAGTGGATGGACCGTTGCAAAAACTGGCTGGATAGTAATGGCTGGTTAAAAAAGTAGTGAAAAAACAATTCAGCTTCTTCCTTCGGTACTTTGTACCTGCACATTGCCTTTATGCAGCATCATAATTTGTTTGCAAAGACTTAACCCTATACCACTGCCGCTTTTTTTAGTGCTGAAAAATGGGATAAATATTTTATCCAGTACATCTTCAGGAATGCCGCTACCATTGTCTGTTATTTTAATAATTACTTTCTGATTAGGCGCCCGTGTAGCGGATAAAGCAATATGAGGTGTGTCTTTATCCTTAACGGCTTCAATAGCATTTACCAGCAGGTTAATCAACACCTGCTCTACAAGATTTGTATCAGCTTCAACTGTAAGTTCTGTATCTTTTAGAATAACATCAATGTCAATATTTTTTTGCAATAATGTGGGCTGCATCAACTGGTAAAGATTTTCAAACAGGTCGCGCACATATACTGTTGTAAGATTCAGCGTGGTGATTTTATTAAGATTACGATATGTTTCCGCGAACTTCAGCAATCCTTCACTTCTCCTTTAATGGTAATGATGCCCAACTCAAGATCTTCAACCGTTCCCTGGTCGTCTTCAATATGTTTGGCAGCAAGCTGCAGCCGGTTTTTTAATGTGTCTGCAAGCGATGATGATAGGCGCTACCGAATTCATGATCTCGTGCGTCATTACACTTAATAAGCGTTGCCATGCTTTTGCTTCATTTTCATCTAATGCTTCATCCACATTTTGTATAGCAATGAGTTTGTATACTTTTTTATCAGTTTGAAAAGCGGTAGCGGAAAGCAACACTTTTATTGTATTCTTATTTTTAGTTACACTTACAACCTTGCTTTCTCCTGGTCGCAGTGCAATAATAGAAGCATATAAAGATGCATCTCTTTTTCAAGCGAATGAATAGTTTTTAAATAAGGAATGCCCAGCATCCTTTTTAATGATTCATTCATCCAACCAGTTTCTCCGCTTTCGTGATCGTATGAAAGAATACCGGTATCTACCAGTTCCAATATTTTCCAACGAGATTATTGATGATATTGGGTTTCACGTTCTTTGCTGATTACCTTAAAAGTGGTATTGATATCATTAAACCCCCTGCGTAAAGCTGCTTATTCAAGAGGTGCCTGCTTTACATCAAAATGTCGGGAAAAATCACGGTAATGTACAGACTCTACAAACTGTGATACTTCATCCTGCGCTTTTTTATGAAATCTAAAAAAATCAACCAGTTCATATATCAATACCGGGATAATTAAAGTAAGATACACATACCATCCCCGGCCTTTTACCAAAATAAAAGAAGTAACACATAGGGTGAGAAACAAAAACATTACTCTAACCACTAAACGCCATTCGTATTTCTTGAACATAGTGCTAAGTTAAGGTGGAGGGTGACAGGTATATGGTGTAGGGTTTAAGTTGTATAATCTTATGCCCTATACCTCATACCCTACACCTTTAGTTCAGATATCATATTTGCTAAGCCTGCGGTATAATGCTGTTCTGGTTAATCCCAACTCTTTTGCCGCTTTGGTAATATTGCCATTATGTTTTTCTATTACTTTTAATATCGCGTTTTTTTCTATCGCGCTCAGGTTTAGTTCATCCGGTTCTTCTACTGCGGCATGGTTTGATTCAATGGGCGAAAAGATAAGATCAGTTCCCTGCAGATTTTCCCCATCAGACATGATTACAGCACGCTCTATGGTATACTGTAATTCCCGTACATTGCCTGGGTAATGATAATGTTTTAATTTATCCAGGGCCGAAGCATCAAGGTTTAAGGATGGTTTTAAATATTTGGTAGCGTACACCTGTGCAAAATGTTTTGCCAGCACAATTACATCATCTTCCCTTTTACGCAACGGGGGCACTGTTATTTCTACGGTATTAATGCGGTATATCAAATCCTTTCTAGGCTTGGTTTTCATTAGCTAATTCCTGCAATGGAACATTAGTAGCACAGATCAACCTTATATCTACAGAGGTAGGTTAGTTAGATCCCAACTGTATAACCTGCCGGTTCTGAAGTACGGATAATAGTTTAGCCTGCTGCTGCAATGATATATTTCCTATCTCATCCAAAAACAACGTTCCTCCATTTGCGGCTTCAAACCTGCCCATTCTGTCTTCCTTAGCATCGGTGAATGCGCCTTTTTTGTGACCAAACAGCTCACTTTCAAATAAAGATTCTGTAAGTGCACCCACGTCTACCTTTACAAATGCCTTGTCAGACCGAAGCGACATTTGATGAATAGCTCTTGCAATAAGATCTTTACCGGTTCCGTTTTCTCCCAGTATAAGTATATTACCGGTTGGCGCAATTTTATTTATTTTATAAAAAATATCCTGCATGGACTCAGAAGTACCCAACAGTTCAGTTCCTATTATAGTATCAGCGCTTTCTGTATTCTTTTGCTGTGCATTTCCTTTTTGCTTTAATGTTTCTTTTATGGTTTGAATAAGCCGCTCATTATGCCAGGGTTTTACCATAAAGTCGGCAGCGCCTTCCTTTAATGAACGAACGGCGAGATCAATATCACCATAAGCGGTTATCATTATTACTGCTGCGTCAGAGCCTAATTCCTTAATTTTTCTAAGCCAGTACAATCCTTCGTTGCCTGTATTAATGGAACTGTTGAAGTTCATATCAAGCATTATAAGATCAAAAGGTTGTTTAGCTAATAACCAACGGATATTCTCTGGATTTTTTTCTGTAACTACTGTGGCTGCTTCTGTTTTAAGCAATAATCTTACAGCGGTAAGACATCCTGTCATCATCTATAACCAGTATTGAAGCATTTTAAGTTCATTCTTTTTTGTTAATCTATTTCTCAGGTTACGCTAAATTAAGAGTAAAGGAAAATCAACCACTGTATGATTGTTAACTTACTAACTTCTGCTAATGTTATCTAGTGGAGCAAACAGCAAGGCTTGAGGCAGAAGTAAGAAGGCAAACGATGTAAGATAAAAGTTAATAGTTTGCAGGTTACCGGTTGCAGTAATACAATGTTGAATGCGTATAGCCTGATCTCAATATCAAACCTGCCTGCCGGCAGGCAAGGTTTCAAACTTCAGATGTGTCCTATCCCCAATATTGTGCTATCTTCTTTCTTAAAAATGTTACGCTTCGTTCTAACTGATCCATACCGTCTACGCCATCTTCAATACTGATCCAGCTATCAAAGCCAACGTTTTTTAGTTCGGTAAAGATGGCATCATAGTCATTCAACCCTTTTCCTATTTCACCATGACTCAATCTTTTTGCATAACCTGTAGCGCCGCCTTCTTCTTTGCGGAGGTCTTCAATGGTGCCCTCTTTTAAATAACGATCGCTGGCATGCATGGTAACTACTCGTTTTGAAACCCGTTTCAGTAAATCAAGCGGATCTTCGCCGGCCAGATAGGTATTACTGGGATCATAGTTTACGCCAAATTTTGGATGATGAATACGATCTACCAGCATACAGAATATATCCATCTTCTGCGCAAATTCAGGATATTCCCAAAAATCATCTTTATAGTGGTTTTCCAATATTAATGTTATGCCCCGCTCTTCTGCATAAGGCAGGCATTCGTAAATACTGTCTGCGGCAAGCTTTACACCCTCTTCTACTGATAGCTCAGGTCTTCTTTGTCCGGAAAGTACGCGACAATATGTTCCTCCTAATGCATAGGTCATATCTATCCAGCCTTTTTGCTTTTCAATTTCCTTTGCTCTGAAACCAGCATCAGGGTGTGTAAAATCGGGCGAGCAACACATCATAGGTATTACCTTTCCATGTCCTTCTACCATCTTACGGAATTCAGCCCAGTTTTTATGATCTGCCATTTCTAAAAATCCTGCATACCATTCCAGTCCTTCAATATCTAATTTTACCGCGAGGTCTATCCATTCGGCAACTTTCATGGTTCCATCTTTACAAAGAGCCTGCATAAAAGCTTTGGGAAAAGCGGCAAGACGTGGCATAATATATTTGAGATTTATGATTTGAAATTTGAGATTATACTACCATAACATTGATGGCAATAAAAACACAACCTTATGAGCTTAAAAGGAGTTTTTAATACCGACCCAGGTTCGATATTTTATCAACAAATAAAAAACAGATTACTAATTTGTAAGGCAGAATGCGCAATTTGAATTATGAGATATTTACTCTTCCACTTTACCTAAACCCAGTTTTTCTACCGCGATTTGAGAAGCTACCTGGCTGGCATCTTTTTTATTGTAGGCTTTACCTTCGGCTATTAATTCGCCATCTACTACAGCCCCAACCGTAAATAACCGGCGTCCATTTTCAAAACGTTCTTCCAGCGTTTCAAATTCCAGGTTCTTGCCATTTTTATTGGCCCAGCCATATAACTTATTCTTATGATTGATCTCTAATGTTTCCAGGTCTTCAACAAACATGTGTGGAATAATGATGCGCTTTAGTACCCAGGTTTTGGTTTGATTAAAGCCTTTATCAACATAAATAGCGCCAACAAGCGCTTCCAATGTGTTACCGAATATCTGGCTAACTTTTAAAGAGCCATCATTTTTGTTGTAAATGGTGATTTTTTTTAATCCCATTTTTACCGCTATTTCATTCAGTGTTTGGCGGTTTACCATTTTGCTGCGCATTTCAGTAAGAAAGCCTTCGCCTTTGTAGGGATATCTTTTAAAAAGATAATCGGCAACTATACCACTAAGAATGGCATCGCCAAGATATTCCAGGCGCTCATTATTTTCATCCGTACCTTCTTTAACAGAGCGATGACTTAATGCTGTTTTGTACAAAGAAACAGTGCCCGGTGCAAACCCAAGTACATTGCACAACTGTTTATAGAAGGACCGGTTGGTCTTATCAATCCCTAGATATTGAATAAAATAACGGACTAACGCCAAATCAATGAATTTAGGAGTAATGAAGAACAAATGTAACGCAACTCTTCAAGAGTTTTATGCATTACCCATTCTTAACGATAAAATCAGGCAGAATATTTCTTTACTATAACAGAGGCATTATGTCCTCCAAAACCGAAAGTGTTGCTTAATGCGGCTCTAACCGTACGTTTCTGTGCCTTATTAAAAGTGAAATTTAATTTCGGATCAAGATCAGGATCGTCAGTAAAGTGGTTAATGGTAGGAGGAATAATATTTTCCTGCACCGCCATAACACAGGCGATAGCCTCAATTACACCTGCTGCTCCCAGGAGGTGGCCTGTCATGGATTTGGTTGAGCTGATATTAATATTATAAGCATGCGACCCAAAAACACTCTGAATGGCTTTTACTTCAGATATATCGCCCAATGGCGTAGAAGTACCATGCACATTAATGTAATCAATATCTTCCGGTTTCAAACCTGCGTCTTCCAACGTGGCGATCATTACATTTTTTGCCCCTAGTCCTTCGGGATGAGGCGCGGTAATATGATGTGCATCTGCACTCGCACCGGCGCCTGCAATTTCACAGATAATCTTTACGCCTCTTGCTTTGGCATGTTCAAGACTTTCCAGTATGAGCATTCCGGCACCCTCGCCTATTACAAAACCATCACGGTCTTTATCAAACGGCCGCGACGCAGTGGTAGGGTCATCATTCCTTTCGCTTAATGCCTTCATGGCATTAAAGCCGCCAACACCCGCTTCACGTATCACGCTTTCGCTTCCGCCCGCCAAGATAACATCAGCCTTACCTAACCTGATAAGATTAAATGCATCCATTATAGCATGAGTGGAAGACGCGCAAGCTGATACAACCGCATAGTTGGGACCACGAAAACCATGACGCATGGATATTTGCCCTGCGGCTATATCCAGAATCATTTTAGGAATAAAGAAAGGATTAAAGCGTGGAGTGCCATCACCCAATGCAAATTCTGTAACCTCCTGCTGAAAAGTGATCAGCCCCCCTATGCCGCTTGAAAAAATTACACCAACCCGGTCAGGATTCACCGTTTCTTTACTGATACCCGCATCTTTAACCGCCTCATCACTGCAAACAAGAGCAGTTTGGGTAAACCGGTCAATTTTACGCGCCTCTTTTTTGTCGAGAAACTGCGTGGGATCGAATTGTTTTAATTCACAGGCAAACCTGGTTTTGAATTTTGAAGCGTCAAATAATGTAATTGGAGCCGCACCTGAAACACCATTAATCAACCCCTGCCAGTATTCTGGTACAGAGTTTCCCAAGGGCGTTAAGGCACCAATGCCCGTTACAACTACTCTTTTTAAATCCATAAGCAAGTTTGCCTGCGATCAGCGAAATAGAAAGAAATTACTTTGCATGCTCCTCAAGATAAGCAATAGACTGGCCAACAGTAGTAATGGTTTCAGCCTGCTCGTCGGGGATGGAAATATTAAATTCTTTTTCGAATTCCATGATCAGTTCAACTGTGTCTAGTGAATCAGCTCCCAGATCATTGGTGAAAGATGCTTCGGGAGTTACCTCAGCTTCATCAACACCTAATTTGTCAACAATTATCTTTTTAACTCTTGTTGCAATGTCGGACATGGTTGTAAAATTTGGTTAATACTGGGTGCAAAAATATAGTTTTTGAGATAAAAACAATATCTATTTAAAATTGAAGCAAAAAAGATGATTTCCGCCCATAAATCATCATCCCCATAATTGGAGCTTTGTAAGGTGTAACAACAAACCCCTACCTCTGATCAGGCGCATTTAAAAACGTCGTTAACATATAATTTCCGGGCGTTGAGGCAGCCGCCTGCAAAAATTTTAAATGCAACCTCTCTAATTTTACGCTGATGTATGTTGCGCTATTTTTTGTATTTTTAAGTTTACGCTTGCCAAAAACAGATCCAGTATAATGCCGCTTAAATTTATAGAACACGATTCAAAGGAGTATAAACAGATGATAGAGCTGCGGGATATTGTCCTGCGCCAACCTTTAGGGCTTTATTTTGATCCGGAAGAATTAAGCCGTGAAAAAGACGATTTACTTATTGGTGCTTTTGAAGAAGATAAGTTGATTGGTTGTTGTTTGCTTACCCGGGCAGATAATCATACCTGCAGGTTGAGGCAAATGGCTGTTAGCAGCAACGTGCAAAAAAAAGGGATCGGCGCCAGTATGATGTCCTTTGCTGAAAATGTTGCCCGCGATCGTGGTTACAATACGCTCATGATGCATGCCCGCAAATCTGCCGTAGGTTTTTATGAGAAATTTGGTTATAAAGTAACCAGTGGTGAATTTTATGAAGTAACGATAGCGCATTTCGTAATGGAAAAGAAACTGAGATAAGTGCGGGTTTGAAGTTTGATGTACATTTAGAGGTTTATCGTTTATTAGCCTAGCTGATTGCTGACGGCTGACAGCTTTAATCTCAACTATATAACTCCTAATTGTTTTAGAATACTCTTGCATAATACATCAGGATTAAAGGGTTTTTCCACAATGTCAGAAAAACCGATACCCTTTGCCTGTCTTTCCGCTTCTTCCGGCACGGTGGCTGTTAGTGCAATAATGGGAATAGTTTTATTTTTTTCTCTTATAAGCTTTGTGGCTTCATACCCATCCATTACAGGCATGCTCAAGTCCATTAATATGATTTGATGTATGGCGGGATCAAACTTTTCAATGGCTTCTTTTCCATTCACTGCCACATCAATGGTTGCACCAAAATCTCCTAATATAGATGTTGCCACCATCGCATTAAAGCTATTATCCTCTACCAATAGAATATGATAATGCTGTAACGGTTTACTTGCTAATACGGCAGGTTGTGATATGGGCTCATTATATTTCGCATGTTCTACAACCGGAAAAGTTTGTTCAAACCAAAAAACAGATCCGCTGCCTTCTTCACTTTGAACTTGCAGCGTAACATTTTGCAGTTCCAGTATTTTTTTGCAGATAGCTAAGCCCAAACCAGTACCTCCATAACTTCTTGATGTAGATGAATCAGCTTGAGTAAATCTTTCAAAAATTAATTTTTGCTTTTCTGCAGAAATGCCTATTCCTGTATCTTCTACCATTATTTTAACCGTTACGTGCTGTTCGTTCTGCTGCATTTTTATTATACTGAGCTTGACCCAACCAGCACGGGTAAATTTAACAGCATTATGCAATAGATTATTAATAACCTGGGTAAGCCTTGTAGGATCCCCAGTTACCGTAGTTGCTATGGTTTCGTCAAAATCATATTTTAATTCAAGCCCCTTGTCATTAGCATATTGTTGCTGGGCTCTTACAATATTTACGCCTATCTCATAAAGATGCATATCAATCTGCTCGAATTTCATCTGGTTGGCATCAAGCTTACTAAAATCAAGTATATCATTAACGATAGACATAAGATTGTTGGCAGAAAAAGAAAGCACTTCCATATTTTCTTTTTGATCTTCACGTGGATTACCGTGTAGCAATAAATGCGACATGCCAATTACCGCGTTTAATGGCGTACGGATTTCGTGCGACATGGTTGAGAGGAATTCTGTTTTTGCTTTTAAGCCCTGCTGCGCCTGCAGCGCAGCTTGTTTTAACCTGTAAGAAAAACGAAAAGATAAAATGAGGGATTGCAAAAACAGAAAAAGAATATAACAAACAATAATAGCTTCTTTTACCGG
>JBGALP010000213.1:0-8456 GCA_044223805.1 Agriterribacter sp.
TGCTGCTGCAGCAGCCCCCGCAGTACCCATTGAAATACCGGTGGTCTTGCCGGTCAGTGCATCGCCACCGCCTACCCACATGATATGTCCTGCAATGGAAGGAACCGTGAAATACCCCACAATACCGATGATCAGGAAAATGAGATAACCCATATCGGCACGGCTGAAAAAAGTGTCTCCTGTCTGACCGATTTGCTGGAGGTCTATTTTGAGCATGTTCTCCTGAATCTGTCAGATCACCGCACCGAAAAATGTTGGCAACCGGCAACCATAAAAAACACACGATGTAGCGCGCAAGCCACGCCGCAGCGTATGATGAAACCCATCAAAAATGCTAAGCCCGAAACCAAAGCGCCTGAGAATAGCGAGGATAATTAAGTTGAACGTGCGGATAGTATTGATACAAAGCGAAGCGGCAGCAAACAATACCTGCAAGACTTCGCTCATCCACTCCTTAATCGAGTTACGGAAATTATAGGATGCCTTCGCCATTGCAAATTTGATATCGTTGCCAATCCCTTCGAACCAGCCTTCATCATCAGGATCTTCACCGGGATGCGTGTACTTGTACCATTTATCCTGGTCACCGCTGCCGGTTTCTCCGATATACATCTGCCATATATCGGTTTGCTTGACAGCCTCCTCTTTTTGCTTAAGCAGTGTCGCGACAGCAGCGTCGGTATTGGTGACCATCGAAGCGGTTCCGGTAACGGTTGGCTTCATCACACCGTTAATCATGCCGATGACAGAAGGAAAAACAAGCACAGCAAAGCCAATCACGAAAGGACGAAACAAAGGATAAAAATCTATTGGCTCTGCATGTGATAAATGCCGCCACACCCGGGCGGCAATATACCACATGGCTGCAAAGCCGGCGATACCACGTCCCACACCAATCAACTGGCTGCATAGTGGGATCATCTCATCATAGAGCTGATCCAGGACACTATGCAGGCTCTTGATATCTCCTGCCAGTCCGCCGTCCTGCGCATGGCTGATCATAGGCAATACCATTACCACTGTTGCCACAAAGGCAACTCTTACACAGTTTCGCATACTTCACAATTTTCAAGTTCACTTCCGCATTGGCGGATCATACATCACATCAAATCATGCTCAACTTTTCAATCGCACAGCATACTGTTACTTCAAATCATAGTATTGCTGAACCCGGTTAATATCCCGGCTTTCTCTTTCCCGTTGCAGGGACAGTAAAGAAGTATTGCTATTAAAGGAACGCAGGAATAATAATTTATCCTGCATGTCCGCATATAGCTTGTCAATAGCCGCCAGGCGTTCATCATCACTCATGCGTAATTTGCTGGACGTAATAATCACCAGCAGATCATCAAGATTTTTGAGAGACAGGCTAAACAGGTTGCTATATACCCTGCCCATATAATCTATTTCGTCAGGATTGAACCAGCCGCCTGATTTGAAACGGTTAAAGGCAGACTTATATTCCTTTACGATGCTAACCTGGCAATTGATAATATCCGCTACCCGCCGGTAGTTTTTGACAGCAGGATTTACTTCCATGAGTCCATCCAGGAATACCTGATGCAGTTTAAAATTTCCTTCTGAAATATTTTTAATGGTGTTATAGCCGCCGGAAATGATTTCATATCCTTTTTTCAAATCTGATAGTATCTGTTTGAACTGTGCAAGCTTTTCGATGTTGAGTGCCAGTTGCATCAGCTCGGTGACCTGGGCTTTTGCCTTCACCGGAAAACTCATAGAAAGCATCGCACCACATAAAACAATCAATATTTTTTTCATACACACACATTTTCTTGTTTGCTCAAAACTGATTTACGCTGAAGTGATCAATGCCCGTACAGCTCGCGCAGCGTAAAGACGCTTCCTGCAATTCTTTTGTACGCTGCAGGGCCATAAGATTTATATCATTTGAAAAGCTGTTAGCAAATACATATTTATCCTGCATATCAGCATATAAAAGATCAATGCGTTTGATTCTTTCATCGTCGCTCATGGTAAGTTTATTGGGCGAGATGGTAAGGTCAGTTCATCGGTTAGTCATACAACCATCTATAAGAACATCGAAAATCTTATCAAAATAACCGGCTCTGCTATTAAACAGTTCAGCAGAACGGGCTTCATGGCTGTTTTATATTGCTTGATCGTTCTTATGTTGAGTGAAATAATATCCGCCACCTTCGCATAGTTTTTTACTTTGGGATTAATATTATGCAGCCCTGCAAAAAATCTTTATCCAAATTCCAATGACCGTTTTTGATATTGCTGATCGTTGTTAAACCGTTTTTAGCAATCTTGTAGCCTTTTGCAAGTACTCTATATAAATTTTGTTGGCTGCTATCTGCTGCATATAGAGCTTGATAGTTTGGTTTTGCGCCTTGCTGAAAAATGTAAATAGCAACAAGCATCCGGTTATCATCACTGTTTTCATTTTCACTTTACTTTTAGGTTATTATTGCCTGATCCCATAAAGGGCTTTTACCTGTTTGACTTCCTGTTCATCCCTGGAGCGTTGCAGGCTAAGCCGCACATTCTGGCTGTTAAAGTCCCGCAGGTCATTCAGGTTTTCATCAATATGGCTGGCGACAGCGCATTGATTATTTCTAATCGCTTGCCATCGGTCATTTTTGTATTCAAGGCATTTCACCAGGAACAGTTGATCCAGGTTTTTCAAACTTTCATCAACGATGCCGGTATATACCTGCACCATGTACTGAATTTCAGCAGGCGTAAAATGTTTATCCTGTTTGAAAAGAGCAAATGCCCGCTTATATTCTTCCACAACCCGAACCTGTTTTGCCATGATCTCTTTTACCTTCTGGTAACCGCTGATCAACCCCTTCACCTTCTTTAATTCATCAAAGTATTTGGCGTACTGCTCTTTGTTCTTATCCAGCCATTCGGAAATCTCGTCCAGCTTCAGCTTTGATAAGGTGTTTTCCAAAGTTTTCTGTGCGTTCTGTAGCCAGATCGTTTTATTTTGGAGGCGCTGCACGGCAATGTCAGCGGCTTTAATGGCGGCAATCAACGCCTGCCTGACTACTTCCCAAATGATAGCATGACTTTTTTGTGTAGGAGCTATCGTTAATCCGATACAAAGCACCAACGCCACAATTATCTTTTTCATACACCGCTTTGTTTAATCGTTTTAACTCACTTTATCTTTTTGTACTCGCTGCCACCCATTGACACGAGATCTTGATCCGGCATAAAGGAAAGTACTTTGCCTTTGCGTTGTTCCATCAGTTGATATGTATTCATCATCATATACAGCCGTCCAGCTTTCTGTTTTATACTGCGGCGATAACTCTCTGCCATCAATGACCTGCTGGTAACTCATTTTTTTATTGATCGAATAACTGCCGGCACTCTTATCTAAAACATCTATCACCAGGGTGTCCATGCCTTTGGTAAATTCATCATCAATTGATTTCACATACACACCGGGAATAAAATCTTTCACTTTGTCGGCTCGTAAGTCACTGCAACTGTTTGCAAGGGCAGCAATTGCTAAGGCTGTAATAAAGTGTTTCATGATATGATAAATTTGTTTCTCTTAATGAATCACTTATTATGCCGTTCTATGCTTCATTTTTTCGATAACTTATCTACTGATGTGCATATCGTTTTCTAACCTGTCTTTTTCATTTCATTCACCAGCATACGAATACCTTCCTCCATGCTGCCATATTGCCTGGCATATTCTAGTACTTTCACTCTTTCTTTTCCTTCGGTCGTAGGGCATAATATTCTTCCGGGCACAGTTCATTTTTATACACCTTTTGTTACCATTCCACCGAGATCAATAAAAATTTCCCTGTCATCTTTATTCACCGACAGCAGGATTGTTTTGGCTTTATCGATAAGCCGAGTGTATCCTGCAGTTTATCAAACTTGTTGATGAACTTGCGCATGTCCATGAGTATTTTGATATCCGCATTATTGATGATGGCGTCTTTGATAATCGGTGAACTAATCAGGTCGTCCAGCTCCTGCGTGATGACACAGGGAATGCCGTTGAATTTGCGAATGGTTTTAAACGCATATTTCAGGAATTCCGCCATACCTGATTTAGCGATCGCTTTCCATGCTTCGTCAATCGTCAATACTTTTCGTTTGCCCTGTAACTTTCGCATCTTAGAAATAAACATTTCCATGATGATGAGTGTAACCACGGGAAAAAGGATAGGATGATCTTTTGATATTGTCAAGTTCAAAGACAATAAATTGCTGGTTCAGCAGATCGAGGGTTTTCATTTGCATTGAGCAGGTAATCAAACTCACCGCCTTTGTAGTAGGGTTTCAGTACGTAGAGGAAATTATCAATATCAAAATCCATCTGTTTTATACTGCGGTGATAACTCTTTGCCATCAATCGTCTGGTAAAAGCTCATTTTCTTATTGATTGAATAACTTCCTGCACTCCTGTCCAATACTTCTATAACCAGTGTGTCCATCCCTTTGGTAAATTCATCGGCACTTGTTCTGACATACACACCTGGAATAAATGCTTTCACTTTGTCGGTTCGTAAGTTGCTACAACCAACTGCAAGAGCCGCAATCATTAAAGCTGTAATAAAATGTTTCATGATATGATAGGTTTTGTTCCTCTTATTGAATCACGTATTATGCCGTTCTATGCCATTTTTCGATAACTTATCTACCGGTGTGCATATCGTTTTCGAGTTATTTGCGCAGTTCATTGACGAGTGCTGAAATGCCTTTTTCCATGCTTCCGTATTGCCTGGCATATTCAAATACTTTTACCCTTTCCTTTCCTTCGGTCGTGTATGCGTAATATTCTTCCGGGCATAGTTCATTCTTGTACACTTTTGTTACCATTCCACCGAGGTCAATAAAAATTTCCCTGTCGTCTTTATTTACCGACAGCAAAATGGTTTTGGCTTTATCCGATAAGCCGAGTGTATCCTGCAGCTTATCAAACTTGTTGATGAACTTGCGCATATCCATGAGGATCTTGATATCCGCATTATTGATGATGGCGTCTTTGATAATTGGTGAGCTAACCAGGTCATCCAATTCCTGCGTGATAACACATGGAATGCCATTGAACTTGCGAATAGTTTTAAATGCATACTTCAGAAATTCCGCCATACCTGATTTGGCAATCGCCTTCCATGCTTCATCTATCGTCAGTACTTTTCGTTTGCCCTGCAACTTTCGCATCTTGGAAATAAACATTTCCATAATGATGAGTGTCACCACGGGGAAAAGAATAGGATGATCTTTAATATTGTCAAGTTCAAAGACGATGAATTGCTGGTTCAGCAGATCCAGGTTTTCGTTTGCGTTGAGCAGGTAATCAAACTCACCGCCTTTATAATAGGGTTTGAGCACGTAAAGGAAATTATCAATATCAAAATCCCGGTCCTTCACTCTTTGTGTTTTAAGTACTGCTACATACCGGTCTTCCAGGTACTCGTAAAAACTATTGAACGAAGGAAACAAATCGCCGGTGGTAGAAAGATGCTCGTAATAACCGGCGAGCGCATTGGATAAAGCAACGTATTCACTGCGGTTGAAGTTTTCATTCTCCTGTTTCCAGAGTGATACCAGTAACGCCTTTAAACTTTCTTTCTTTTCTGTATCCAGCACTTCACCTTCAGGAATATAAAAGGGATTGAAGCGAATAGGGTTCTTTTCTTCGTAGGTGAAATAATAACCGCCTACCAGTTCACAAAGACTTTTATAGCTACCGCCAATATCCACCGTTACACAATGCGCTCCCTGATCATAGAGTGATCGCAGGATATGGTTTACCGTCATGCTTTTGCCGCCACCCGATGTGCCGCAAACCAGCATACCCATATTGCTGGTGATACCTTCTTTCCGTGGAGCGTCGAACAGATCCACGTACACCGGCTTTCCGCTAAGGCGATCACAAAACCGGATGCCCTGGTCAGGCGCTGCGCTGCGGTAATTTGTCTCCAGGTTCAAAAAGCAACTGGCCTGTTCAGCGAATGTGTCGAACGTATCGTTCACGGGAAAGTCTCCTGCATTGCCGGGAATACCCGCCCAATAGATTTGCGCAGCGCCGGCAGTTTCCATTTTAGCAGCCGCATTCATTTGCGCCAGTGATGAAGCAACTAAATTCTTTACATCCTTCAATTCTTCTTTATCCGTCGTCCATACCAGTATATTGAAATGCGCTTTGACCGATAACCTCGATTGGCTGATGGCTTCATTGAGAAAGTCATTGACGGCATCACGGGAAATAGCATTTTCCCTGCTGTACGCTGATAGGGATTGCAAACGCAATCTTTTGCTTTCAAATTTTTTGAGTGTCGCCTGTGCATCACCAACGAGGATATACTGGTTATAAATATGATTGCAGGGTAATAATAATCCGAGTGAACCAGCAAAACCCACCGGGAATTTGGTCTTATCCGTACTGTATTTGTCATAGCCAATAGCCGAACCGCACAATGCCGGCAGTGCATCCATATCTGCCAGCGTAAAGAGCTGACAATATTTGTCGCCTACCTGCAATCCTTCTTTCAATTGCAGATCGTTGAGCAATAGCGAATCCTCATTACCGGATAATGTAAAATACCGCTCAATCAAACCTGTCTTGAATTGCCCGCTCACCAGTTCTTTATTGGTCAGTCGTTCCAGTTTAATGCCTGCATCAGTCAATATTCGCTGAAATTGCCCTGCTTTATCTTCCAGTTCCTGCAAAGCAAGCGGGCTAATGGTTTGTTCGGGAACGAGTGTTGGCCGGAGCAGGCTGGAAAAAATAGAAGTGGAAACCTTTCGACCTGATGGTTTTTTAGTAAGCAGGACATACGAGTGATGTTCCAGGTAGGGCCTGCCGCTGAAATAACGTGCGGCGCTACGGGTTAAGAAACTACTGTTATCTTTCTCCACTCCGGCGTTATACCTGCCGTTCACAAACCAATCCTGCTGATGNAGATCGCTTCGTTAAGAAAATCATTGACCGCATCACGGGAGATAGCATTTTCTCTGCTGTACGCAGATAAGGATTGCAAACGAAGTCGCTTGCTTTCAAATTTTTTGAGTGTTGCCTGCGCATCGCCGATCAGGATAAACTGGTTATAGATATGGTTACAGGGAAGCAGCAAGCCAAGTGAACTCGCAAAGCCCATTGGGAACTTGGTTTTATCTGTACTGTATTTCTCATAACCGATCGCTGACCCGCACATCGCCGGAAGCGCGTCCATGTCTGCGAGCGTAAACAACTGGCAATATTTGTCACCAACCTGTAATCCTTCTTTTAATTGAAGGTCATTAATGACTAAAGAATATTCGCTGCCTGACAGCGTAAAATAGCGTTCAATCAAACCGGTTTTATATTGCTGGCTCAATAGTTCATCACTCGAGAGTCGCTCCAGTTTAATACCGCTGTCGGTCAATATTCTTTTAAACTGACCTACCTTATCTTCCAGTTCCTGCAAAGCGAGCGGGTTGATGGTTTGCTCAGGCGACAGCGTTGGTCGCAGCAAACTGGAGAAAATGGAAGTGGAGACTTTGCGTCTCGATGGTTTTTTTGTAACCAGGATATAGCAGTGATGCTCCAGAAAAGGTCTGCCATTAAAATATTTTGCTGCGCTATTGGTTAAAAAACTACGGTGCCGGGCAGACGAATTTTCACTGTAAGTAGCATGAATAAACCAATCCTGCTGGTGTAACACGCAGTCTTTTGGTAAAACTCTGATGGCTTTAATCCAACCCTGGTGCAAAGCCTCAAAATCATCCGTTGATTGCGTAAATATTTGCGGCAAGGTAGCCTTGAATGCAATCGTTATGTCTCCTTGTTTGGAGACAATGCAATCATGTTCTACATCCATTATCGGCGATATGTCTTTTAACCACTTTTCCATTTTTCCGGCTTTTCAAATTGTACATGCCTATTACTTAATCAGGGCGTTAAAATGTGATCCAGAACCACAGTTTGACAAGGGACCACCAAAATCCTAAATACGTCATAGCTTTAGTTTTAAAAAGTGAAAAATAGAGTTACTGCTTTTTCATAGGTAATTGCATAAACATTTTCCGGCTGTTATTACGGGTCACCTTTGGCAACATGCGTTTGGCCGCTTTCTTCATCATGCCGTATTCACCATATGTATTACTTAACCTGTATACCCATGTAAATAAAAATCCGCCTGCACCCAGGATAATGATTAAACAGATATAGGTATTGACGCCGGTTACATACAGGATGGCAAACAGTATAAGTAAACCAATCAGGCCACCTGCGAGATACCAGATATACTGCGCCTTCAAACCGCGAAACTCAATACTTTTATTCGCGCCTTTATTGATACTGTAAATACTGTTTGCCATCGATAAATCTTTTGGATGCTTTTTTACAATCCGAAAAATGATTTTAATACGGTTGCCACTATTACCAGAAACACGCACGAGCCAAACCATGCTGCTGCGGTTGAACCGGTATCAGGATGACCGTTGCTCCA
>JBGALP010000214.1:0-8571 GCA_044223805.1 Agriterribacter sp.
AAAATTTCGCATACACTTTTAAAGCAATAATAAGAGTTACCCTTCTATAATTTTTGAGTGTTTGCTGCTATCTTTCATTACAATATACACCACAAGCGAAATAAAAATGCAAACTGTAACATACCAGTAGAAATAACCTTCATGCCCCGCTTTTTTAAACCACAAAGCAATAAATTCAGCCGTGCCTCCAAAAATAGCGGTAGTAAGCGCATAAGGTAAACCTACGCCCAGGGCACGTACTTCAGCCGGGAACAATTCCGCTTTTACCACGGCATTAATAGAAGTATACCCGCTTACAATAATCAATCCAGCCATAACCAGCAAAAAGGCATTGGTCATGCTGGATGTTTTACCGATAGCTGTGAGTAAGGGCACGGTACACAAAGTACCCAATATGCCAAAAGTCATCAGCAAGGGTTTTCTTCCGATCTTGTCTGATAAGGAACCGAATACCGGTTGTAATGCCGCAAAGAGCAGCAGGCTAAAAAATGAAATCAGGGTGCTTTGGTCAATGGTTAGATGGACTGTGTTCACCAAAAATTTTTGCATGTAAATGGAATACGTGTAAAACGCAATGGTACCGCCCAGTGTAAGACCAACAACCGTTATAATAGCTGAAGGGTGCTTTAACAGCGCCTTGATAGTACCCTTATTTTCCTTACTTTCACTGCTACGTGTAAACGAAGTTGACTCATCAAGATTTTTGCGGATATAAAAAGCGACAATTGCCAGTAACGCGCCAATAATAAAAGGAATGCGCCATCCCCAGGCATGTAGTTGTTCTGCAGTTAATAAGAATTTCTGAAGGAATAATTGCACCCCCAGCGCAATCAACTGACCACCTATAAGTGTTACATATTGAAAACTGGAGTAAAAGCCACGCCTGTTGGCCGTTGCCATTTCACTTAAATAAGTAGCGGAAGTACCATATTCTCCACCTACACTCAGCCCTTGTAATAATCTTGCGATAAATAATAATAGGGGTGCAGCAATGCCTGCAGTTTGATATGTAGGTGCAAATGCAATCAATAATGAACCGAAAGACATCAGTAGTATAGATAATGTCATGGCGGTTTTTCTTCCGGTTTTATCAGCGATGCGACCAAATAACCAACCGCCTACGGGTCGCATTAAAAAGCCAACGGCAAATATGCCTGCCGTATTTAATAATTGAGCGGTGCTATCGCTATTGGGGAAAAAAGCAGGAGAGAAGTATAGTGCAAAAGCTGAGTAGGCGTACCAGTCGTACCATTCCACCAGGTTGCCGATAGCGCCACCGGTAATGGCTTTCAGTCTTCGCTGCGTGTCTGTTGAAGAAAGGGAAGATGTTGTTGATGACGTCATGAAAGTCAAAAGTAAAGATTGTAGGGATAAGATGTGTGGAACAGGTAGTTATGTGTATTTATATTTATCTTCGGAACGATTTATTAATAAACTGTTTATTATGAAATATGGGTTTTTAAAAATTACCATTATCGTGATTATTGCGTGTTGTATTGGTTACGGATTCAGATCAGTAAAAATCGTTGATGGTGATAGGGGGTATGTTGATGAGCCTGCTGCTTATGGTCCTGTGCCATCTGCCGCTCAGCTCAACTGGCATGAAATGGAAATGTATTGTCTTATACATTTTACGCCTACCACTTTTGAAAATAAGGAATGGGGTTACGGAGATGCTTCGCCAGCGATATTCAATCCCGTAAATTTTGATGCGAACCAAATAGCAGGGGCGGCAAAGGCTGCAGGTTTTAAAGGATTGATTTCAGTTGCAAAACATCATGATGGCTTCTGTCTCTGGCCAACAAAGGCTACCTCTTATAATATCAGCAAAAGTCCGTTTCGCAATGGTAAAGGAGATATGGTAAAAGAGTTTATGGAAGCTACGCGCAAACAAGGCATGCAGTTCGGGGTATATTGTTCTGCGTGGGACAGGAATGATCCGGCGTACGGAACGCCCGTTTATGTGGATCATTATAAAACCGAGCTTACGGAATTATACAGCAACTATGGTCCTTTGTTTATCAGTTGGCACGATGGCGCCAATGGTGGCGATGGATATTATGGTGGAGCAAAAGAAAAAAGAAATATTGACCGCAGTACCTATTATAACTGGCCTGCAGTATGGAGCATTACCCGTAAAGTACAACCCGGTGCTGTTATCTTCAGCGATATTGGTCCTGATGCACGTTGGGTAGGCAATGAAAGCGGCTATGCCGGCGAAGCGGGTTGGGCTACGTTTACGCCTGTAGGTAAGAATGGGCAAAATCCTGCTCCTGGTTTTGTAGACGAAACCTATCTCACCAGTGGTGAAAGAAATGGAAAATTCTGGATGCCGGCGGAGTGTGATGTGCCTTTACGACCGGGTTGGTTTTATCATCCCGACCAGGATGAAAAAATAAAAACGCCTGACCAGTTATTTGATTTGTATTTGAAAAGTGTTGGGAGAGGAGCTTGCATGAATCTGGGGCTTTCACCAAATACAAAAGGTTTATTGCATTCCAATGATGTGCAATCGCTGCAATTGTTTGGTGAGAAACTGCGCAATACATTCGGGCAAAACCTTATTGCAGGCGCTGTATTTACGGCATCGAATGTAAGAGGAAACGACAATCGGTTTGGTACAGCCAATCTTACCGATGATAACCGTTACAGTTATTGGGCAACAGATGATGCGGAAACACATCCTGAATTGGTTGTTGATCTGAAAGAAAATAAACGTTTTAATATTGTTCGCCTGCGGGAAAATATCAAACTTGGTCAGCGGTTAGACAGTGCCGTTATAGAAGTATGGGAAAATGATCAATGGAAGAAAGTTGCATCTGCGGAGGGTATTGGTTCCACACGGTTGATAAGATTGCCTCAATTTATTACCGCTCAAAAATTAAGGCTTCGGTTATACGCTCCTGTTTGTATTGCTTTAAGCGATATTGGTTTATTTGCTGAAGCAGAAAGTGGAAAACTTGTTTTACAATCAGGTGAAAAAGCTTTGAGTAAAACAGGATGGAATATCCGGGCTTCAAGTGCATCCAGCAGTAATATTTTGGCAGCCATCGACAATGATAAAGAAACTTTTTTTGAAATTTCTAACGCTAACTTTCGTCAATTTTTCACTATAGACTTAGGGGCGTCCCAACAATTAAAAGCATTTTCGTATCTGCCTCGACAAGATGGTAATCCTGCAGGATTGATCAGTAAATATATATTTGAAGTGAGCAATGACGAAAAGGTTTGGAAGAAAGTGAGTGAAGGTGAATTTGCCAATATTGCTGCTAACCCTATAGCGCAATACGTTGCGTTTAAAAGTTCAGTTAACGCTAGATATGTCAGGTTTAAAGCTTTAGCCACTGCCGGAGCAGAAACGCTGCCTAAAATTGTAACTATAGCTGAATTGGATATTTACTAGTCGCCAGGAGGCGACAACAAATTCGTTTGAGGCGAGGACGCCTCAAACAGCGTTTGTGAAAATCAAATACGCCTTGCTTTGCATTTTGGGTCTGACCTTCGGAACCGACCTGTATATTCTCTGGTATTCTTTTACGTATCACGCCTAACCTTTCACGTTATTCACTATTGACCATTTAATGTTGTTGAATTAAGAACTTTATATTCAGCAGGAACATCTTATCGGTTACCGACATAATATCCCGCTGGGATATGAAAATAGCTCTTAAGTCAACGACATTGATTGACCATTCACCCTATTGCTTCTGCGTAGTATCCTTACTCTTTTTCTTCAATAAATTATTTAATGTATTCTTTACCGCTTGTTCTGCATTTTTAGTGGTGTTTTCTAAAGGCTTTCCTGAACTGCCTGCACTGTCTTTTTTACCGCCCAGTATTTGTTTGGCTAAATCATCTTTTAAATCTTTTATTGCCTGGTTCTTTATAGCGTTTGCAGAATCCTTTAATTCTTTCTTTGCGCTGTCTATTTTCTGTTGCGCAAAATCTGTAGCTTGTTTCTTGAGGTCTGCCGCCAGATCACCACCAGCATCTTTCAAATCTGTTTTAATTTGCGGGTTGGTTAGGGTTCCACCCATTTTTACATTCAAGTTAATAAAATCACTTAGCTTTACCGGGATACCCTTGCTGGTAGCCTGTTTGGCAAGGTTGTCAATTAAAGCGTTGCCCTGGCTGCCTATAATACTACGCGGCAATTTCATGGCAATGCCATAATCAATGGACTGATCTAATCCATGCATTCCACCTATCTCCATGTCAATGTCTTTCACTTTCACATGAAATGGTTTTACCAACACTTTTCCATTGGCAAACTCTATATAGGCTTTAATATCTTTCAGCGAAAAACCATTCAGATCGTTTACGTTTAATGTTTGAGCCAATTTTTCAACAGGAGCGAATTTCTTTAATATACCTTCAATCAGCAACAGGTTTCCATTACCTGCAAGGCTTTGTAGCTGTGGCGTCATATCGCCTCCTAATTTACCGTTGATGGTTAACTTAGAACTGATTTTTCCTGAGATGAATTTTCCAACGGGCATTAATTTTTGTACCGTATTAAAAGCATAAAAGGTTTTTTCCGCGTTCAATTCACTCACATCATAAGTAAGAGAAATGGCAGGATTTTTTTTGTCGGCCTTTGTAGAGTAGCCGCCACTTAAACCAATCTTACCATCCAAAGCATCCATCTGTACATTCTTTAAAGTAACCGTTTGATCCTGTATGGCGAGTGTACCTTTTACATTGTTGTAATCTACTTTGTCGTAGGTAAGTTTATTTACACCTGCATTTAATGTAAAGGCAATATTTTTAGGAACCGCAAATGGCTCCGAAGATGTTGCTTTAGCTGAATCCGCAGGTGCAGTTGCCGTAGTGCCCATGAAATCATTCAGGTTAATATTGTCTGCATTTACATTTAATGTGCCCGCAATGGGTTCATCCTTCAGCGCATAGCCAATAGCGTTATCTACAGATCCATTGGCGGTGAAATGAGATTTCAGGTATTCTGCCTTCAATGTATTCAGCGTAACATTCTTCGGGTTAAAAGTAAAAGCGGCCTCATCTACTTTTACGCCTCCCGGATAGGCTTTACTGGCATATACTACATTGTTTACATTTAAAGTACCTGCAGTAGCTATCTTTTCGTACTGGCTTTTATCTATGGAAGATTTATTTCCGCTGAATGATACATCTGCATTTAATAACCCCGATAATGTGGTGCCTGGTTCCAACGTGGTAAATTGTGCCAAATTGCCCAGGTTGAATTTGCCTTTTGCTCTTCCATTAAAGTATGGATCGCTTGCCGGTGTTTTTACCAGTACATTAAAATCAATCGGATCATTACCAACTTCAACGTGTGCAGTTGGCACGTTAATTACCGTATGATCCGGAACTCCGTCTGGATTTTCAAACTGGATTTGTATGTTGCTGTTTTTGATGGGCTGCGGAAAATCTTTAGAAGCATAATTCAGATCTGATAAATGTATAAACCCATTGGCTGTAAAGGTGCCCGGCTTCTGTTGTGTTATTACGGCCACATTTCCTTTGGCTGTTACATCGGCATCTAATAAACCTGTAAGTTTGGTATCGCCGCTCAGTTTTACAAATTTGGCTACCTGCGCCAGGTTTAGTTTGCCTTTTACATTCGCGTCTATATATCGGTCTGTAACGGGTTTCTTTAATAGTAATTTAAAGTCAAAAGGATCATTGCCAAATTCAATATGTCCTTTTGAAATATCTACTACTGTATTATCTGTTACGCCATCAGGATTATCAACTTTCAATGCAATGGCAATATTTTTTACCGGTTGCGGTAAATCAGGATATTGAAAAAAACCATTCTCTACATTGAGGTTGATATTGTAGGCGGGAATTTTTGCACTGTTATATTCTCCTTTTACAAATCCGTTGAAGATGGCTTTACCACTGGTTTTTATTTTGTCGAAATCATTTTTATATACTGCCGGAATTAAGGAAAGCAGGGTTTTAAACTCAGTTGATGGTGCATTAAATTTTATGTCCATACCATATGTAGTGTCGTTCACAAACTGGAAATATCCCTCTGTTGCCAGTTTAAGATCGTTTAACTGTACATCATCTGTTTTAAAAGTGTATTTGCTTTCTTTATTATTAACCTGTATATCTGCGCCCAGTTGAGCTTTAGCATTTACCAGGTAAGGGATTTTGGTATACACAAAATTCACCGCGTCTGCAGATGTTTTGGTTTCAAGTGTAAAAAGATCTGAAGTGAAATCGCCGCTACCTGAATGGTTCAGACCTGTAATTTCAGCGCTCATGTCTCCCTGCCTGTCATCATAACTGATATAGCCATTATTGATTTCGTAACTGTTTAAATTAAGATTGAGGGAAGATGAATCAGCGGAAGCTGTGCTATCAGCAGATGGTTTGGCTATGTCCCAATTGGCTTTGCCTTCTTTATTAACAATGGCGTGTATGCGGGGATCATCTACCACAATGCTGTATATCTTCATTTGCGATCCGCCAAACAAGCTCATCAGGTTCAACGCTACATCAATTCTTTGCGCTGATATCAATGTATCTTTCGAAAAATCATCAAGCCCTACTACTTCAAGATTTTCTAAACCCACAGCTAAACGGGGAAAGTGCCTGAACAGAGAAATATTTACATCTTTAAAATCAACTTTCGCATTGATGTTTTTGTTGATCTGTGTTTTGGCAATAGTAGTGATCTTATCCTTAAAGATAAAAGGAAGTGCAAAGGCGGTAATTAAAAGAATAAGCAGAACAAAGCCGGATATTTTCAAGATTTTTTTTAGCATAACAGATATTGGGAATTTTGTGTTTTATTAGGCCGATAAAATTAGTGATTAATACATTGCGTGGTTTAATTTTACAAATATGACGCCAGAAAGATCTGATCGCCTGTTACAGGTTTTGAATAAACGGCAAAATAATCTTGCTGTTGTGTTAGAGAATGTATTTGATCCCCATAATATATCAGCAGTTATGCGCAGTTGCGATGCGGTTGGTATACAGGATATTTATATACTCAATACAAAGATCCCCAGGCATAAAAAATGGGGAGCTAAAAGTTCTTCCAGCGCTTCAAAGTGGCTAACCATTAACGAATATTCTGATGCGGAAGCTTGTTTCGGCGTATTAAGAGGCCTGTACGAGAGAATTATGGCTACTCATTTAAGCAGCGATGCCGTTAGCCTCTACGAGGTGGATTTTACCCAATCCATTGCCCTGGTTTTTGGCAATGAGCATTCAGGGGTAAGCAACGAAATAAGGGCTTTATGCGATGGAAATTTTATTATCCCGCAAACCGGTATAATAAAATCGCTGAACATTTCTGTTGCCTGCGCGGTAAGCATATACGAGGCATACCGGCAAAAATTAATCGCAGGGCATTATGAACATTCCAATCTCCCAAAAGAAAGGTATAATGCACTTTTAAAAGAATGGGGTTTTTACGAAACAGATACTATAGAAAAGACGTAGGTGGTATTGCAGAAACAAAAAGAGCCTTCTTACGAAGACTCCTTTTTATTGATTGTTATAGCCCCAAAACCTAATTATTTTCTCCGCCGGGCGCACGACCAAACATTCTGCCCATTTGATTCTGCATTTCAGACATGGGTTTGAGATCGTACCCTTTTGGAATTTCAAAAATCTTATCGTCAATATCCGGATTTATCTCAATGCTGGTTACCTCAGTCTGCATTTTAAAACCATTAGGTCTGCTCATTTCATAACCCATCACAAATCCCTTGATCCTTTCTATCCCCTGAATATTAAGACCTCCTCTGCCACCGCCTCTCATACTTCTTGCAAAACCACCGCCTCCTGCTGTATTGCCCATTACAGGGTAACCTGCAGGCATAGCCATATCTGGATTATACCATACCGTTATTTCGTTCACTTCTCCCTGCCGGGTAGTTGTTTTTATAATCGCTTTTTTACAGGTATATCCCGCAATCTTTTTTGTTTCATCTGTATTAATAACCTGCACATCGCCCTGCCTTCCGTTTCTTTGGCTATCTGATCCTCCTCTTGCCTGCCGTATAGAATCCATGCGTTTCTGCATATTATCACGCATCGCCTGTTCGTCTTCTTCTGTGCTATAAAAACCGGTTTTACGCCCCATTGCTTCTATAAGCGTGGTAGTCTTCTTATTCTTCTTATCAACAATAACCGTATTATTCCCAAAATCAGACTGACTGTATGTTTTTATCAGGTCGCCCTTATAATAAATGGTGTTTTTACTTTCCATACCGGTAGGTCTTCCACTACCTAAATCATCACCCGCATCTCCGGCGCCGCGGTTATTGTTTTCAGGGAAAGTAATTTCAGTTTTAGATTTTACAATAGCACGTTCAAAAGTTTTTTGCTGAGCAAAACTTTGCGATAAAAATGTACTTACAAAAATTATAGTAAAATAAAAATGCTTTTTCATATGCAGCACTTACTGATAATCAAAAATACAACTGAAACCCACCTTTCAAAACATTACAAGGTTAAAAAAGGTTAATAAGTTTCAAAGTAACAAACGGTACCGCCTACCCATTCTTTGTCTTTATTATAGCGTACGCCAATCATTTTACCCTTACTGAGGCGTGCGAGGTTTAT
>JBGALP010000215.1:0-9613 GCA_044223805.1 Agriterribacter sp.
ACAGCCTCAATAAAACCTACGCCCAACATGGGGTTTTGTGCAGGTTGGGCAGATGGAATAACAATGAGCATCTGTAATGTCTCTCATCTTCAGTCCCGACTGTACCTTTTCTCATCGACATTTTTTCCTTAACTTCATTTGCAAATCAACAACTGGCTTGACGCTCCAGGCTTTACCAAAAAAAATACCCACGCCTGACGTCAATACTTTTTCGTTGGCATAAATACAATGAAACACCTCGTTACTATAATCATTCTTACATTGACCCTCAACTCCTTTGGTCAGTATCACTTTGACAAGACAAAAATTTCTGCACAGACAGAACAAATCGTTACAAAAATTGAAAAGGTTAACGAGCTAATGGGTAGTGCGGTTTATTATGAAGGCGTGCGACCGCAACAATATGACAACTTCACAGAACTCCAAAAGAAAGCCACACAAAATGAACTACTGCAACTGACAAACCATCCAAACGGAGTTGTTCGCTGCTATGCCTTTTGGGCTTTATCTTATAACCCTTCTTCTAATTTACTTCCAATCGTTATCTCTCATATTAATGACACGGCATCTGTAAAAACGCAATTCGGCTGCATTGGAAGTAGAGAAAAAGTTGGTGACTTTTTTATAGATATTGTCACCCCTCAATATGTTGACTTAGACTCAAAGAAACTTACTCGTGCCGAATATGTGTATTTGGACAGTGTTCTTGTTTATACTTCTAATAAATTATACGCAAAAGAAAATGCAATAAACAGAGCCACCCTAAACGAAACATTCTACGAAAGAGTTAGAGAACTTGTATTGGAAGAAAACAATCAGTCTGCGTTGGTAACTTTAGCTAAGTTCAAAAGAGAACAGGATATTCCACTAATTCTAAATAACAGATTAAGAGGTGAACGTTATGACCAACTTTTTTTCACATACAAAGCGATTAGCCAGTTTCCCGACCAAGCCTTTCTCCCTTTATTAAAAAAGCCTCTGTACGATGCAGTTGAGAAAGGAGCCTGGAGTAATGAATGGAGAGAGCTATATAATGCAATCGCCAGCTTTAAAAATGACACAGCACTTCAACTTTTGAAAGTGCCATTCACGCAGACCAAACACGTAAACATAAGACAATATCATATAGACTTTATTTTCGGAGCAGTACAAGAATACTATACACCAATTTATGACGAACTTCTTTGAAATGTGGAAAATGAGAAAAAGCTAAACTCAAGTATTCAATTTGCTTTATCCTAAAAATCCCCCCAAAGCCTTTGAACTAACGAAAAATACAATTCATAACGCTGATGATTTTTATTACCTCAACACAGAAAGTTACAGTGAAGATGAAGAAACCTCTGTAAACCTGTTAGATATAATGCTGGACACAGTTTTGGCTAAGGATAAACTTTACGCCATTGAACTAATAAACAAAAATATAAGAGAGATTAATGTTCATTTGTTTCCAACATTTGCAGACAAGGCTTTGAAAATAAAGATACTTCCTTTGTGACATCCTTTTTTACCGACTTGAACATGAAGACAATGCATATATTTATCTTAAGGCGACAAGTGTTGATTGCTTTCAAAGACAAATCCATCAATAGACGAATAGTTGGAAGTTGCAAAAGAAATCAAACTTAAAAAAAAGATTGGGAGGACAAGACTTCTTAAAATTATTAAAAGATAATGGCATTAAGTAACAATATACTTCTGCAACAGGCGGTTTGGCAATGTGAGTGTAATTATTATTTAAGTTAATTTACCAGGAAAAAATATCATATGTATGAAAATGTTGAAGACTTATTACACTTGCTTAGTGAGGCACTAAAAGTTAGTAATCCGGATCTTTTAAATTCAATGTATGAAGGGGTTGATTCAAATTATGTTCGGGATAAAATAAACGGCATTGATGTCGAATTGCCTTCAGAGATCTATCATCTTTATACATGGCATAACGGTACAAAAACAGAGGGCGAATTCACGCTTGGGACTAAATGGCATTTTTCCTGGTGGAATATTCACTTCAATCGAAGCGTCCGTTGAAGCATATAGATATTATGCCGGGAAAGACGGATATTGGAAAAGAGATCAATGTTTATGTTATTTGAAAAGTGGAGGCGGAGAAAAGTATTTATTAGAGTGTAGAAAAAGTCGAAAACCTGGTTTATCTTTAAACATTCTTTGGGAGCTGTAGACTATAATGTTTTAATTACTGCATATGACTCGATAGCTTCGCTAATAAAGACAGTGCTGGAGTGTTACCTGCAAAAAATTTATTTCCTTAATACATCAAGTGGATTACGATCTGACTTTAAATCTGAAATTCTGATGTTAAGAAAATATAATACAAAGGCTGATTTGTGGAAACTGTATGGCTGGCTTCCTAATAAATAACCTAAAAAGAAATTAATTTTTTTAGCTCCCTGCAGTCTCAACTCCGAGCCTGGTGTGTTGGCTGCAACACCTTAATTGTAATTTTTATTTTTCCCAACAATGTCACGTAAAGCTGTTATTTCTTGTATTTTACTTCTCCGAACAGTTTCAACTCCGAGCTGCGCGTGTTAGCGGGTTGCTCGGATGCTATACATAGTTAATAACGCAACAATGTTTATTTTTAGTAAACAATCCTTATGATGCATTCCATACGAACTAAAAAATAAACACCATTCAGCTTGCCAAATAAACTTGAGCAATATTATTATTATGCCAGGGGCAACAAATGGTATCGCTGGTTTGCCATTTTCTGCCGGTTGGCATTGGCTGTTGCATGGCTCATTTCGGGATCAGTTAAGGTTTCAGGAGAACGTTTTGCCGCCGGATTATCGCACAATCATCCGTTAGGACAATATTTTGACGCCTTACTTAATACGGGTTACTATTACACATTTATCGGCGTTGGGCAAATAGTGGTTGCCATTCTGTTACTCATTCCGGCAACCGCGCTACTCGGTGCCATTAGTAGTTTCCCCATTATTCTGAATATCTGCGTGCTAACCTATTCCGTTAGGTTTGAAGGTACCCGTGCGGCCACATTTTTATTATTGGCTAATTTGTTTTTACTGTGTTGGCATTATGATCGTTTAAAATTTCTGGTACTTTCCAGTCATACAAAAAAAGAGACTAATCTGCCCGATGAAAAACGAAGCAACAACAAATTTCCTTTTTTGTTTTTTGGAGGGGTAGTGGTTACACTTGCAACTGTTGTATTTGTAAACAGTGTGATGTATGACATCCGCCCCGGCAATGAACCGGCGGAATGCTGGAATGGATGTCCCGGAAATAGCAGCCCCAAAGCCTGCGAAACATTTTGTGATTGTATTCACAACCAGGGCAAGCCATTAGGCAAATGTTTGGAAGAATATGAAAAGGCAAAACAAAAAGAAAAAACGGATAGCTTGCGTACAACATCCGGTAAGTAAACTCAAACAATCTTATTCCTTTAATTAAAAAACTATTTGCAAAAAATTATTAATTCTATCTAAAATTGCTTGTGTATGTTAGATGATAAAACAATAGCACACTGGCGACAAAAAATTGATCGTGGTGATCCGGCGGGAGAAATAAAAGAGCAATTGATTGCTGAAGGTTATTCTGAGATGGATATTGAGAAAGTTTTTGAACCGAAGGGATACGATATGCGATCCTGGTATTTGGCTTTTGGAATTGTATTTTTTTGTGTTGGTGTCTATTTTTATCTTACCATAGGCTGGCTCCTCGGTTTCGGATTGTCTGCGGGTTTATTTGTATCCTATTACCTGGAAGTGAAACGGCTGCAGAAACTATCGGCTAAAAAGGCAATTGAGTCTATTGCGATAGAAAACACAAATGAACTGTCAAACGATAAGGCAACGTAATACTTTTTTTACTCCTTATCTTCCTTTTTACTATTTTATGATTTTGTAACAATGGTTTTTTTATTCATTCGTACAATATGAAATGGCTTGTATTCTTCTTTCTCTTTTTTTTCACTTCCTACCACCTGTCAGCACAACAAAAAACGGTAGTACTTACTTTTGATGATGGTATTGCAAGTCATTACAGTGTGGCTGCGCCCTTGCTGAAACAATACGGCTTTGGTGGTACTTTTTATGTGTGTGAATTTCCACCCGATTTTGCTGACACGTCAAAGTACCTCAACTGGCGCCAGGTACAGTCTATTGCGCAACAGGGATTTGAAATTGCCAATCATACCTGGCATCATACGGGGGTAAATGATGTGGATACCATAAAGCTCAGAAAAGAAATTGCTTATATAGAGGAAAAATGCAAAGAACTACAGATACCCGTTCCTGTTAGTTTTGCCTACCCGGGCTGTGGTTCATCATTTGCTTCCGCCGAACTAATAAAAAATATGGGTTATCATACTGCCCGCACCTGCGAAGCCAGGGCTTATATACCAGGAAAAGACAATTCTTTTTTTGTTCCTTCCTATGCTATCGCAGGTACAGATACTACTGTTTTTTACAATGCGCTAAAAAATCAGCAGCCAGATGAGATCGTTGTTTTACTGTTTCACGGTGTGCCCGATAATGCCCATGCCTGGGTGAATACACCAAAAGACGTTTTTGAAAAATACATGCAATACCTGCATGATAAAGGGTATAAGGTAGTAGCCATGAAGGATGTAAGATAAGGGAAGTGATTTTACATGCTTGCCAGAAATGAACGTTGCAGAAAAATATACTGGCATACATTGTGTTATTGGTAACCATACCGTAAATGGGGTAATAAAGATTCACTCAAAACTGAATAATAAAATAATCACACAATGCCGTTCGATCCAAACAACAAAATTATTCAACGTTGCATGCAGGGTATGGTGATGGAAGAAAGAGGAAATAGGGAAGATGCAGGAAACATTTTTTTGCAGGCCTGGAATGAAGCCGCCAATGATTTTGAAAAATTTACGGCGGCTTACTATGTAGCACGGCATCAAAAGAATACAGGTGAAAAATTGAAATGGTTACAAACAACTTTACAACTGGCATTGAGTGTAAATGATCTTGCTGCTGAAGGCGCTTTGCCCGCTTTATATACCAATATTGCTCAATGTTATGATGATTTAAATGAGCCTGACAAGGCCGGGAAGAATCGGGCATTGGCTGTTTCGGTTGGCAACCAATCGTCTGACAAAGGTCCTTTTTATCATGGAACGCGGGCTGATTTAAAAGCTGGCGATTTGCTCACGGCGGGGTATGGTTCTAATTACAAAACCGAGCTCATAATGAACCATATTTACTTCACTGCGCTTGTAAATGGAGCGGGACTTGCCGCGGCATTAGCCAAAGGAGAAGGAGCCGAGCGTGTATATATCGTTGAGCCAACGGGCAGTTTTGAAAATGATCCTAATGTTACTGATAAAAAATTTCCGGGTAATCCCACGCGTTCTTACCGCACCGGCGCTCCATTAAAAATAGTGGGCGAAATAACAGATTGGGTAAGGCAAACACCTGAACAAATTAAACAGTGGCGCGAAAAACTGGCGAATACGAACGGTGCCATTATTAATTAATGATCGTATAGCATGAGCAGGCAGGTATTATTTATTCAAGGTGGTGGTGATGGCGGTTACGAAGCAGATAAGGCGCTGGTGGTTTCGCTGCAAAATGCTTTGGGCAAAGGGTATGTGGTACACTATCCTATAATTAATACTGATGAAACCGCACCGGATTTTGGATGGGTTGATCAGATCGGCAGGCATATTGCTGTAGCAAAAGAAAATATCATTTTGGTAGGGCATTCTTTCGGCGCTTCCATGATAATAAAATATCTTTCTGAACATATTACTGAAAAGAAAATGGCTGGTATTTTTCTTATAGCAACACCGTTTTGGAATGGAAACGAAAAATGGAAAGAAGGATTAAAGCTTTCTGCAACATTTGCTGAAAAACTGAATAAGAAAATCCCCATATTTTTTTATCATTGCAGGGATGATGAAGAAGTTCCCTTCTCCGATCTCGCGCTTTATAAAGAAAAGCTTTCACACGCCACTGTCCGTGTAATCTCTCACGGAGGACATCAACTGGGCAATAACTTACGTGCGGTTGCGCAGGATATCACATTACTTTAGGATGCCAGGCTAAAAAAATAATGCCAATTGAGTTTTATGTAAAAATTTATGCTAAAAGAAATTTATCTCCATTTGTAGCATACAAGTACAAAAAAACAACGCCTTTAAATCAAACTACAACATTTGATACACTATTAAATTAAAAAACCGCAAACACAATGTGAATGCGGTTTTCTTCATTTAAAAAGTCGGGACGACTGGATTCGAACCAGCGGCCTCTTGCACCCCATGCAAACGCGCTACCGGGCTGCGATACGTCCCGAATTATTGGAGTATACTCTTTTCACAGTTCACTATTGACTATTTCACTCCGTAGGGGCGGCAAAAGTAATTGAAAATTCCAATTTCAAAAAATCAATAAACATCGTTTATCTTCGCGCAACTTTACACGATGAATATTCTCATTCGCAAAGCCATCATTACACATCCGGGCACTACTTTACACGGCCAGAAAAGAGATATTTTAATTACTAATGGAACTATTGTCAGGATAGCTGAAAATATTACTGATAAAGCCGATACTACCATTGAACAGGAAGGGTTATGTGTGTCACCCGGCTGGGTGGATATTTTCGCCAACTTCTGCGATCCCGTATGAGTTTAAAGAAACACTGGAGACAGGAGCTGCCGCTGCTGCAGGTGGTTATACACATGTTTTTGTGGTACCCAATACTAATCCCGTAATACATAGCAAATCGCAGGTAGAATATATTAAAGAAAAGAGCAGGGCATTGCCGGTAAACATTCATCCCCTGGGCGCTATAACAAAAAACGCGGAAGGAAAGGAACTGGCTGAAATGTATGATATGTTTTCCAGTGGTGCGGTAGCGTTCAGCGATGGACTTAAGCCTGTGCAGTCATCAGGAGTGCTGCAGCATTGCAATATGTAAAAGCGTTTAATGGTGTGGTAATACAACTGCCGGATGACAAAAATATAGGCACGCATGGCTTAATGAATGAAGGCATTGTTTCTACAAGGCTTGGGTTGCCGGGTAAACCGGTTATTGCTGAAGAAATGATGGTGTTTCGTGATATTGAGCTGGCTGATTATGCAGCATCAAACCTTCATTTCACAGGCATATCTTCGCCTAAATCTGTTCAATATATCCGTACGGCAAAAGAGAAGGGATTACAGCTTAGTTGTTCAGTTACTCCGTATCATCTTTTTTTCAACGATGAAGACCTGCAGGCATACGATACCAATTTGAAAGTAAATCCTCCGCTCCGCACAAAAGAACAACAACAATTACTTGTAGAGGCGCTCAAAAATGGAGACATAGATATTATTGCCACCCACCATTCACCACAGGAGTGGGACAGTAAGACCTGCGAGTTTGAATATGCAGGCTATGGTATGATTGGTTTGGAAACTGCTTTTGGTGTGCTTGGCGCCATAGGAATATCAGTGGAACAATGGGTAAATATGTGTGCGTTGAATACCCGGCGTTTATTCAATTTACAGGAAATAACATTGGAAGAAGGTGCAAAAGCTGATCTCACCATTTTTGATCCAACTGTCGAATACGTTTTTGAAGAGAAGCAGGTCAGGTCGAAATCTCAAAATTCTCCTTTTATTGGTAAAACGCTTAAAGGAAAGGTTATTGGGATAATTAATGGAGATAAGATATTTTTGAATAGTTGATGTAAAAATAAAAATATGGAAAAGAAAAAAAACAGTATAGGCGTTACCTATGGTCTGATATCAGGTCTTGCTTCTGTTATTTTTAGCCTGATGCTGTATTTAGGTGGTGTAAAATGGTTTGTAAACCCGGTGGCTTATATTGGATTTCTTATACCAATTGTAATTGCAGTATTAGCGGCATTGAAATTAAAAAAGCAGGAAGGCTGATACCTGGAGTTTCCGGCAGCATTAAAAGTAACTTTTACAACTTTCGTTATAGGCACGGTAATCAGCACATTATTTAGTTATGTATTGTTCAATTTTATTGATATTCCTTTCAGGGAAGCACTTACACAAGAAACAACTGTAAAGATGCAGGAAATGATGCAGAAATTCGGTGCACCGCAGGAAGCTATTGATAAGGCCACAGAAGACGCCTTGAAAGGAAATAACTATACATTTGGAAAGCAAATGCTTGGCACTGCATTTTTTTGTATTTTCTGGTTCGTAGTTAGTCTCATTATTGCTGCCATCGTAAAAAAGAAAAAACCGAATTTTCTGCTGCCGCTACTCCACAATAATATGTTTTAATAAAATAAGCATGGATATCAGCATTGTTGTGCCCCTGTTTAACGAAGAAGAATCTCTGCCGGAATTATGTGCATGGATAAAGAAAGTGGTGGATGAAAACCATTTTTCTTATGAGATTATCCTGGTAGATGATGGAAGTACTGATACATCATGGCACGTAATTGAAAAACTGCACGCTGAAAATGCTGCTGTTAAAGGAATTAAGTTTCAACGAAATTATGGCAAAAGCGCCGCGCTTAACGAAGCTTTTAAAGCCGCGCAAGGCGATGTAGTGATTACAATGGATGCCGACCTGCAGGATAGTCCTGATGAAATACCGGAATTAAGAAAGATGATTGTGGAAGATGGATATGACCTGGTGAGTGGATGGAAAAAAGTGCGGTACGATAACAAATTCACTAAAAATATTCCCTCCAAATTATTTAACGGTGCCACGCAAATGGTTTCAGGCATAAAGCTGCATGATTTTAACTGTGGCTTAAAGGCATATAAAAAGAAAGTAGTTAAATCAATTGAAGTATATGGCGAAATGCACCGGTATATACCTGTAATTGCCAAGTGGGGAGGGTTTAAAAAAATAGGAGAGAAGGTAGTAGAACATCGTGCCCGTAAGTACGGAAAAACAAAATTTGGTATTGAACGGTTTATCAATGGATTTCTTGACCTGGCATCTAACCTTTGTGGGGAGGTATGCTAAAAAGCCCATGCATTTTTTTGGGTTGTTCGGTACTATCTTTTTCTGATTGGTTTTAGTGAGCATCATTTGATTATAACGCGGTTGATCCTGTTACTAAGCAACCGTCCACTTTTCGGTATATAGCGCTCATCATTAGCGGATTATTGAACACAACTTTTTCTTGGCAGGATTCATGTGAGTTGATTTTGCGGAATTCGGCTAACCGTAAGAGCATCTATTGATAAAAAATGGCTTGATTAAATTCAATAGCACTTGTTATGGCATCTGTTGTAATATCGGTCCTGCGCATCCATTACGTGGTGGTTTCAGCCACATACGATCAACGCCTGTGCAAACAGTTTCTGGATGAAGGTCACAACTGCTGTATTTATTCTTTTTCGCTGCAGTATCCTTCCTTTCTTTTTCCAGGTACCACACAATATTCGTCCGATCCGGCTCCTGAAAACATAGAAATTCATACGGTTGTGAATTCTGTTAACCCATTTAATTGGTTAAAAGTTGGCAGAGCGCTCAAAAAAAAACGTCCTGATTTTATAGTAGTAAGATATTGGCTGCCTGTAATGGGACCTGCGCTTGGAAGCATTTTACGCCTTGCCAAAAAAAATAAGCATACCAAAGTAATTGCTATTACCGATAATATTCTTCC
>JBGALP010000216.1:0-8493 GCA_044223805.1 Agriterribacter sp.
AAAAGTGATTTTATTGATAAGGTTGATCCTTTAAAATATCAAACGGTACCCGCTACTATTAATACCAGTAATGCTTCAGCAGAATTGATGACCATTAAATTCAGGTATAAAAAACCAGATGGTGATGTAAGCAAATTAATTGTACACCCGGTAACCGATAATAATGTATCACTGGTTAATACCTCAGATAATTTCAGGTTTGCTGCTGCTGTTGCACAGTTCGGTATGTTGCTTCGGCATTCAGCATTTGCACAGCAATCTTCGTATAACAATGTATTGAGTTTAGCTAATTCAGCTAAAGGAGATGATGTGGAAGGCTATCGTAAAGAATTTGTTGAGTTAGTTCAAAAAGCGGGCAGCATTGTTAAAAATGAGGATAAAACAAATGAAAGAGCGCTGGTTGGAAAAAAATAATTAAATCCCTAAGAAAGGAGTGTGTAAGTTTTTACATGCTTCTTTCTCCGTTGCTAACCTATATTTCATCTTTAACATGCCCATCCTGTTTAAATATCTGCGAAAGCATAGAATACAGGTCAGGATGTTTTTTCTCTAAAAGATCAGGACGTTCAAAAAAGTATTCAGCCACCACTGCAAAAAACTCTGCCTGGTTAACCGACGCGTAAGGATTAATGTCTGACTGGTTGT
Source organism: Agriterribacter sp. (assembly GCA_044223805.1). Classification (GTDB taxonomy): domain Bacteria; phylum Bacteroidota; class Bacteroidia; order Chitinophagales; family Chitinophagaceae; genus Agriterribacter. Next base: position 646 of record JBGALP010000216.1, read on the forward strand.
TTATAATCTCCTGTATGTTTTTATGCATCATGTTTATCCACGGCAATACATATTGGTGCTGCAATAAAATACCAGGCACGCCATCTACATCTCCATCTGTTTTATCAATAAGATGTACAAATTCGTGAATAGCGGTATTGCCCTTACCGGTTTTATTGCTGAAGCCTTCCCTCAATGCACCTTTTGAAAGAATCATGATATGCTGCATCGGTCCGTTGCCCACCATTCCCATTACGTTTCTACCTTCACCCGTTTGTTCAAAACCCTCACTGAATATATCCGGATACAGCAATACTTCGTGCAGGTTAGTATACTCCCAATCGGGAAAACTGAATATAGGAATGATAGCACTCGCACCTATCAATACACGATCAAGATCTTCAACAGTGGTTTTTACGCCTGTAATGCGCACTGAGGCCAAAAAGCGTTGTAACCGCTGTTCAAAGCGTATTCTTGCACTTTCACTTAGTGCATTGTAAAATGCCACATTATTTTTAAGAAGCTCAATATATACACCAGGCAGGTCAACCATCGGTTTATCTTTTCTATTTTTTCTCTGCAGAAGAAATAAAATCAATAAGAGCACAATGGAGAAAAGAAAGAAGAGCAATAAATTGTTGTTCATTAGGGAAGCAATATTACTGTTTTGATTTTATGGATTGAAATGGAACAGGAATTTTGTTTGATGTGTAAATTAAAATAGATGGATTTATTTGGTGCCACAAAGCTAAGGGATGATTTTCCTCCTGTTCGATCCCTCTGGGGTCGTGGCAAAACTATAATCTTTATGCTATAAACAGGTGATCCCTTCAGGATCAGGCTAAGCGCAAATAATGTTGTGTTGAGGGGGCAATTGTGGCATGCCTCAATATCAAAATAGCCGCTACTCTGAAAAGATCGAATTGAATTTATTAGTTCGTTTTATTACGGATACCAGATTTGGCAGGAATTATCATCGGAAATAGAAATATTAGGCAGAATCCACAGGTTTCCGTTTATAGCTTGCTAAAAGCAGACATGCACATCTGAAAAATCGGATTAAAATCGCACCTTGTTTCTGCAAACAGTAAACCTCTTCATTGTTGGTATGAGTCATATGCAGGATTTAATGTGAACCCGTAGGATTCTAATGTTTGTAGCTCAAAAGTAAATATCCGTATACAACCCTGAAGGGGTTGAACAATAAGCGTCAGCATATCTGCATTTATAATATTTAATTTATCGAATGGTAATGAAAACATGTTCAGGAAGTAACGATTTATTTTTATTACCTTTCAATACATTAATAAACAATCCACACCCTTAGAAAGAGGTAAACTCTATTGTTTATTTGAAAATCTTCGAATGATGATACTAAAATCCCGCAGGGAAATATTAAAATCCCTCAGCGTTGGCGGCGCGGCCATTTTATTTTCTCCCAAATCTTTAATATCAGCTATTCCGGCAAAGAAAAATAAACTGGGCGTGGCACTCGTGGGGCTTGGTTATTATAGTACCGATCTATTAGCGCCTGCACTCCAGCAAACAAAGCGTTGTTATCTCGCCGGTATTGTTACAGGTACACCTGCAAAAGCGGAAGTCTGGAAAAAGAAATATAACATCCCTGATAAAAATATTTATAACTATCAGAATTTTGATGAAGTGGCCAATAATCCTGACATAGATGTAATATATGTAGTGTTGCCTCCATCTATGCACGAAGAATATGTGGTAAGAGCTGCTAATGCAGGCAAACATGTTTGGTGCGAAAAGCCAATGGCTATGACAGAAGCCGCTTGTACAAGAATGATTGAAGCCTGCAAAAAAAACAAGCAGTCGCTTGCAATAGGGTACAGGCTGCAGCACGAGCCTAACACCAATGAATACCGCCGTATTGTAAAAAATAAATTGTTAGGTAATGTAAAGTCGTTGGAAGATGCCGCGGGATATTTTGATGGAAGAACAGACCACTGGAAACAAAAAAGAGAACTGGGCGGCGGTGTGATGCTTGATATGGGTGTATATGCCATACAAGGCGCAAGACTCGGAACGGGTATGGAGCCTTTAGCAGTGGTATCAGCAAAAACTTCCACTACACGCCCCGACGTTTATAAAGATGGATTGGCAGAAACAGCTATTGCCACGCTTGAATTTCCCGGGGGAGTGATGGCAAACATAAAAACCAGCTTTGGTGAGAATGTAAACTTCCTGAACATCAAATGTGAAAAGGGCGATATCAAAATGGCGCCGTATTCAGGCTACAACGGGCAAAAAGGAAGCAGTCCGTTAGGTGAAATATATAAACCTTACGAGGTGCCCTGGCAGCAGGCTAATCAAATGGATGATGATGCCTTGAGCATTATGCAAAAAAAGCCAATGCTTGTTCCTGGCGATGAAGGGTTACGTGATATCAGGATAGTAGAAGCAATATTGAAATCAGCGGAAACGGGGCAATCGGTGAAACTGTAGCGTGAGGGAATGGTGAGAAGTGAAACAATAGACGTGAGAAAGTGAATGCTTAAGTAACCATTATATATTCGATGGTTGAAATGGAAGAACTGTAGCTTGAATTTATTCTGTAGCACCGCCTCCTCTCTGTTCGGAGAGGAGGAAGAGAGGTGAGGCTTGTATTTTCATTTCTCACATTATCTTCCTGCAGATACTTTCTCCTCCACCATTCTTCCTGCGCCCACAAATTTTTTGCTCCAGTAATTGTCTTGTAGGCTGCTGATAATTACGCCATTGGATGATGAGGCATGTACAAACTGATCCTGGTGAAGATAAACGCCAACATGTGTTACCATATGTCCGCGCTTGGTATTGAAAAAAACAAGATCGCCCTCTTTCAATTCATTGATGTCAATTGGTCTGCAAAAAATTTTTTGCTCCTGGGCGGTACGGGGAATTTGTTCACCATAAATAACAGACGCCAGCATTTGTGTAAATGCTGAACAATCTATTCCTTTTTGTGTGGAACCGCCCATACGGTAAGGCGTACCCCACCAGGTTTCAATGAATTTATATAATTCCGCGTTAGCGAGCCGCTCCACTTCTATATCCATTTTGATGGCATATTTAAACTGCGCAACATCTCCGTGCTCAATATCAAATGGAGGGAGGAAAATTATTTTTGGCGGCGCTTTCCGTTCGGGTATTACTGGTAATTTTTCTTCCTTCTTTTCATCACTTTTATCGGTTACGGTTATATCCGCACGTTGGGTAGCGTTGTTGCGCAAGGCTGAAGAGCGCAAGGCTGACTTTGTGCTGCTGCAACTATTCAGGGCTACTACGAGTATGATAAGAAAAAAGAAATAACGCAAACCGTTACATAATTTAATTGCGCAAGGTACTCACAAAAATCACACCAGCAACCTGTTATATTGGTTTTTGTATATCTGAATAATGGCAGCGATTATAATTTGTGGAAAATGCTTCCTTAATTCTTGGCTCAACTTTACGAAATTTGTATTTATGTCTACCTTCTCTCACCTTCATGTACATACCCAATATTCACTGCTCGATGGCGCAGCGCCTATCAGCAGTTTGTATCAAAAAGCTATTAAAGATGGAATGCCCGCCCTGGCTATTACTGATCATGGTAATATGTTTGGCGTGTTTTCATTTGTGGCCGAGGCGTATAAGCATAAGGTGAACCCTGATGATAAAAAAAGTGCGCTGAAGGTAAAGCCTGTGGTTGGCTGTGAGTTTTACATAACAGAAAGCAGGCATAGAAAAATATTTTCGAAAGAAGAAAAAGATCCGCGACACCACCAGGTATTATTAGCCAAAAATGAAACAGGCTATCGCAATCTTACCAAGCTTACCTCCATGGGTTTTATCGAGGGTATGTACAGCAAATATCCGCGTATTGATAAAGAACTGATTCATAAATATCACGAAGGACTGATTGCAACCACATGCTGCCTTGGCGCTTTGGTACCACAAACCATATTAAAAAAAGGAGAAGAGGAAGGAGAGAACGAGTTTAAATGGTGGCTGAATATTTTCCAGGAAGATTTTTATGTGGAGCTACAACGGCATGGTATACCTGAGCAGGAGAAAGTGAATAATGTGCTGTTAAAGTTCGCGAAGAAATATAATGTTAAAGTTATCGCGTCAAACGATTCTCACTATGTAGATCAAAAAGATTTTAACGCGCATGATATTTTATTGTGCATTAATACAGGCGAAAAGGTAGCTACTCCTGCACTGCGTGAGTTTTCGGATGATGATATATCTGTAAAGAATAAACGCTTTGCCTTTCCTAACGACCAGTTCTTTTTTAAAACCACGCAGGAAATGAAACAGGTGTTTCATGATCTGCCTGAAGCGATAGACAATACCAATGAGATTGTGGGTAAGATTGATGTGCTGGATTTGAAGCGTGATATTTTGCTGCCTAACTTTCCTATACCGCCTGCATTCCAGGTACATGCAGATAATAACCTGAACCAATGGGAATACCTTAAGCATCTTACAATGGAGGGTGCGCATAGGCGTTATGATCCGCTTACGGCGGAGATTGAAGAGCGCATCAATTTTGAATTGTTCACTATCAAATCCATGGGTTTTGCCGGTTACTTTTTAATTGTAAGTGACTTCATAAGAGCGGGCAGAGACATTGGTGTATTTGTAGGACCAGGTCGAGGTTCCGCGGCAGGTTCTGTGGTGGCATATTGTATAGGCATTACTAATATTGATCCTATCAAATATAATTTGCTGTTTGAGCGGTTTCTGAATCCCGACCGTAAAAGCATGCCGGATATTGATACTGATTTTGACGATGAAGGCAGACAGAAGGTAATTGATTATGTGGTGGAAAAATATGGCAAAAGCCAGGTAGCACAGATTATTACGTATGGTACCATGGCCGCTAAAATGAGTATCAAAGATGTGGCACGTGTAATGGATCTGCCGCTTGCAGATTCTAATATGCTGGCCAAACTGGTGCCTGATAAACCCGGCATCTCCCTTAAAAGAGTATTGCATGCACCACTCAACGCAAAAGAAGGAGAGAAATCATTGGAAGAAAAAGAAGGGCTGTCTTCTGATGATCTTGAAAATGTAAAAAAACTACGACAATATTATAATGGTGATGATATGCAGTCGAAGGTATTGCATGAGGCGGAAATCCTGGAAGGCTCTGTAAGGAATACGGGCATCCACGCGGCGGGTATTATCATCGCACCTAAAGATCTTACAGAATTATTGCCTGTTGCCACAGCAAAGGATTCTTCTTTATGGGTAACCCAGATTGAAGGTAGTGTAATTGAAGAAGCAGGTGTAATAAAGATGGATTTTCTGGGTTTGAAAACATTGAGCATTCTTAAAACTGCTTTGCTGTTAATTAAACAAAATCACAATGTAAGTATAGACCTGGATACTATTCCGCTGGACGATGAAAAAACATACCAGTTATATCAACGTGGCGATACCAACGGTACGTTCCAGTTTGAAAGTGTGGGTATGCAGAAATACCTGCGCGAATTAAAGCCGGATAAGTTTGACGATCTCATTGCCATGAACGCGTTGTATCGTCCAGGACCACTCGCTTATATACCCAACTTTATTGACCGTAAACATGGTCGGGAGCCTATTACCTATGATCTTGCTGAAATGGAGGAAATGCTCTCAGAAACCTATGGTATTACAGTATACCAGGAGCAGGTGATGCTGCTATCGCAGAAGCTGGCCAATTTTAGTAAGGGCGATGCGGACGTGTTGCGTAAAGCAATGGGTAAGAAACAAAAAGCGGTACTCGACAAAATGAAAGCCCAGTTTGTTGCCGGTGCTACAAAAAATGGACATGCAGCAAATATATTAGAAAAAGTATGGACAGACTGGGAGGCATTCGCTCAATATGCATTCAATAAATCGCACTCTACCTGTTACGCTTTTGTAGCCTATCAAACCGCTTATTTAAAAGCGCATTATCCTTCCGAGTATATGGCGGCGGTATTGAACCATGCCGGTGCTATTGAAAAGATTACCTTTTTTATGGAGGAATGTAAGCGCATGGGGTTGGTGGTATTAGGGCCTGATGTAAATGAATCGCATAAAGGTTTTGCCGTGAATAAAAAAGGGGAAATCCGTTTCGGTTTAAGCGGATTAAAAGGAGTAGGCGAAGCAGCTATTGAAGGTATTATTGAGGAAAGAAAAAAAGGACCGTATACATCTATTTTTGATCTGATAAAAAGAGTAAACCAGCGCGTGGTAAATAAAAAGTCGTTGGAGTGTCTTGCTTATTCAGGTGCTTTTGATGCCTTTGGTATTCACAGGGCACAATACTTTTTTATGCCGCCTGGCGATACGTCAACCGGGCTTGAAAAAATAGTAAAGTTTGGCAGTATATATCAAAGCCAATCTGCACATACTACCAATACCTTGTTTGGTGATTTGCAGATGCCGGATGTTACACCGCCAAAATTGCCTGATTGCCCGCCATGGACATTAACTGAATTACTTGATCATGAAAAAGACATTACCGGCATATTCCTTAGTGGTCATCCTTTAGATCATTTCAGGTTTGAAATAAAACACTATGGTATTACCATTCTATCTGAGTTTAATGAGTTTAAAGATAATGTTGCGGCAAATCAAAATCCTTTCAGAGCATTCAAAATAGCAGGCTTGGTTTCAGATGCCCAGCACAGAACCACCCGTAATGGAAAACAATTTGGTGTATTTGCATTGGAAGATTATTCAGGTAAGACAGAGATCGCATTGTTTGGTGAAGATTATGTAAAGTTTAAAGACCATTTCAGTTTAGGTAATGTGTTGTTTGCAACGGGTAATTTTAAAGCCAGATGGAACAGCACCACCGATTTTGAGTTTAAACTGACCAGTGTAATGTTACTCGAAACTGTAAAAAGAATGTTAACGCGTCAATTGCAGATTGAACTCCACCCCAAACTGCTTAACCAGGAAATAGTATCATTTGTTGACGATAACATACGTACTAACCCTGGCAAATCGAGCATCCGTTTTGTACTTTCCGAGCCAAAGTCGCAATGCCGGGTAACCATGTACACACTGGAAAGGGGGTTTGAAATGAATGACGAAATGACTGCCTTTTTGGAAGCAAATCCAGATATGGAAGTGAGTGTTACCACTTTACAGAAATAAGCGAAAGTCAATTTGTCTAATGCACAGGCTGTGGATAATGACAGATATGCTTATGTGAGATAATGGACTTAAATTTGCGACGTTATAAGTATTATTAGTAAACGAAAAAATTAAAAACGAAATATATGGCACTCGAATTTACAGATGCGAACTTTAAAGAGAAAGTTTTAGGATCAGATAAACTTACAGTAATTGACTTTTGGGCTGAATGGTGTGGACCATGCCGTGCTATAGGACCAGTAATTGAAGAATTAAGCAAAGAATATGATGGTAAGGTAAATGTGGGTAAAGTAAATGTAGACCATAACCCTGAGTTATCAATTAATTATGGTGTTACTTCAATTCCCGCTATCCTTTTTGTAAAAGGCGGACAGGTAGTTGATAAATTAGTAGGCGCTCAACCTAAAGGCAACTTTGTAAAAAAGATTGAGCAACATATAGCTTAAAAATTACAGCATGTAATTACACAGCCGTTTCGAAAGAGACGGCTTTTTTTGTGTCGGGCTGTTAGCTATCAGTCTTCGGCTATCAGGTTGTGCTAAAAGATCCCGGTGGGTTTATTTAAGACTGCAAATAATTTTGTGAGCATGATTCAAAACCCATGGATCTAACATGACATTAATAGCCGACTGCTGAAAGCTGATCGCTGAAGGCCAACCGTTGAAAGCTGAAAGCTGACCGCTCATGGCTTTTCAGTATATTGCTGTATAATAATCGTGTATATAAATCAACTGCTTCATGACG
>JBGALP010000217.1:0-8572 GCA_044223805.1 Agriterribacter sp.
TGTTGGCAGATGCCTGGAAATGCGATACGGTTTGTAGTTTAAGTAAAATGCTGGAAACGGCAATTTTGTATTGCTTTAATTCACTATTATCTACCTCTGCCAATGGTTGAATATTTTTAAGAAGCTCATTGTAGCTTGATCTTGTAAAAGGCAAATACCAACACTTATTAGACTGGCTCCATTTTATTTGGTTGGTTTTTCTTACCGCCTGTTGCAAAACCGGCAGGCGTGGAAATTGTATGCCAATCCATGTGTTTCCCTTATGTATTAAGGGGGCAAGTTTGATTTTTTGTTTGGTGTGTTGCATGGCTTCGCCCGCTCAGTCACATATGGGCTGTTATGCTTTGTATCAGTAAGATATCTATTAAAATTGAGATGAAGAATTTTTTGTATAATCCCTGCCCGTTGCGTTTTAATGTAAATATGTACTCATCTCCTGCTGGTATTGTTGCGCTATGGCTTTTGCTTCGGTTGCAAAATTTTCGTCTTCACCGGCGAAGATGATGGCACGGGAAACATTTACTAAAAGTCCGCAATCGGGGATCATGGCCTTTTCAGAAATGTCTTTTAAACTCCCGCCCTGGAAGCCTACACCGGGTACAAGAAAAAAATGATCGGGTAATATGTTGCGGATGTTTACGAATTCTTCTGCCTGCGTAGCGCCTATTACAAACATCAGATTTTGTGGATTGCCCCAGCCTGATACGGTGCGTAATACTTTTTCATACAACTTTTCACCGCCCTGGTTCGTGTTTTCACGAACCATTGATTGCAATTCAAAATCTTTTGCGCCTTTGTTGGAAGTAAGCCCGAGCACAATGGTGCATTTGTTTTCGTATTCCAAAAAAGGTTTTACGCTGTCTTCACCCATATACGGCGCTACGGTTATGGCATCAAAATGCAGCGTTTCAAAAAAGGCCTTTGCATATTGGGTTGATGTATTGCCTATATCGCCACGTTTGGCATCTGCAATGGTAAAATGGCTATCGGGAATATAGTTCACCGTTTTCTCCATTGCCTCCCAGCCTTTTAATCCCTGGCTTTCATAAAAAGCAGTATTGATTTTATAGCTTACACAATAATCTTTTGTAGCATCAATAATCTGGCGGTTGAATTCAAATACAGGATCAGGATGCGATAATAATTGCCTGGGTATTTTGGTAATGTCGGTATCAAGACCAACACATAAGTAAGAACCTTTCTGTTTAATTTGCTGAATAAGCTGTTGCCTTGTCATGCTGCGAAGATAGTTTTTAGCTGTGAGCTATCAGTGGTCAGCTTTGAGTCAATGTTATATGATATCTGTCAATATATTTCTGAAAGCTGAAGGCTCATCGCTGATAGCTATAACCTTTTTTTCATTTCTGCTGCTATAGCCATAGCGTCGGGTGTATTGCTTTGTTTTAGTTGTTCGATAATATTATTTCTTGTAGCTGCATCCCTGTTCTGGCTCAGTTTAAATACATTGTCTAACGCGGTTACTTCCATTTCAAAAGCAATAATGGCTTTGCTCATGTTGGTGATATATTCCGCCGGCATTTTCTCCACCAATGCCGGAGAATCAGGATTATTTTCAAAATGCCTGGTAGTGCTGGAGAGAATATCATACAACCTGTCTTCTTGCAGTAAACGCAGTTTGCCTTGTGCATGCACTGTAATATAATTCCAAGTAGAAGCGCTTTGAGGATTGGCGTACCAGCTTGCGCTTACATATGTATGTGGGCCATTGAAAATAGCCAGCGCTTCAGGGTTTTGTTCAAAGGCTTTATGATGATCTGTTTTGCGCATGAAATGCCCAAGCAAAAATAATGTGCCCTCCCTTTCTTCAATCAACAAGGGTATATGTGTAGCTACCGGTTTACCTTCAGCATTGCTTCCGCACAAAATGGCGAAAGCATTTTGCTTCATAAAGTTTTTTACCGTTTCAATTTCCTTCTCCTTAAAATAGCCAACACTGTACATTGCAATATTTATTTGCCGGAATCAATTCATATTTACACTACCACCTCAGTTACCCTGGTAGCGCTAAGGCTTGCATTGCGCATGGCTATGCTGCGTACCGCATTACCGGTAAAATCCCAGAAAGCTTTTTTCGTTATGGTATCATCCCCCATCATTATCGGCACTCCTGTATCTCCGCCTTCTCTTATGTTCTGAACAAGCGGGATTTGCCCTAAAAAAGGAATATCATATTCATCCGCCATCTTTTTGCCACCGCCGTTTCCAAAAATATAATACTTGTTTTGCGGCAGCTCGGCCGGCGTGAACCAACTCATATTTTCAACTATACCAATAATGGGCACTTTTATTTGTGCCTGCCCAAACATGGCAATGGCTTTTTTAGCATCAGCTAGGGCAACGGGTTGAGGGGTTGTTACTACTACTACGCCGGTTACCGGAACGGTTTGTACCAGGGTAAGGTGTATATCACCAGTGCCCGGCGGCATGTCTATTACCAGGTAATCCAGGTCGCCCCATTCTACATCTGTTACAAACTGGCGGATGGCGCTGCTTGCCATAGGACCTCTCCATACTACAGCCTGCTTTTCATCAACCAGTAAACCAATGCTCATTAGTTTGATGCCGAATTTTTCCATCGGGATAATAATGCCTTTTTCACCCTGCTGTTTCATTAAAGGGCGTTCGCCTCTTAAGCCAAACATCATGGGCAAACTTGGACCATAAATATCCGCATCCATTAAGCCCACTGCCGCACCGCCTTCAGCTAAGGCTAATGCAAGATTGGCGGCTACCGTTGATTTACCTACGCCACCCTTACCACTTACCACGGCAATAATATTTTTTACGCCGGGTAATACCGCGCCATTGTCTTTTCTGTTACTGTTGGTATTAGCCGTAAAGCGTATATGTACGGCAGCATTTTTATTAACCAGCAAATGCACGGCGTTTATGCAGGCATTTTTTATTACATCTTTTAAGGGACATGCAGGGGTGGTAAGCACAATGGTAAAAGACACGTTATCTCCCTCAATTACAACATCTTTCACCATATTAAGCGTAACCAGGTCTTTCCCCAGGTCTGGTTCTATAACATTACTCAGGGCCTTTAAAATATCATTAGCTGTCATCACCGAACTTTTTGTTAAAAAGGATATGAACCGGGCAAAGTTAACCCCATAAATGCTTACTTTGTTTTTTTAGTAAGTTCAAGTATTATTGCAATCTTATAAAGCGGTTGATGAAACAAATTTTACGATACGTTTTCTTTTTATTGTTAGTTTCTCCTTTTGCAGCCCAGGCACAGTTTGAGGCCCTCAAAGATTCAGTGGTAGAAGTATATGGTATAGTAATGACCCACGACAGCCTGAAGGGAATACCCGGCGTTACCGTAATGGTAAAAGGGCAAAACCGTGGTACGCTTACCAATGAACAGGGGGTTTTTTCTATTGTGGTATTAAAAGGAGATGAAATACGGTTTTCGCATGTTTCTTACCGCCCTGAAACCAACATTATACCTAAGGACATACCCGGCATTCAATATAGTATGATTAAGTTGCTTGCCGAAGACACGGTGTACCTGCCTACCGCTATCATAAGAGCCAGGCCAACAAGAGAGCAGTTTGAAAGGGACTTTGTGAATAATGATGTGCCGGATGATGGTATTGAAATAGCACGGCAAAATACCAGCGACGCTAAACGAAAAGCGCTGATGCGGATGCTGCCCCGGGATGGTGGTGAAGCCGCGAATTATGCCTTGAGTAAAAATGCGCAGAGTTATTATTATAGCGGTCAAGCGCCTCCTATGAACATACTTAACCCTTTTGCCTGGAGCGAATTTGTAAAAGCCTGGAAACGGGGAGATTTTAAGAAGAGCTATTAAGAGGTTTAGGGTTTGGGGTTTAGGGTTTAGGGTTTGAGGTTTAGGGTTTAAGGGAGGGTAGGAAGAAGGCAGAAGAAATACAAGTTTGAGGTTTATCATTTATCCTCTCACTTTTCACGTCTCACATTTCCCCACACCATGATCAAAAACATAACTGTAGCAGGAGCAGGTACAATGGGTAATGGTATTGCGCATGTATTTGCTCAATATGGGTTTAGTGTAATGCTTACTGATGTAAGCGAATCTGCACTGCAAAAAGCCTTGCAGGTTATTACTAAAAATGTTGACAGGCAGTTGGCGAAAGGAATTATTACGGATGAAGGCAAAGCAGCACTGTTTAATAATTTGCGTACAACCGGTAATTTATCTGAAGCATTAAAAAATGCTGACCTGGTTATTGAAGCCGCCACGGAAAACCAGAACTTAAAGCTGAATTTATTTAAACAGTTAGATGAACTCGCGCCTCCACACGCTATACTCGCTACTAATACTTCTTCTATTTCAATTACCAGCATTGCTTCGGTTACCCGCCGTCCAGGTAAAGTAATCGGTATGCATTTTATGAACCCGGTGCCGGTTATGAAACTGGTAGAAGTAATAAAAGGATATGCCACCGAAGAAGGTGTTACGGACACCATAGTTGAACTCAGCAAAAAAATCGAAAAAATTCCATGTGTTGTAAATGATTATCCCGGGTTTATTGCCAATCGTATTTTAATGCCGATGATCAATGAGGCCGTATACAGCCTGTATGAAAATGTGGCTGATGTGACGGCTATTGATACTATTATGAAACTTGGTATGGCTCACCCTATGGGATCATTGCAGTTAGCTGATTTTATAGGGCTTGATGTTTGTGTGAGTATATTAAATGTTTTGCATGATGGTTTCGGCAATCCTAAATATGCGCCATGTCCTTTGTTGGTAAAGATGGTAGCTGCAGGCAAACTCGGTGTAAAAAGTGGTGAAGGTTTTTATACATACACACCAGGAAGTAAAGCGCTTATAGTAGCGCCTGCTTTCAAATAAAGTTTCGGAAAGTCTCGTCCTCAGAACAGCTATTATAAATACGCCTTTTAAATGGATGTTTATATTCGCAAAGTATTATTATCATATTTTCACCATTATGTTTATTCTTTCCAAACTCGCTGTATACATACTTAATCCTCTACTCTGGATTTTTGTTTTTTTAATATGGGCTTTTGTTACGAAAAACGGAAAGAGAAAAAAAAGATGTTATACCACTGCCATAATACTGCTGATTTTTTTCAGCAATCCATACATCATCAAAAAGCTTATTCTCCTGTACCAACCTGCCAAATATGAATTAAAACAAGGCTGGAATTATAACGTAGGAATAGTGCTGGGTGGATTCTCCGGTATGAATAAAGCTGACAGTAATACTTACTTTAATGAAAATGCTGACCGTTTTATACAAACAGCGTTACTATATAAAACCGGGCATATAAAAAAGATAATTGTGGCAGCAGGCGATGCTTCTGTTTTTATTAAGGGCAAGTTCAGAGAAGCAGATTTTGTGCAGGAACAATTGATCAACCTGGGTATTCCAACCGATGATATATTGGTTGACCGAGACTCACGCAATACCGCAGAGAACGCGGCTAATTCCAAAAAAATAATTGACTCGCTCCATACACAGGCACCCTACCTGCTCATTACTTCGGCCATTCACATGCCAAGGGCTCAAAAAACGTTTGCAAAAGCCGGCATTATTACTAAGGGCTATCCGTGCGCTTATATGGTTACTCCTTTTGATGGTTTTGCGGTAGATGAGTACATTATTCCATCGGGTGGCGCTATAAAAAACTGGAGTATTTACCTGCGGGAGGTGGTGGGCTTGCTGATGTATAAACTACTGGGAAGGGGATAATGCCATTATTTAAGTTGGGATCACAATGTACATCTGGTCGTTGCGAAAGACTTGGTTGCATGAAACGCAATAGGGAAATATGATTTCGGGCGGTCACAAACTTTAATACCAGTATCTGCACAAGCCACCTTCTTTTACGTGGGATTTGCTATACAGCTCATTATAGGAATGGCAGAAATAATATTCCACAGTTGACAGATCTCCTAAAAGTAAAAGGCAGTGGCGGTGCAGATACGAAGCCAGCCGGCTTGAGGCATCAGCAACATGCACTTGCGAGAGGCTTAAATCACTAATGGAATAGGAGATTACTAGCGTTTAAAAAATAAATGTTCAAAACGAATGTATGATAGTTTGGATGCAAAAAATCATGTCATTCAAGTTCCCTACATTTGTCGCCATTTAATATTGATATGAAAAAACTGCTCCTCCCTTTACTGCTTTTTTTTGTTAGTTATTTACATGCACAAATTGAATTAGATCCTGTTACTATTACGGCTACACTAAGCCAGAAAAGAAGTTCTGAAACAGGTCGCAATATCAGTATTATAAAAGGTGATCAGTTTAAGAATTTACCCGTTCATTCACTGGATGAATTGTTACGCTATGTTCCCGGTGTGGAAATACAGGCACGTGGGCCGATGGGTTCACAAAGCGATATTGTGTTGCGTGGAGGTACTTACCAGCAGGTACTGGTGATACTGGATGGCATGCGGTTAAACGATCCCAACACCGGGCATTTCAATAGTTATATTCCAATAGCGNATATTGATATGAAAAAACTGCTGCTCCCTTTACTGCTTTTTTTTGTTAGTTATTTACATGCGCAAATTGAATTAGATCCTGTTACTATTACGGCTACCCTAAGTCAGAAAAGAAGTTCTGAAACAGGTCGCAATATCAGTATTATAAAAGGCGATCAGTTTAAGAATTTACCCGTTCATTCACTGGATGAATTGTTGCGCTATGTTCCCGGTGTGGAAATACAAGCCCGTGGACCGATGGGTTCACAAAGCGATATTGTGTTGCGTGGAGGTACTTACCAGCAGGTATTGGTAATACTGGATGGCATGCGGTTAAACGATCCCAACACCGGGCATTTCAATAGTTATATTCCAATAGCGCCCGCCGAGATAGATAGAATTGAAATATTGAAAGGTGCTTCTTCAGCATTGTATGGCGCTGATGCAGTGGGCGGTGTTATCAATATTATCACCAAAACTTTTGCCGCCAAAGCGGGCGAAGAAAAAACAAATGTTTCTGCGGGCGTATCAGCCGGGCAATATGGTTTTGTGCATACTGATGCCGGTATATTTTATGGAGATAAAAAATTTAGTGTAAGCGGCGGATGGATGACCAATAATGCGGAAGGTGTTCAGCAAAGAGGCACTACCGGTTTTTTTCATAATAATACGGCATCAGCATCTGTTAGTTTTCATCCTAACGAAAAATGGGATATCGCATATAGGTTTGCATACGACAGCCGCAATTTTGCAGCACAAAACTTTTATACTACTTATTCTTTTGATACAGCTAATGAAAAAGTTTCTTCTTTATGGAACCAGGCAAGAATCAGTTACAATTCGCAAAAACAGCGCGTAACCTTTGATGTGGGATATAAAAGAGTGAAAGATCATTACCAGTTCGCGCCTGCTTCAACTGCAAATGAAAACCGGTCAGAATTATTTCAGGCATTGCTGCAGTATGAAAACCAGCTTGGTAGCAAAACCACGCTTATGTCAGGATTAAATTATCAGCAAAAAATTATCCGTTCTAACGACAGGGGCGATCATTCGCTTTTCCAGGTATCGCCTTTTGTTTCTGTATCGCAGCAACTCGCCCGCAACTTTTATGTTCGTCCTTCATTACAGTGGGTAATATTTCAAAATGTAACTGCTGAAGTTGTTCCGCAATTGGATTTGTCGTATAAAACAAAGCATATCCAGTTCAGGGGAAGTGTAGGCAAAACAATAAGAGATGCTGATTTTACTGAGCGTTATAACAACTATAATAAAGAAGTGGTGAGATCCGGATCGGTAGGTAACCCCGCGCTTACAGCAGAACGGTCATTGAGTTATGAAGCTGGAGCGGATTGGTTTTTTAAAAACAATCTAAAGGTATCGGCTACATTCTTTCAACGCTTTCACCAACGGCTGATTGATTTTAGTACTACGCCTTACGGTGACATGCCAAGAAAGGATAACCTGATTCCAACAGGCGTATATGCTTTGGCAAAAAATATTGCTTCTGTACATACCACCGGTTTTGAAACAGATATTCAATATACACATCAATTGAACAGCAAGCAAAATCTTACCGCCGGTGTTGGATTGGTATGGCTGGATAGCAAAAGCAGTGACAGCGTAACTTCTTTTTATGTTTCATCACACGCTAAATTTCTTACCAACTTTTCCATCATTTATCAGTGCCATAATTTTTCTTTTAGTGTAAATGGGTTGTATAAAAAAAGAAAGCAACAGGCTGCCTCCTCAATCAATGCAGTAATAACCCCTGATTATTTTGTAATGAATGCCAAGGCTGAATATGGATTCCTGCGTAAAACACTGTCTGTGTTCGTGCAATCTGATAATATTTTTGATAGAAAGTACAGTGATCTGTTAGGATCTGTAATGCCCGGCAGATGGATTACAGGCGGTGTTAAGTATCAGTTCAGCAAGTAAAGCCCATCCTAACCTTCCCAAGAGGAAGGAACGCTGGCGCACAGCCCTTGCTTTTCAAAAAAGATTTGGATAGGCATCTTTGATCTATGATATGCATTTTCAAATCTTCAAATTTCAAATCTCAAATTTCTCTCCTTTCAGTTCGCTAATCTGTTTATTGGC
>JBGALP010000218.1:0-8350 GCA_044223805.1 Agriterribacter sp.
ATAACGCTGGAAAAAGCATGGCAAAAGCAAATATATTATATACCGCTCCAACTCTCGCTCTTTTATCAATATCAGTAATAGAATTTCTTAACACAAAATAAGCCGCATATATCAGCAATGACATTGCCGCACCTAATTGTTTAATATCATTACTCCAGGGTTTTCCCCATGTGTAGGTGGCCCAAATAGCGCCTGTTATTAAGCCGAGTAGACCGAAAACCATACCTGTGCTTGCAAAAGCCGAAGCATAAATATCGTTGAGGAGATTTGGTTTACGGAGATAAAAGATAGAGTATACCACCGAACAGCTAAATAATATCATCATGCCAAACCACATGGGCACATGAAAATAAATATTGCGTATAGTTTCGTTCAGGATTTTTTTATGCGGTACATCTAATAAAAAACCCGCTATCAAAGTATACAAAAGCAAGACAATGCAAAGGACTTTCCACCAGGATTTTTTCATCCTATATATTTATTATAGCTACAAACCTACGTGAAAATGCTGAATGAACAATCAATGTAATTGACTTAGAGTAGTGAGTCTTCCGTCAATGTACTTCTTTACAGGAGGCTCATTCTATGTTGAAATCCGATTTTGATTTTAGCCAAGATGGAAATGAATAATTCTATACTCTGAAGTTGGGTAATGTTATACTACCGATGCACAATTGTTTACTAATCCCTGCAAGCATTCAAAGCGTATGTTAAACAGGGTAAAGCCACTTCTTGCCAATAGTTATATGCTGTATCCGTTGCATTATTAACCCTTAAACTTCAGCCCTTTTCCGGAATTTTTAAAAAAAGTAAAACTATAGTAAGGGTATAATGCCGGTTGATTGTCTTATTCAAAATGGCATTAACTGGAAGCGATTATCTTTGATATAAGACACAAGAAAGCCAAGGTGGAACCAATCAAAACTGAGCGTATAAGCATTTTACCTGCCGTAACAGCATCGTCTTTTGAACAGATCTTTAAAGAATATTTTAAGGCACTATACCACTATGCTTGTACGCTGATAAAAAGTGAAGCCAATGCGGAAGAAATAGTGCAGCAGGTGTTTGTAAGGCTTTGGGAAAAAAGAGCGGAACTAAGTTTTGATGTTTCGGTAAAGGCATACTTATATAAATCTGTCTACCATCATTGCCTTAATTATTTAAAACATCAGCAGGTAAAATCGAGCCATGTCAAATATGTTGAAACACAACCCTTGCCTTTTGAAGAAAATGCGTCTGGTAAAATATTAAGTAAGGAATTACAAGCCCATATACAGGCAGCCTTGAACGATCTGCCCGGGCAATGTGGAAAAATATTTCAGATGAGCAGGCTTGAGGGATTAAAGTATCATGAGATAGCGCAGCATACGAACCTGTCGGTAAAAACAATTGAAGCACAAATGGGTAAGGCATTAAGATTGATGCGCGCCAGGCTGGCCGAATACCTGCCTATGATTATCGTAATGTATATAATCACCTAAGAAAAATAATTGCCTTGGTTATGGCTAAAGAGATTAAAGCATTTAATACATCATTAAAAAATTAACATTGGAATACGCTGCAAACGAAAATATGGATGCGCTGCTGGTTAAGTTTCTTGCGGGAGAAACTACGCCGGATGAAGCCACTGAAGTGCTTGCCTGGGTGGAGCGCAGCGAGGATAACAGCCGGTATTTTCACCAGTTTTCGTTGATATGGAGTGAGAGTAATTTGCAGCACTATAATGCAGCTCCTGATGAAGATGTTGCCTGGAAAAAATTTTTACCGCTGGTACAATCTCACCGCAGTCAAACTCCGGTTATTCGTATCCGGTGGTTACGTATGGTTGCGGCGGTTGTATTTGTCGCTTTGGGATCAATATTATTTTATGTACTAACAACACAAAGACCACAAATTCCACAGCAGTTGCTCAGCCAGGCAACAAATAAAGTTTTAATCGATACCTTAACCGATGGCTCAATTATTACGCTCAATAAAAAAGCTTCTCTCTCTTACCCTTCCGCATTTAACGGAGATAAAAGGAAGGTAACATTAACAGGCGAAGCGTTCTTTAATATAGCCGCAGATAAAACAAAACCTTTTGTTATTGATGTGGCTGACGTGCAGGTAAAAGTTGTAGGTACTTCTTTTAATATTAAGAATGATGATAGTGGTACGGCAATTATTGTTACTTCAGGGATAGTACAGGTAACACATGCGGGTAAAATACTGGAATTAAGAAAAGGAGAGCAAACGCTTGTTACACGTACGGACACAATATTGTCAAAAAGTACAACAACCGACCAGCTTTTTAATTATTATGTAAGTCACACTTTTGTGTGTGACAATACACCCCTCTGGAAATTAAGAGATAAACTCAATGAGGCATACGGCGTTAATATTATCATTGCAAAACAACAATTACGCTCCATGCCGCTTACTGTAACCTTCCACGAAGAATCGCTTGATACTATTCTAAAAATTCTGGAACAAACGCTACTCATTAAAGTTACGCGAACCGGTAACGATATTGTTTTACAATAAGTACTTCATACATGAGCATATATAAAAAAGCATTCAGCACAATCTGTGTTATATTCCTGTTGAGTGTAACCACAGGGTTTTCGCAAAACATCCTGAACAAAAAAATATCAATCAATATACGCCAGCAGCGGCTTGATGATGCTTTGTCTATTATCAGTAACCGTGCCGATTTCAGCTTTTCCTATAACAGCAATATCCTTAAAAGAGATAGCCTTGTGACCCTAAACGAAGGAGAATATACTGTACGGCAGGCATTGAAACAATTACTGGGCACAGGCTATGAGTATAAGGAAAGCGGTAATTATATTATTCTGCGACTGACAGCTTTACGGGTGACTTCCATAGTACAGTTAGCACCCGCTGCTGATAATACCTTAACCATAACCGGCTATATTATTAATGGAGAAACCGGCGAAAAGATCAGCAATGCCAGCATTTACGAACCCATGCATTTAAGTTCAACCCTTACGGATGTGAATGGAAAATTTTCTATCAAATTAAAAAGCAAACATAAAACAGCATCACTGGCTATTAGTAAAGACAGCTTTGAGGATACCACGGTTACTATAAAGCCTGCCTGTAATATGCAACTGGAGATTGCATTGGTGCCGGTAGTTAATATAGTTATACCCTCAACAACTGCTGTTTACCAGGTAGCCGATAGTGTTGATTATATTTCTTTGGTAGATACAACAAAAGCGCTTGTTATAGAAAAACAAAAAGGAGTGGAACAAACCAGGCTTGCTAGATTTTTGCTCAGCACAAAACAAATAACGCAAAGCCTCAACATACAGAAATTCTTTACGGGCAAGGCTGTGCAGGTATCGCTGGTTCCCGGTCTAAGTACGCATAGCCCACTCAGCAGCCAGGTGATCAACAAATTTTCTCTGAATATTTTAGGAGGATATACCGGCGGAGTAGATCTGCTTGAAATAGGCGGTTTGTTTAACATTAACAGGAAGAATACACAGTATATGCAGGTAGCTGGTTTATTTAATGTAACAGGTGGCAATGCCACAGGGGTGCAGGTGGCAGGCATATCCAATCATGTACAACACAATGTCACCGGTGTTCAGGTAGCTGGTATTTCCAATCTTACTAATGGGAATCTCAGCGGACTGCAACTGGCAGGAATAGTGAATTATAATAAAGGATTATTAAAAGGAACCCAGGTAAGTGGCATTATTAATTATACAAAAAAGCTTAAAGGCGTACAGATCGGGCTCATCAATATAGCAGACAGTTCTGATGGTTATAGTATTGGGTTGATCAATATTATTTTAAAAGGATATCATGCCCTTTCCATTTTCAGCAACGAAGTAACCAATCTTAACGTGGCGTTTAAAACAGGCAGCAGGCGGATGTACAGCATTTTGCAGACTGGCATGGACGTAGATGCTAATAATAAAAAGGTCTATAGCTTCGGTTATGGATTGGGCACAGAAATAAATATCCGCAAATGGCTTTCACTCAATCCTGAATTAAGCAGTTCGCATGTATATCTCGGCGATTGGGGTTATACCAATTTTCTCAACAGGTTTAATCTTCAGTTTAGTGTAAAGCTCAATAAAAAAATCGCTTTGTTTGCCGGACCTTCTTTCAACGTTTATTACAGCAACCAGCCAAATGCCGTGGAAGGATATAGATTCCCCATAACTTCTGCCGCAGCAAAAAGCAAAATGTTCCGTAATGAAAAGCTCAGTGGATGGTTTGGATGGAATGTTGGAATTAATCTTTTCTAAGGCGTGGGTTGACGTATTAAAAAAGGTAACAACGTTGTGCGATACCAGCAGCGGAATCTCGTAACATCATCGTTGCCTGTACGTTCTTTCAGGCGGTAGTCGCACTCCTTTGATCACCTGCACTTATGTCGGCTTTGTGCTGTAAATAACTTTATCATTTTTCTATTGCAACTAAGGGTAAAGTATAACTGAGTTGTCATAACTGTAACAAAAAATATTCCTCACAACTAATTAAAAAAATATCATGAAAGAAATTAAAATAGCTCTGTTATTCGTATTGTATGTGTAAGTATTTATTTCTTGTGATAAAGAAAAAATTGTTTCTTCCAACGACCTCCCTGCTGTCAGTATGAATTATATCAATACTCATTTTGCAGGGCAACAGATTGTTCAGGCGATAAAAGAAAGAGATGATTTAAAGATAACCTACAAAGTTTACCTGAACAATGGAACAAAACTTGAATTCAATAGAGACGGTGAAATTATAGAAATGGAGAGTAATGAGGCTTTGCCCGAAAGTGTTATTCATAGCGCTATCCTAAGCTATGTACATTCCAATTATTCTGCTGTATTCATTAAAGCCTGGGAATTGAATAAAACCCTGCAGGAAGTAAAATTGTCCAATGGACTTACACTTGAATTTGATAGAAATGGTATTTTTCTACGCATTGATGATTGAGAAAATATCGTTATTCATTAATCATCTCACTCTATGTTATAACCAATGCCAGGCGTTTCATTCATTTGGTTTTCTACATACGTTGATCCAATAGTTATTACATTCTTCACCAACACCATCATTTAAAAATCAAAAAATGATCAAGTATTTTATTGCAGCAATGCATAGCAGTAAACTCATGCCCGTATTTTTCTTTCTCTTTACAACTAATACACTGGTTTCACAGCCTATCACACAGGTGATAAGAGGAAAAATAGTAGACAATGAATCACAATCACCACTTGCCGGTGTTACCATAACAGTAATGGATACAAACCCTCAACTCATCACCACTTCAGATGAAGCAGGTAATTTCAGGATACCGGGTGTACCGCTTGGAAGACACAACATCACCTTTACATATACCGGTTATGAACAAACGAATATTGCCGAAATACTGGTAACAAGTGGTAAGGAGATTGTGCTAACCACAGCACTAAAACAATCCATCAGCCAACTGAATGAAATTGTGATAAAAGCCGGGCCACAAAAAAATAATCCGCTTAATACTATGGCTTCGGTAAGTGCCCGTTCTTTTTCAGTAGAAGAGACAAGACGATATGCTGGAGGGATGGATGATCCCGCACGCATGGCCTCTGCTTTTGCTGGGGTAACCGCTGGGAACTTGCAGGATAATGCGATCATCATTCGTGGCAATGCACCCAAAGGTGTTTTGTGGCGGCTGGAAGGAGTAGAAATTCCAAACCCCAATCACTTTGCAGGTGGCAATGTAGCTGGCGGTGGTGTAGTTACTATCTTCAGTAGCCAGTTATTGGCTAACTCCGATTTTTTTACCGGTGCATTTCCGGCAGAGTATGGCAATGCATTAGCGGGAGTATTTGATATGAAGTTACGCAATGGAAATAATGAAAAAAGAGAAAGCGCCATACAGGTTGGTTTGTTGGGTATAGATGTATCATCAGAAGGTCCGTTTGTAAAAGGAAAAGGAGCAACCTATCTTTTTAACTACCGGTATTCAACACTGGGTGTTCTTGCAGGATTGGGACTATTTGATGGATCGCAGTTGCCTCGATACCAGGATCTGTCTTTTAAGTGTAGTTTCCCTACTAAAAATGCAGGAACTTTTTCTTTGTGGGGAATTGGCGGAATTGACCGTGCATTGCAAAAAGAAGAAACCGATTCTGCTAAATGGGAAACCAATAGCGACAGAATTAAAAGCGATTGGAAACTGAGTACGGGTGCATTTGGTATATCTAATAAAGTAAACATTGGCAAAAGCACTTATATCAATACTACATTGGCTGTGTCGGGCGTACGCAATATTGCCAATGCTCAACGCCTGGATAGTAACCTTATAATGCAGCCTGAATCAAAACTGGCAGACAGATCGGGTAGAGCTACTTTCAGCAGCGTGGTTAACCACAAATTCAATGCAGGGCTGTCTTTAAGAGCAGGACTGAATTATCATCGGTTATTTTATAATCTGGACTTGAATAGCACCATCAATAGTGAACCCCGGACATTCGGAAAAATAACCCGTATCAAAGGGGAGAGTGGTTTTGCAGAATATTATACACAGGTGCGCTATGATATCAGCAATGTCTTTTCATTAAATGCAGGATTTAATGCCAGTTATTTTGAATTAAATGAAGCATTTGCGATAGATCCCCGTGCAGGCATAAAATGGAAATTATCGCGTAATCACGCTATTGGATTTGGATATGGCAGGCATAGACAAATAGAAGATCTAAGAATTTATCTGGTTGAAAAAAATGTGGATGGCAAGAATTACTACCCTAATAAAAAACTGCAGTTATCCGAAGCGCAACATTTCGTTTTATCATACGACTGGATGATGGCGGAAAACCTCCGGCTCAAAATAGAACCTTATTATCAGCGCCTGCAAAAGATTCCCGGCATAAAAGACAGTTCTTATTCTATGATCAATTTCCTGCAGGATTGGACCTTTCGTGATTCACTTAGCAACAACAGCAGCGGGCGTAATATCGGTATAGACCTTACGCTGGAACGTTTTTTATCCAACCATTTTTATTACCTGGTTACTGCTTCCGTGTTTGATTCAAAATATAAGGCACCCGATGGTGTTTGGCGCAATACGCGGTACAATAAATCTTATGTGATTAACCTGCTGGCAGGTAAAGAATTTGTAACTAAAAAAGGAAATATACTGGGCATAAACGGAAGACTGAATTATTCAGGTGGAGAGCGGTATAGTCCGGTGAATATAGAAAGATCAACTGCAGAGAAAACAATTTATTATAACGAGAATGAGGCCTTCACCAAACAGGCAGCGCCTATGTATTATTTTGATCTTACCGTTACGTACAGGATGAACAAAAAAAGATATTCGGGTGTGCTGGCTTTGCAGTTGAAAAATGTGCTGGGCTCCGCGTCATTTTATGGGTATGATTATAATTACAGATCGGGACAGGTTGTAAAAGATGAAGAAAAAATAATGCTGCCGGTATTGAGTTATAAGGTTGAGTTTTGAGCAGAACTCAAATATGTTTTGTTATTATTTTATTTGCCTTTATCAGCCAGTTTATAATAATATACTGGCTGATGATCGCCTTCACTTACCGTATAATATCCGTTTCCTGTATTGTCAAAACAAATGGCTTCCCCTTGTGGCTCTTGTTTATAGGGAAGTTCAGCGGGCTGTCTTTGCAGGGTTAACCATAAGGGTTCTTTATTTTTCCGGTTCCAGTAAAATACTTTCTGATAACTTTTTAATATTACTTTTTTACCATCCCTGGATATGTCACCACCTGAAATCCATTTGCCAGGTTTAACGCCAGTAAAATAACGTGTGCCTCTTTTCTTGAGTTTTATGGTATCATTTGCCGTCCATGATAATGGAGCAGTGTATATGCTAACGGTGTCTTCTCTCTTAGAAATGATATACAACAGGTGATCTATATCATCAATCATCAGGGTTTCGGCATCTCTCGGTCCATCAGGATATTTCAAAAAGACAGGTACTGCCGGCACTACCATTGACGGAGATTTGATGATTTTCGGTTCCGGGATACGGTATACCGTTATATAAGACCTCATGGCATTATTATCACCAATATCACCCAGGTAGATATAGCTTCCTTTCCCCTTAGCGTCTTTTCCACTGGCTATATCTTCGCAATCACTTACTCCCTTTCTTCCGCTAACACCTTTAAAGTACAAAGTGGTTATCCATTTGCCATTATGATCAATGGCAAAAATTCTGCTGGTATCACCACTGTCGTTGTGCATATAGGCCAACAGCTTTTTATCGGAAGCCGTTGTTATACCGGAGATTTCATCCATTACATCCGGCAAGGCCGCCACTTTTATTTCCTGCGCATATGTAGTGAACAGCGAAATGAATACAACAGGAAAAATAATGAAG
>JBGALP010000219.1:0-8295 GCA_044223805.1 Agriterribacter sp.
TAAGCAGCCTTGTTTCAATAGCAAAATCCCCTTCATCCAATGTGGGTATAAATTCACCACCGAGAGTAGAAAATATGACTAATGAAATAGCCAAAAGGCCAACTGCAATTCCCACCACTACTAATCTCATTCGTAACGCACCTTTAATAAGTGGATCATACCATTTTTGAATACGAGCCATCATCCTATCAGAAATGTTTTTTTTGTGGCTGATCTTCTTACTTAAAAAGATAGAGCTCATCATTGGTACGTAAGTAACTGATAAAATTAAAGCACCGAATATGGCAAATGAAACTGTCTCTGCCATTGGCCTGAACATTTTTCCTTCGACGCCTACCAAAGCGAGTATTGGTAAATAGACGATTAGAATAATTATTTGTCCGAAAGCAGCAGAATTCATCATTTTTTTTGATGCAGACCCCACTTCACCATCCATTTCTTCCTGCGTTAGTTTTCCCGCCTTTCGGTGAGCTAACCCATGCATTGTAGCTTCTACAATGATGACCGCACCATCCACTATTAATCCAAAATCTATTGCCCCAAGGCTCATCAAATTACCGGTTACACCAAACACTTTCATTAGCGAAATTGCAAAGAGCATGGCTAATGGAATTACAGAAGCTACAATTAATCCTGATCGTACATTTCCAAGGAATATAACCAGCACAAAAATGACTATCAATGCGCCTTCCATCAGATTTTTTTCTACCGTACTTATAGCTCTCGCCACAAATTCACTTCTGTCTAAAAACGGTTCAACTACCACTCCTTCCGGCAGCGATTTATTTATTTGAACCATTTTCTCTTTCACCCTATTTACAACCGCGCTTGCATTGCTGCCTTTTAATAGCATTACAATTCCGCCGACAGCCTCTTTATCATTCCGGGTGAAGGCGCCATACCTGTTAGCAGAGCCAAATCTTACGGTTGCTATATCGCGAATGGTAACCGGAACGCCACTTTCCGTATTTTTTACTACTATTCTTTCGATATCTCCAAGATCAGTAATCAAACCTTCGCTGCGGATAAAGTAAGCATTGGGTTTCTTATCAATGTAAGAGCCACCAGTATTTTGATTGTTATTCTCAAGCGCCGCAAAAATATCTGATATAGAAATATTGTAACTCCTTACACGGTCTATATTCAAGGCAATTTCATACTGCTTTAAATAACCGCCAAAGCTGTTTACTTCGGCTACACCTGGTGTCCCTAACAACTGTCTTCTTATAATCCAGTCCTGAATAGTACGCAAATCCATGGCATTATACTTATCCTCATACCCTTTTTTTGCATGTACTACGTACTGATATATTTCACCTAATCCGGTTGAAATGGGTGCCATTTCTGGCAAGCCTAAACCCGGTGCAATGGAATTTTTAGCTTCAGTAATTCGTTCAGATACCTGTTGGCGTGCCCAGTAAATATTGGCATCATCATGAAATATTACAGTAACCACGGAAAGTCCGAAACGGGAAATGGAACGTACTTCTTCAATTTCCGGAATGGTTGCCATCGTTTGCTCTACGGGAAAAGAAATAAACTGTTCTACCTCTTGGGCTGCCAGTGAAGGGCTTACGGTAATAATCTGAACCTGATTATTGGTAATATCAGGTATCGCATCTATAGGCAATTTAGAAGCACTCCAGGCACCCCAAATAATAAGGGCAACTGTAAAAATGCCAATAACTAATTTGTTCTTGATAGAAAATTCAATAATTCTATTCAGCATTGTGTAAAGAGGATTAATATTTTGTCACAAGACGGTAGTATCTAATGATTATGGATATGATTGCACCAATCATTAGAATGGACAGGATGATTATGGTGATAGTTCTAATAACCCTGAACCTTGGTCGTGTAGAAACTGTGGGTTTATGTCGGGAAACCCTGCGTTTCTTTTTACTGCGTTTTGTGGACAAAATTGGCGTACGTAAATCTCGAACAGCATTAACTGTTTAAGCAAATAATAAAATAACTAAGCGGGATTATTACGCCAATTGGGGTGGCTGCCAAATAGCCAATGAAATTCCTTTAATAGAAGATAAGTAGAAAGGGCTATAATTTTTAATTAATTCCGGTTTAACAAGGGTTAATTTTCCCAAAACTTGCGGAATGGGAGTACCTGAGCAACATGAACAACTACAAAAAGGGGAACAGGCGTCTGTTTTAGAATGGCTATCCTGTTGATGCGATGCCTTTACAACTTCTTGTTTCGCTTTGCCATTTATAGCATTAGCCCCGTCTGTACAAGGCATACAGCTTAGCACTAAAACAATAATAGATAATATGAAGGCAACAAATCTCACGGTGCAAAGATAATAAAACACAGTTACAGAACAAATTTTAATTAATTAAGCACTAATGCTGGCCGAAAAATGGACAATCTTGGGACAACAGGCGGGGTAGTTCTTTATAGTTCCGATAAAATAGTATTTTTACGAAAATATTCTTGAAGCGTTTAAGCTTTAAGTCCCGCACTGAAACTTAGGAATTTTCAAATGGCAATGGGACATAAGTGGAGAACGCTCATGCTACGGCGTGGGCGCACTTATCGTTGCCAGGTTTCCTAAGACCTCAGTGCGGTGAGTTGTTGCCTACGCTCTTTTTTGCCCAGACAGCAAGTCCAAAGGAAACTATAAAAGTAACATAGTATGACTTCAGCCAACTGTTATCCCGATTTTGAATACACTGCGGGAGAATTATCCAAATTTCTTGCTGCAAGTGACTTTTTTACCATTATGCTTAAAAATGGTGACATCATTCATTTTACTCCTAAAGATTTAGCCGCTTTTCAAAAGTGGTTAGAGAAAAACAATATACCGAACATCCGATCAGAAGAAGGATGGGTGATTTCCAAAAAGAGCTAAAGCCTTTTTGTTTTCTTTTCACCAATTCTGTTTTAAAGAGACGTGAAGTTCCAAAAAAAACGAGTTTAATTCAAAACCAGCTACCCGAATTGTAACGCGTGTTTATATCATTACTGGATGAGCAATCTAAAAAGTTTGCTCTGAATTAATTTAAAGCAATTAAAAAAGAATGGATTCTGAAAGTAGCATCAGACTTTCAAAGGTTAATCTATAAGCCCAGATAATACCAGCCTAAAAAAATGAAAAAGGAAAAGATAACAAGGAGTGGTTACAATTTATTTCGCCTTATCCAGCAATTTCTGCAACAACTCCATTTTTTCTTTTTCAGCCTGCAATAAGCGTTCATATAGCTTCCTGTTTTCCGCTATTTCTTCCGCCCATTTATCTAAGGGATTAAAAGTCGGCTGATAATTATATTGATAATTGGAACTGTGATTTAAAGTAGAGCCCTCGTAATTATGTTGGATATTAAATATAGCCGCTTCCTCATCAAAATTCTTAATAGCCTCCACCGGCACTTTCAACACCTTTGCCACCTGTTCCAGCAATTCCGGCTCAATCGCTTCCTTTTGTTCCAATAGCGATATTTTACGCTGGTTCCAGTCCTCACCTAATTCCAATGCCAATCCTTCCTGTTTGATGCCCAGCATTTCCCGGAAACGCTTTACGTTCCTGCCCTGGTGAATTATTTTATCCATGTTATTATGAGTTGCCGTTTTCACAAATATAATAAAAGACAGGCAGGTAGCCTACCGGGTAAATTATCGGTTTTATAGTTAAAATACCTGCTTTTGATATTGAATAGCGGTTTATTTGATTGCAAATTTAGCCTGATAAATATATATCTATGGCTAATAAAGACGGTTCGGGCGAAAATGTTACTACTCATGCAATCCGGTTTCAGGATAAAAACTACCGCCTAACCAGGGAGTGGGTGGGAAAACAGGTAGATGCCGAAGCCTACAACAACGATGATTGGCGTTGGCCGACCCTTAAATTCTTATCCTTCCATGAAGGGAAACTGATATTATTAAATACGTGCGAAAACCAGTCATATAAACTTTCCTTGCAAATACAGGAAGGCCACTTGATGGTAAGTTGTAGCTGTGGCAACGCCGGATCAACCATCTGCGAACATGCTTATGCAGGCATTTATACCATAATCTGGCATTTGGGTGAACGCTATTTCGAGAAACTTAAACCCGGAGGCTCAATGGCTTTGGCCTTTACCCACGGAAACCATTTTGATAAAAAAGAAAGCACTGCCGGTATAGATGTTTTTCCCCGGCCAGAGCTGAAATCCGTTTTCCAGCTTGCCCAAAAAATGGAGCAAATAAACCTGCCCGCCATCCTGAAACTTCCTGCCTCATCAGCACAAGCCGAGGCCACCCATTCTGAAGAAGCTTTAGGCTACTTGTTGATTATTTCATCCCGGAACAAATTGCTGCCCGCTCTGCTGCCGTGCCTCGGTAAGCTAAACAAGAATAAAACAGGTATTAAAACATTCAACCATTTTTTGAGCGGAGTACAAAAACAATACAGTGACATAGTAACCAATAGTCAGAAAGAATTAAATACCGCCTGCTTCCATCTTTGGAAAATGGTAGAAAAACTACCCGGCCATCTTATTAATGAACAAGCACCGAAACAATTGAAAGATAGCCAGGGAGCCGTATTAGATGCCTGGAAAAAACTATTCCCGTTGCTGCAAAAACAGTCCTTTGTCTATTCCTATTACCTGTATGGTGTTCGGGAATTGAAAAATAGGCCTGCGAGGGGAAGAATCAAAAAAATAACTATATCGGAATCGTTGCCTTCCATTCGGTTTGTGTTAGTAGACAAGGGCGCATTTTATCAATTTCAAATGCATGTGTTGGTGAACGGCAAAGAGCTTTCAGGCTATGATGCAGGAATAACATTGTTTATCCAGCATCAGCAAATCCTGTATCTGCTGCCTTCATTAAGGGATGCTGCTATTGCGGAATGGATACACCGCTCCGGGGGATGGATTAGCATTTTTAAAGAACATCTTTCCCGGTTTGAAGAAACTATTCTAACGCCACTCAAGGAAAGCTATACCATAGATCTATTGCCATTGAAAAGAAAAAGAAAAGCATCACCAGTTTTATTTTTTTATGTATGACAAACAATGAACACAAGCAATTGACGCACCGGGATTCAAGAATGGAGGCCAATAATATAAGCAGGCCTTATGATGCTATTGATGAGTTTTTCAGCTCTTTTACGTTGGAAGATTGCCGCCATCACCTTTGGGAACTCTATACACGGTGTGTTTTAAGTTATACAAGCGAAGGAACTGAACATGATGAAGCAACCACAATACTTTTTTTCTATACGCATACGGAAATGCTGGTAGAAGCAGCCTGGCTTATCAACAATAAGCAAAAAAGAAAAATGGGGAAGAAAAAAAACAAAGACGCTCATTAAAATGATAGCCCATGAAACCATTTACTATATACCATATATCTAATAAATCATTTTCCTTTCAACAGGAAAAACTGGTTTCTATTATAGTCGAGATAGCAAAGCCTGATATGATCTTTTTGCTGGGCGGATCGCTGCACCGTAGAAGAAGCGAAAGTATATTCTGCACCGCAGCCCCAACTGCTCAACATACGGATGATTATTTCCTGCTAATATTGCTTAAAGGGCTTTCCAATAAAGAAATACATGAGTGGCAGGATATGATAGAGCATCATTGCAAGGCGGTAATGCCTGTTACCACTATTGTTTTGCAAATGGCCACTTTTGAAGAATGGCTGAAAGCAAATCATCCCTTTGCACTTACTGTCTGGCAATCGGCAGTGCCGGTTTATGATGCCGGTAATTTGTCTTTTACTGTTTCCCATGAGAGTAACCAAAAAGTAGATCAAAAGAATGAAGAAAAGTATTATAAGGAAGGATTGAATAAGGCAAAAGAGTTTTTGGCAGGAGCAGAACTTTTCAGAATACGGGAACAAAATACAATAGCAGCTTTCATGATTCACCAATCAGCGGAACAGTCATTACGTACCATGCTAAAAATTGGAACGGGGTTTCATTGCAATACGCATAGTATTGACAGGCTGATACGATATGCCAGCCTGGTGTCTTATAAGCTTCCTGATATTTTCCCCCAAAAAACGGATCAGGATAAACGGCTGTTCAATCTTCTACAGAAAGCATATATAGATACCCGGTATAAGGATTACAAGATCAGCAATGACGATCTGGTATGCCTGGCAGCAAAGGCTAAATGGCTCCACGAAATATTAGCTGATGTTGGAAAAGCCATATTCAATACAACATCGGTATCAGCTATACAGTGAAAGGGAAAAAAGCAGATGTGTTTATCTCTACTTTGTCAGATTCTTAAAAACAATGATTTTTTGATCAACCGCTTATCGGGCGGCTGTTTGGTAAGGATATGATCCAATAAATTCTCAATGCTTCTTTTTACAAAATCAAGAACCGATTTGTGCATTTGAATCACATCCTGTGTTGTCATCCATATTTTTTCCTGCTCATAAAATATAATTTTTTCCTCGTTTAAATATAACTGAGCCAGCATGATCATCGCCATATGCTTATGCCAGCTTTCTTCACTTCGGGTCTGATACTCATTAAGTCCCAATTCTTTTTTGCCTTCCCGGAATGACTTTTCAACAAAATACCTTTTGCTTTGACGATAAGCCAATTCTTTTAATGATGCTCCAGGGCAATAACAAAAACTGTATTTTATCGTACCGTCCTTATCCTCCCTGATTAGCAAAGTGATCAGTTGTCGTCTGTTGGTCAACGGATTTAGGATATAGACCTCTGCCCGGTGGAACCATGCCTGCAATTTTCTATCGCCGCTTTGATGACGTACCGTAATGTATTTCCAGTCTCCATTTGTCAATGATCCGGCATATTTCTTTATTGAAGTGCCTGGCAGATTCGGTTTGGGATTTTTACAACGCCTCCCACGAGCGCCTTTTTTCTTCGCAGGAACACGCATCTGGAATGCTTCCAGCCACACCTGCGGATTATCCGGAACGTCTGCTACAAATTCTATCCCATTCTTAATCAAATCCGCTAGCAGTGACATGTCCCGTCCATAGAAAGCATCAAAACATACCCAGCGAACCTTTATTTTTAACCCTTTTATTACATGGGCAATGATTTCTGCCGCCTGATCAATTTTGCTCACCTGCTTTTGAATTCCGGATAGTCGTGCCTGCACCAGGTTCACCAGCGAACCTGCACATATAGCACCAAATACCCCTACCTGGCTGTTCTCGGTTTTGCCTAACTGACCACAGTATTGCCGTTTAACGCCCGCAGAGTGACGCCCCTTCTTTGGATTACCGCATTCATCTATGATCAGACAGCTATCCTCTTGCAAACCTAAGCGCTGAAGCATTTGCCAGAACTGTAACGTAACCACATCCATTATCGATTGAAAGCACCATCTGGAGTTGGCTATAAAATGATGTAACCGTTGTCCGTTTAACTCTTGTAACTCCTCGGCCATTACCTGGCAATTACGACGGCTGCACAATAACAACCCTTTCAGGTAAACCAAAGCAGTGGCTGACACATTGCGCGTAAGACTGGTAAATAAACTTTGAAAGCGGGAAATAAATTTGGGCAAACGGCTCTGGATGAGCCGCATTTTTTCTATTTTCGACCCATAGTTTTTTTTATTTACACCCCGTGGGTTTCTACCTGTGGGGTGTTGCTTTTTACTGCCTGCAAATTTATGCGTATTCCGCTTCCGACGTGCGTTTCGAC
This sequence comes from Agriterribacter sp., assembly GCA_044223805.1. Lineage (GTDB taxonomy): Bacteria > Bacteroidota > Bacteroidia > Chitinophagales > Chitinophagaceae > Agriterribacter. The sequence goes on from JBGALP010000219.1 coordinate 7,644, forward strand.
CCAGAAAAATTCAAAGAACTTAATTTGACAAAGTAGAGTTATAATGAAACAATTTATTTCAACAAGCACTTCAAAATACTAAGCAATATGAACAAAATAGTATTTACGGCAAGGGTTGCAAAAGGCCTAACGGAAAAACAAATGGCTGGCAGACTAAAAATGGCGGAAGATGAATATAAAGAATGGGAACTGGCCATAAAAGAAATGACCAATGAATTTGCTCAGCAACTTGAAGAAGTGCATAATGTACCTGCTGATTTTTTCTTAACCCACGATCTTCATAGCATTAAGACTTGTATGAATGCTTTAGAAATGCAGAAAGAAATTATAGCCAGCTCAAACATTCAGAACATCTCCATTCCTGCGCAAACGCATATTTCGATAGCAAGAATGGGATTAGATACCTTGATTGCTAAACAGGAGCAAATTCTTATGCTAAGAAGAATTAATGAACTGGAAATGGAAAACAATGCACTTCGGGAGTTGTATCAGAGGATTAAGTCAAAATAGATGTTCCAATGAATAATTAATCCATTATGGATTATATCAGGCTAAAAGGCTAAGGCGGTTCTAGTATGAAAAAAAGAAACAGCTATTCTAAGCCACATCATTTCTTCGGAAATGCAAAGAAGCACCCGGAGAGTTGCCTTGC
>JBGALP010000220.1:0-8644 GCA_044223805.1 Agriterribacter sp.
TTTTATATTTTTCCAAAGACTTGCCATTTAAATTTGTAATTACGCGATAGAGATACACACCATTCGCCAGTTTCTGACCATACTGATCGGTTCCGTCCCACTTATATTCTGTAATATTTCTGCCAATTCTGATAGTACCTAGCTCATCCTTGGTAATTTCTCTTACAATTTTGCCAGTAATAGTCAATATCTGAATCCTTAAATTTTGCGGCACATCACTTCCCGTTAAAGTAAAAACAAAGGCCGTAGACGTAGTAAACGGATTGGGATAGTTAAACATATTCGAGATCATTGGTTTATTAATGACCTTGAAGCTTATTCTATATTCAGTTTGCCCGCTGGTATTTCCACTTTTATCTCTTCCTGAAATTATTAATTCATAATCTCCATCGGCAAGAAATGAAGGATTAAAGTCAATAGTAGCTGTATTATCAGTACCAGCATTTACAGAAGCTGGAGTAAACCTTAGTGTATCGCTATTGAAAGCAAAATTTTTATTTGTACCATCCGGGTATTTTACTTTTACTTTCAGTAACGACGTATCATCCAGCAGCAGATATTTACTATTATCCTGCAACTTTGCTATAATGTGAGGCTTAGACGAAACAATATCATTATTAAGAATATGCACCCCATCAAAAGTTACATCAAGTAATGGATTATAATTATCAGGACGAACATATAAACTTTTGTATAAAAAATTATTCAAAAGATATTGCTCAGGCTGATCTCCATCAGGATTGAAACTTATTAAAATTGTATTCAGACCAGGATAATCTTTTGTATCAATTATATATTCCACTTTTAAGGTATCTCCACTAACCAGCGGTTTTTGCTTTGGAAAACTTATATTATGCTGAACATTACTTTTATCTATCAATAAGAATTTTACTTTGAGGCTATCAAAATTTTTATCGCTTATATTTTTAAAAGTTATACCAAATTTTACTTTTTCACCTATATCGGCTGTGTCCTTTCCTTCAAAATAAATACTTGGTGCAAGTGCTCCTTCGGGATATGGTACATAGGTTAACCTCCAGTATTTTAACTGAAATGGTGTGGCATTAACAGTATCTACGTTTTTCATCTTTAACTCCAGGTAAGGATATTCGTTCGCATTAACTGACGACACATCAAATTCCTTACTGGTTTCATCAACACTTAAAAGTGTTTGCTGCGAACCATCTTTTCTCGTCCCTATTATTTCAATACCTGGTTTATCTTTTGAAGGATTTTCCAGACTTTCGCCATTCCAATAAAGCTTTTTCCATTCCTTTGCAGGGCCAAACCTCGGAGATGTCATGTATCCAACACTATCGGGGGATGGGCAATCAAGCGACATTGAAATCAAATCATACTCGTTCTTGCTAAACTGGTATCGTGGACCAAATACCGCAGGATCATTTTTCTTAAAAACAAAACTGAATGCTCTTGGCCGGTTAAATGAATCAATAGTAAGAAAGCCCTGATTAAAAAGTTTATGATAGAGTGAATTTCCACTCCCAAATAACGCCGTATCAGCCTTCCATTTATCAACATATGTATTCCCATCTACTGAAGGATCTGTATTACTTCGAACAATCACATAGGCTCCATCTGGTATGGCATCTATAAAATCCATTGCCTGTTTCCTTGAAGTACTGTTAGAGAGTAAATATTCGAAATTGTGTATTTTATTGCCCCCACATGCAGATAAAAGACTGTTATATAAGCCTGCTCCTCCTGAAAAATCATTGTTCCACGGTCTAAATGTTGTTCCATCAACAACCTGGAAAATCAATTCATCATAATAACAACCTGCTCCAAGAATGTCCTGTCCGTTTATAGCATTTATAAAAGAGAATTCTTGACCTGAGGCAGTTGGATAAGTGGCATTCTTTATAAACAGGTTGTTTATGTCCATGTTAATTTCCACTTACGGTTGCCTGAAAGTGTAAGTCCATCCTCCTGGCTTTCAGTGCTGAAAATAATGCGATTGATTAAACCCTTCTATATTTCCGTTTATATATATAAATGACGCGTTCGACCACACGTATTCCTCACCAGGTGTGGATGGTACTACAGCCACTCGCCAATAGTATACTGTACTATCTGAAAAAGTTATTGAAGGTTTAAACTCCAGCAGACCTCCTTTGGCATTAAGGTTAACTACCTTTTTAACAGAAGAATTAAATAACATGGTAGTATCCAGGTTTCCATTGGCCTAATTTTCGCAGCGCTTAAAGGTTAGCGTTGAAGCGTAAAAAGTAATGTTGTTTTTATTTACAATGGAGGAATTTGTAGGGATATATTGGTGTAGCAACATTTTCAACAATAAAAAAAGATTTGGTAACACTGTTATTCGATTCAGATTTTTCGTTTCTTTCATTGCCTGCATCAATAGTTATAATCAATTTATTCTCTCCCTTTTCTAATGCGGGGTTAACAGGAACAACTATGCTGATGCTATCACTATATCTGGTACCTAATACTCTTTTACTTAGTAAGATTTTTGAACTACCATCGGGATATTGTCTTTTTACTTCAATAGTTATAGAATCATTGGTGGCTTTTCCAAGATTAAAAAACTTAAAAGAAAGATCGAAAGTATTATCAGTAACAGATATTACGGGGGGAATCTTCACATAAGGATCTTCGATTGCATAATCTGGTAAACTTTCTACATACAGTTTCACACAGGGATCGCCTTGAAAAGTAATTTCTTCCGCATGCAATCTCGCAAGATAATCACCTGGTGTAGCATTTATCAAATATCTGAAAGATTCTTCCATGGTTTGAGCTATTGAATAACCATATGCTTTATTGCTTAATGCATTGTATACACCATGCAAGTAAACATTCAGGTAATTAACTATGCCAAAATGTGTACTGGCAACAAATCCAATAGCCCCTCTTTGATTAGCAAGTACATATTTTTCAGACAAGGTGGAAATTGAGCTAAGCCTGCCTGGTTCAAAATTAAAAATATCACCTGCCAAACAACCGTTAACCAGAAACAAAGGATACTTTCCCTGATTGTTATAAGCACTGGGATCGTCAATATTAAATTCAGTTGTTGATGCGGAAGAATGCCCAAAATAATTAATAATACCAATTCCGTTTTCAAACATATTCTTTAATCCTTCTGAAGTTAATTGTGTAGCTACCGCTGACGTTTTACTAAAGCTCTCTACATCGGCACCCATCAAGGTATCTTCAATAATTGTTCTGAGCTGGTTCATATAACCCCCTATTTCTTTACTCAGCTCAGAATTTCCCCCACCTATAGCATGTACAACATTCTTCATCCAGGCACGACCTGCTATAGTTTGCGGCGCACTTGTTCCTACTGCTTCATACTCCTTTATTTTGTTAAGGTATATTTCTACTTCCGCAGGCGACACAGCAGAAAGGCGACCTATTGGGATTGCTGAAATAGTTTCATTATCGTTTGATCCCAATAAATTATCAGAAGCCGGGTATCCAAATGGTGGAACAAGATCCATTCTTTCAAGCAAAGGATTAGTTTCATTTGCTTTTGCCGATACATATGAAACGCCTTTACCAATCAGAAAAACAAATTGGGGTTTTTCTGTATACACTTGTCGTGCATATTTTAAAAACTTTTTAATAGCAAGTGGACTTCTTTTTATGCCATACGCAAACTGATCCGTCAATTGGTCAATATCATACACTTTTGATGTATAACTACCACCTGCAGCAGAACTGCGGTACTGGCGGTATGCTTCTACCGGATTGCCATTAGCGCCATTGTATAGTAAGGGATTGCTGATTATTATATAAGTAGCCTGGTTAGCCTGCAAAGCATAGTCAACAAAATTCCGTGTTGTAAAACTTACAGGATAAACAATGTTGCCGCCTTCCTGGCTCATTAAAACAAGTTTTCTTTTTTGAGCCGATGGCAACAACGCAAATTTGGCAATGCCTGCTTCATCTATTACTCCGGTATACCGTTTAAGATTGGTAAGATCATACAAAACAGGAGCGATACTGCCATAACTAAATGTTATGCGCAGGTAATTGCCAGTAGCAGTGGCTGGTAACTCAAATGCAAAATTAGATGCGCTACCAAAATTAAACTGACGGGGATAAGTAAGTTCATACTTAGCTACCACCATTCTGTCGTTAGGATTAACGGATACATTTGTAACCTGCACATTAGCCGAACCTGAACTCAAAAGACTCACAGGTAAGGCAACTAATTGACGCTGGTCGCTGAAAACATCCATTGCAACATCTACCAGTTTGGTACCATTTACTTTAGCGTTAAAAGTGCGGTTATTTACCGCATTACCACATGCCGCAATAAAAAAAGTACCGTTAGGCCCTCCTGCGTAAGGATATAGATCAGGCAATACATCATTCAACGGACTTGAAGGATAAATATCATCACTTGTATATCCTTCACCTTTATCATATACTGATGAATAAATATATTCAGTAACAATTTGCGCATAACCCGCGTTGATCTTGTTTTTGAAATACTGTCCGGCAGTGTACATAAAATATGGTTCCGCCGGCAAACTATTTCCTGCCACATTGTTAACCTGGTCTACCAATCTTGTATTACTGGTTGCACCATTAACCGTTAAAAAATAAGAAGCAGTGTCTGTCTCCAAACTCCATTTATCAGATAATTGATTATTGATATTAGCGTACAGATTAATATCCGGTTTTCCATCATTCATTTCGCCCCAAAACTCTATATAATCTGAATTGCCCAGCATGCCTGATGCTACAGATGTATATAAAGGAATTTGCACTCCGTTTCTCCATAATTGAAATTGCTCAGCAGGCGTATTTTGAAGCCCAACAGACTGTAAAGCGGAATAGCTGATTCTGGTTAAAGAATTCCTGGCAATGGAAAATTTATAATAAGTTTTATTATAATCAATCCATTCATTATTATACTGAGCTTTTGCAACAGCACAACTTAGCACAAGTATGAATAAAAGTATTTTTTTCATGAGCACTACTTTGTTTTTCCGCTGTTACTTTTTGGTTTTTTTACCAGGTCAACACGCAACGAAAAAATATGAGTATATAAGGGGTTTGATTGATTAGCCAGGTTGGTATAGGCATAATCAACAGAAAGATGTTTTAACTTAAAACCTGCGCCCAGGCTTGGCTGATATATCCATACTCTTTTTTGATTCAACGTATCTCCATCAGCCAACGCTTTTTGAAAATTGTATATACCGCTTCTCACAAAAATCAGGTTCTTATACCCTAATTCTATCCCTACTCTTGGGTCTATACTTACAGGATCAGCGCTGATAACAACATTTCGCTTACCATCAAACGTTATATCAAAGTTTGCTTCAGCTAAAAGATTAAAACTCTTATTCAGTTTAAAGTCGTATGCACCTCCTAACACCAGACGTGGGGCAGTTAATTCTGTTGATTTAATCGGCACTTCATTATTAGTAAGATAAAGCGCTTCTTTTTCTTCATCAGTAAAAGTAAAACTCCATGCATTAAATGTAGTTGTAACGTCTTTTGCAGCTACGCCCAGCCTCCATCTTTTGGCGCGGATCTGCACGCCCGCATCAATACCAAAGCCCCATGCTTTCGCAAAGGTTCCTACATTGCGGTAAATAACTTTTGCATTACCTCCGAAACTGATAAGTTTGTTGCCCTTTTGTTTAAGGCTTTGCGCATATGAAAACAGAAAAGCGTAATCTGCCGAGGAAAAGGTGCGGATATTATTGTAGTTAATAGAACCATCGGGTTCAACAAGAAATAAAGTGTTAGGAATATCATCTACACCAAAGCGCAGCAGTGAAAGCCCGATAGTGCGCTTATTATCTTTTAATGGAATAGCAACGCTGCCGTAATCGTATTTACCAATTCCTGAAAAATACTCGGCATGCATAAAATTTACAACAGCATTATCTTTAATATTTACCAATCCTGCCGGATTCCAGTACCCGGCATTGCCGTCGTCTACAGATGCTACTTGTGCCCCTCCCATACCAAGCCCTTTTGCTCCAGCTCCAATATTCAAAAATTCATTTGAATATTTTCTGAATTGGGCATAACTATAGGTAGCATTACATAGCCAGCAAATAAGCAGTATTCTCAGAAGCATGCTTTTCATTCAATATTTTTTCCAATGAGCAATTCTTTTGTCTGTTTACCTTTCTTCTGCTACACTATATAAACCTGTAAGCAATTTTCTATGGCTAGGAATTTGGTACGTGCATTAGAACTCAAGCTATTAGAACGGATTTGAGTATAAAATTATTGCCTTTTCAGGCTGTCTTGCTAAACTAACATTATTTTTGCCCAAAACCACCTGAAAATGACCTTAATAGAAGAATTAAGATGGCGTGGCATGCTGCAGGACATAATGCCCGGAACGGAAGAGCAACTGAGCAAGGAAATGACTTCTGCCTATATCGGATTCGACCCAACTGCCGACAGTCTGCATATCGGTAGCCTGGTACCCATATTATTACTGGTTCATTTGCAAAAAAATGGGCATAAACCTATAGCGCTTATTGGCGGCGCAACCGGCATGATCGGCGATCCAAGTGGTAAGAGCGAAGAAAGGAACCTGTTGAGTAAAGAACAATTGGATATTAATGTAGCAGGAATAAAAAAACAATTGGAAAAACATCTTGATTTCAGCACTTCTCTTAAAAACAGTGCTGAGCTAGTAAATAACTATGACTGGTTTAGCGGCATTGGCTTTATAGAGTTTTTGAGAGATACAGGAAAACATATAACCGTAAACTACATGATGGCCAAGGATAGCGTAAAGAAGCGGATTGAAGGAGATACAGGGATCAGTTATACGGAATTTGCGTACCAGTTAATGCAGGGCTACGATTATTACTGGCTATACCAACATAAAAACTGCAAGCTGCAGATGGGCGGAAGCGACCAGTGGGGAAATATTACCACCGGAACAGAATTAATAAGAAGAAAGGCAGGTGGCGAAGCATTTGCTTTTACCTGCCCACTGATTAAAAAAGCAGATGGTGGCAAATTTGGTAAGACGGAAAAAGGCAATGTTTGGTTGAATGCGGATAGAACCACTCCATACCAATTTTACCAATTCTGGTTTAACGCTTCTGACGAAGATGCCGAAAAGTGGATTAAAATATTTACGTTTTTAACCAGGGAAGCAATAGAAACGCTGATTGCCGAACACAAACAAAATGCCGCGGCAAGAAAGTTGCAAAAAGTGCTGGCTAAGGAAGTTACTGTTTTTATACACGGTGAAGCAGGATATAATGAAGCCATTGAAACGACAGAAAAATTATTTTCACAGCAGTCAGCCGCAATTGAAACATTAAGCGCGGATGACCTTGAAAATATGCAGGGCATCATAAAATTTGATTATCCCCGGGAGAAAATCAACAGCGGTATTGATATTATTTCTCTTCTCGCAGAAAGCGGTACTTTTCCCAGTAAAGGCGAGGCAAAAAAAATGATTCAGAATGGAGGCGTAAGCATCAATCGTAATAAAGTAATTGACGTAGCGCAACAAATAAACCAGGCCGATTTACTGCACGATGCATACCTGTTGATACAGAAAGGCAAAAAGAACTACTATCTTTTAAAAGTTCAATAGGTTATTACAGAATCAAATTTGGTTTAAACCTGTTGAGTATTTACTTTTGCATCCCTTTAAGATGCTGTTGCGTCTTATAAGTTTGTTGGATTGGCCTATAGTATAATGGTAGTACAATAGATTTTGGTTCTATTTGTCTTGGTTCGAATCCAGGTAGGCCAACAAAAGAGACAAGTGTTAAAACAACTTGTCTCTTTTTTATTGCTATAGCACAAAGTACACCTGCCCTGTTTGAGCGCCAAGTACACTCTTTTTATATGCGTTTGCTACTCTTTGCATGGAAACAGGAATGGTTCCGTGAAAAAATGGAAAGTAGCCTGGAGATTCTTCCACAACAGTGGGCGCTACCGAATTTATGCGCACACCATTTTTCAGCTCAATAGAAGCTCCTTTTACAAAACCATCAACTGCCGCGTTTACGCTGCTTAATGAAGCACCAAGCACTATGGGGTCTTGAGATAAACTGCCTGATGTTAATGTAAATGATCCTCCGGGTTTAATGTAGTGCTGACCTATGAGTACAAGATTTACCTGCCCCATCAGTTTACTGTTTACGGTAACACGAAAATCAGCATCTGTCATTTTTTCTATAGGACCAAAATGGCCGTCTCCCGCTACACAAACTAATGCATCGAAGGCGCCCACGGTTTCATACATTTTCTTAATAGATGCCGGATCGTCAATTTTCACCTGGACGTCGCCACTTTTTGAACCCACTTTTACAATTTCATTGTCTGTTTCCAAAGCTTTTACAACATGCTTACCTATAGTACCTGAAGCACCAATAATAATTATTTTCATTTTTTAATTGATTTGAACACAAATCTAGCATAATACTTTACTTTTGTCAAGTAGTTACCTTTTCGTCAAGTATTGTCAATATTGTCTAAATTTCACCTATCAACTAATGCAGGCAGAAATAAAATCTAAAAAAATTCATCACGCCGAAGATTGCCCTATTACAGCAACTATTGATGTAATAGGCGGAAAGTGGAAACCTCCTATTATTTGGTTATTGATGAAAGAAGGCACACTGAGATTTGGAGAATTGAACAGAATTAT
>JBGALP010000221.1:0-8219 GCA_044223805.1 Agriterribacter sp.
ATTTAGAGAAACAACAACCGCTGACATATCATTCCGTATGTATGCGGAGCAGGATAATGCAGGAACACTTTCTGTTGATGTAACGGATCAATTTGGTAACCGCTGTGTGAGACTGAGTTTGAATAATAAGTCTGAAATAGTAATAGATAACGGCGGAAGCCAGAAGGTGATTAAGAAGTATGCAGCAAAATCATGGTATAACATTCAGCTAAAAATTAATGCTACGCTCAAAGGTTATTACGATATGTACATCAATGGAGAAAAATTATTAAACCATGCGCCATTGACAGAGGCAGTAAAATCTGTAGAACGGATTTCATTTCGTACGGGGGCTTATCGCAACACGCCCACCAGAACAACGCCAAATGTGGATCCTGTACCCCCTTTACCCGGTGCTGATGAAAAAGTAGCAAAAGCTACATTTTACATAGACGATGTGGTAATTAAATAATTGCTTTGTATTGTTACTGTTCAACGCTATCCGGAATTTACAACTCGGATTTTTTATGTTGTTTCCCGTTTCAAACGGGTGAGAAAATAGGTAATACGAAAGTCGCAGACTTCGTATACCAATATATTTATTTCAACGGATTGCGCCTTACGCCTTCTTTTGTTATGATCACTGGTTTAATCATTCCGTCTTTATCAAAATACATTTTATCAATGCATGTCTCTCTTGAGTTGCCATCGGTTTCTGTTAAAGGGCGACGATGATATACAATATACCATTCATCTTTACCCGGAACTTTTATTACAGAATGATGACCGGCGCCGGTCGCGATTTTAGGATCCTGCTGCAATATTTTATCAATGCGTTTAAAAGGACCAAAAGGTGAATCAGCAATCGCATATGCTACGCAATAATCCGGGCCTGTCCATCCACCTTCAGACCACATAAAATAATATTTGCCATTTCGTATGAACATAAATGGGCCTTCTACATAACCACCCGGTGTTATTTCTTTAAAGATTGTTCCATTTTCAAAAGGAATAAATCCTGTAAAGTCATCATTCAACTGCGCAATATTGCAATGCCGCCATCCTCCATAAATTAAATAATATTTTCCATCCGCATCTTTAAAAACAAATTGATCTATCGGTTGCGCGCCATTATAAAATTTATCAACAAGTGGTTCACCAAGATAATCCTTGAACGGGCCTTCCGGTTTATCTGCAACGGCAACGCCTATCCCACCTTTTTCTTGATTGCTTTGTATATCATTAGCGCCAAAAAATAAATAATATTTTTTATCTTTTTCAACTATAGCCGGCGCCCACATAGCACGCTTTGCCCATTTGATGGCGGCGGTATCAACAATAGAGCTGTGTTTTGTCCATTGAATTAGATCGGGAGACGAGAATGCATCCATGAAAACCTGTTTGTCGTACGGAGCAGAATAAGTAGGATATATCCAGTAGGTATTATTGAAAATGGTTCCTTCGGGATCGGCATACCAACCCTTAAATACAGGGTTTCCTGAAGTATTGAACTTTTTATTTTGAGCGAATGAATGTACACTTAAAGTAAGTATCGCAGTAATAATAAATAATTGCTTCACTTTTTGGTGTAAATCTAAACTAATTTTAAAAAAGCAGATTAGAAACGATAAACGTGGGACAATAAACGACAAACTTTTCTAAAAAGAAAGCCACCGATTAAGGTAGCCTTCTATAACAAATAAATTGAGGAATGATTAATGACCTAATGTGAATTCATTTGTGTATGTAACACCGTCTTCCGTATAGCTTGAAGTTACTTTAAGTTCCCCGCTGGTTAAGGATAATATAGTCAGGGTCTCACTATCAATAACAAGTTTTTTCTCATTCTCGATAAAACTCCAGGTTCCGTTGTTTGTTTGATCATCGCCAGCATCACACTTTGTGGCTCCTTCGTCGTAAACAATGGTATTGTCAGTCTTAAAAGTAAAAATATTGTCCTTTTCACATGCCTCCATAGTCAACATAAGATCTGTTTTGTTAGATCCAACAATACGATAATTAGCCTTTATTTTCCAGGCACCTGAAGTAAGCAATTCGGTTTTTGATTTTGAGTCTTCTTTTTTACAGGATGAAAATAGCGTTATAAGCGCAAGAATTGATAACAAGAACGTGTACCTGTTTTTCATTTGAATGTTTTTGGGTTTAAAAAACGCTTAAACGTTAAAAATGAGTTAACAGGTATATATTTAAAAAAAATATCCATGTAAAATCCATGGATACTTTAAAGTAACGGAAATATTTTACAATTTGAAACCAACTGTAAGGCTTAGTACACGATGTTTACCCAATTCATCATTAGAACTGGTAGTACCTGATTGCAATTTGGCCAAACCTAAACCATAATTAAGTGATACCATCGCGAATTTTCCCTGCAAACCTAATGTGCCATTTAAACCATAATCAAACCTTCTCATTATACCATAGCCTGCTCCTTCTTCTGAGCTGGTAAATGGATCATCATTGGAGAATTTAATATTTTCTGTACGCGTGAAGTTTGCTCCTAATATGGAACCTTCAATTTTATTTTTACCTGCTATACCCACAGCCACGTATGGACCCGCTCCTACAAAAAAACTGGATTGATCACCCAGCGGAATTTTTATCACGGCATTAACTGGTACTTCAATGTAATATGGTTTGGTAGAGGAAGTAATACCATTCCATTCTACTTTAGCGCCCTTGCCCGTAAAGAATACTCCCGGTTGCAGCGCAAAGAATTTTGTGATAGCCAGATCTGCCTGTAAACCTGCATGAAATGAGGCAATGCCTTTTGCATCGTCTATATCTCCGTTTTTACTGGTAGTAATGTTGGCGAGATTTACACCGGCTTTTACGAACACAGAAGACTTTTGAGCATTGGCAACTATGCCACACAGCATAAGCGCTGAACACAAAGCGATAACACGATTTTTCATAATGTACAATTTTATTTCTTTTCAGAATTCCAAAAGTCTTGCCAAAGGCGATATGCCAATAGGTATAAACGGCTAATCAGTTTAAAATAATGATATCATGCCTGTACGTTGTGAGAACATATTATAATGATTATTTTTTTGTGGAAATAACACCCCGAAGTAATTGCTGATTTGAGATTGATTTGAGATTTGAAGGCTATTCAAGAAGTAATTGCTGATTCCTGGTTTTTAATTTCCAATTTCAAATCTCCAATTTCAAATTCTAAAATGGATATCCTATACCTATGTTATATATAATATTTTCCCGGCGCCATGAGCTGCTTCCAAATTCAATTTGATTAACTACCCACCGGTCATTTTCAGGTAGCCATGGTTTTCGTAAAGGAAATGCCACATCAAGACGAAGCACCAGAAATGAAACATCAAACCGTAATCCAACGCCGGTACCAATGGCCAATTCTTTCATGAAAGAACTGCTGAACTGCCCACCAGGCTTATTGTCATCCTTATTGTATAACCATATATTACCCGCATCAACAAAAATAGCTCCGTGTACAATGCTGAATAATTTTGCTCTCAGTTCGGAATTGAGTTCCAATTTCATATCACCTGACTGATCCGGCAAAAACGTAATGTTTTGTTCATCTTTATAAGTGCCAGGGCCTAAGGAGCGGCTGCGAAAAGCACGGATACTGTTGTTGCCACCAGAGAAAAATTGTTTTATAAAAGGTAATGCAAGCGAGTTGCCATAAGGATAACCAAAACCAACAATCAAGCGGTTAGCCCATACATTTTTGGAAGAAAGTTTAACATAGTAACGAAGATCTGTTTCCAGTTTTACGTACTGAGAGAACTCTGCGTTAAAAATGCTTTTAGGTTTTCCACTGGCTGCGTCAGCGCCTGTAATTAATCCTGCAATATTGCCGGATAAATCCACATTGCCATTAAAGTATAATCCCTTCATTGCGTTATTGCCGGTTAGCTGGTTGTAATTATAATTATACGTTGAGCCAAGAATAAATTGTTTCTCTACGGCTTTTCCCAGCGTGGAATTTTTAGCAATACTATCCATATACTCCTGCGTAATGCGGATAGGTTGCACATAATTAATGGAAACAATATTTAACTCATGTTCCTTGTTGATGGTTTCCTTCCATGAATAACCATAAGCAGCTCTAAAGGAATTCATGGTGTACAGCTTTTCTTTTACCAGCACATCATACCCCAGCAGCATGTTGGTTTTAGGCACAAAACCGCTGCGTGTATTCAGCGGAAAAAACGGTACTACAAAACGGGGAAAAGTAAGCTTGGTTTCTATGCCTCCACGATAGGTGTTATATCCTTTTAACTGACCACTAAACTGCACTTCAAAACCGGTTGTGGCATCAATAGATAATAGTTCACCACCTCTGAAGGTATTTCTGTTGCGCCATCCTACGGTTATAGAAGAACCGGTGAGGTTATTTGATTTGGTGCTGGCGTTAACGTCTGCCCGAAGCGCTTTTCCTGGCAATGAAGTTAAATAGTAATAGGTGTTCAGTCGCGCGGAATCATTTATGTATATAGGTTCAAACCTGTTTTTTACGAATTTAAAAACGCCAAGATTTACAAGACGACTTATAGTTTGATTGTGATCTTTCCTGTTGTAAATATCACCCGGATCAAATTGCATGGAGCGGGCGAACATGGAAGGCTTATATGTTTTACGACGATCAACCACATAATATCCTTCATAATATTCACCAGTTGTTTTGGATGTATCCGAAGCTGCGCCATTCAGGCTGTAGCCTGGAAAAATAAATACCTTATTAATCTTGTATACCTGCCGGGATCTGTCAGGCGTACCTGGTTTTACTTTTACATACAGGTTCACTTTGTAGTTGCCGATAGTGCTGTCGGCTTCAATAATAAGATAATCGGGATCGAAATAATAAAAACCATGCTCCTTTAAATTGGCGTCTATCCGTTCGCGTTCTGCTTTAATTACGGCAAGATCGAATGCATCATCCTTTTTGAGGAAGCTGTTCTTTATGGTTGTATTGATCTGTTTCTGCAAATCACTGCTATCAGTGTCGTATATTATACTGTTGATGGTGTATTGTACGCCGGGCTGAATGGTATAGTTGGCTTCTCCCTTTTGCTTTTTTATTACTGTATCTCCCTGCACATTTGCATGAAAATATCCCCGGTTTTCAAGCGTACTTTGCAAAACCTTCACATTGTATTCAAGATTTACAGCGCTCATTAATACAGGTGGTTCCCCTATTTTTCTCCGGATCCATCCTCCAAGCGATTTATCTTTGGTTGATTTGCCCGCAAGGTTATACATCATCAGTTTAAATGGAACGCCTAATATTTTTTTATTAGGAAGCGGACGCGTTAATGTTTCCAATTCACTTTTAATGCTTTTCTTTTTCTTATTGCTTAGTGATTTGTCTTCTATCTTAATGTTAGCTCCTGTATATAAAGCATCACCTGCGGGCACATTACGTGTTACACTGCAGGAAGAAAAAAATGCCATAATTATTATTGTACAGGATAATATATAAATCAAACCCTTCATTAATACTTGTCTTTATTCTGCCGTTTATTATTTTTTCTCTGCTGGCGTAATGCTTTCCGTTCTTCTGCAGTACGCTGTTTTTTAAAAATATCTTTAAACTTATTATAGTCAACCGTGATTATAAAGCCAATGCCTGTTTCTACCACATAACCATCAATTACTCCCTGGTATTCATTTTTGCGGTATCCTCTCAACATATATCTTCCATCTTTGCTTAACTGGTAATTGAGCGATACATTACCTGCTATATTGCTTGCCTGCTGGTTAGAATTTTGTGGACCCTCCAGTTCAAAATTGCTGCCAACAGTAACGGTTAACCGATCGTTTAGTAATTTTTTAGATAGTCCCACATTCAAATCGGTTCGGCTTTGTCTTTCGCCGGTAGTATAATCATCTGATGCCGCTACGTCAAAATTCAATTCAACACCTTTTATTAGGTCCGCTGCTAACCTGTTCAACTGTTCTGTCATCAGCTTGCTTACACTTTGTTTTACGAGCGTGGATGCATTAGTGCTGGCGCTGCTTTTAAAGGGATCTTCTGCTACGAACCTGTTAAGCAGTAACAGGGCAAATACCTGTTTGTTCATTTCGGCATCTTCCTGCCGCAGCATATCTAATTTGGTTTTTACCGTAGTAACAATATCATTAGATACGCCGAGGTTTTTATCTTCAGGGAGTATAATATCGAATGTTATTTTAGGCTGTAGTAGTTTGCCCGACATTTTCAGCAGTACATCAAAAGGAATTTTTTGCAGGTAGGTATTTCTGCTTGCAGCCGTAACATTTTCTCCCAATTGATTTTTTACTAAATCGAGCGGCGCGGTACTGGTAGAATATTTTGCGGTAATAGCTACTTCTGCCTCAGTAGGTTCTCCTTGCCATATGAGTTTGCTTCCCTTTACAATATCAAATTTCCTTTTCAAAAAATTGAATGTTAGCTCATAACTTCCTTGTTCCAGTTCATACGTGCCTGCCAGGTTAACCTTACCACTCGGGTCAATACCCGCATTTAACTGTGCTTCTCCTCTAACATTCAAAAAGTCACCATTGCCTTCGTCTACCACCAGTGTAAAGTCTGCTGCTTTATCTACTTCAATGTTTACAGAAATGTCCATACCCTGCAGTGATGAAGTATTTAAGGAGTCATAAGCTGCCATAAAAAGAGAATCGCTTGCGGGCGCATCTTTATCAACAAATACTACTACACCCTCCCTGTCAACCACACCCGGTTCGTTCTGTGGGAGTACCACGGTCATTTTTGTTTTGTCATTTATTTTTAGCCTTCCATCAATTGCCGGAGCCGTTTCTGTTCCTTTTACTTTTAAGCGCGTGTCGAAATATAATAGTCCATAAAATAGTTTATTGTCTTTTTTAGTACTGTTAAGCGCTCTGAAGTTATCTGCTTTTACATCAAGGTTGAAGTTATAATGTGTAAAATCTGATGTTGCTGCAAGCCCATCAATGCTAAGATCATTACCCGTTGAATCTTTTACCTGGAAATCGTTGAAATGAACCCCCTGGTTATCTACAGCAATTTTTTGCTGGTCAAGATTAAGCACATTATTCAGCATGCTTAAATTAAAAGAAGCTTTATTAAAATTAAGTTCGCCATCTACTGCTGGTTTTTGTGTAGTACCACTGATATTAAATTTTCCGTTTACAGATCCCGAAGCATCATGTATTGCTCCTGCTGAAAAGGCCTGCGCTGTAGTAAGTGGTAGTTGTTTTATATTGAGCAACAGATCAAAGTTGCTGTTGGCAGCAAAATAATTTCCGGTTAATGCTACATCATTTCCTCTGCCTGTAATGGAAACATTGGCTGCATACGTATCTGCCACTTTATTATCAACCAGCATTTTTATATTGCCCACAGTATCTTTTTTTATACTCAGATCAGTAATAGAAAGATCACTGGTAAATACCGGCTTGTTCGTAATATTGTTTACAGTAACTTCTCCATTAAGTATGCCATCCGCTAATGTTGAATCAGGCTGCGCAAAACCTGTGAGCGTGGCTACCCTGAATTTGTTGAAACTAACCTGGAGGGGTGAATTTTTTTCTGCCGATGTACTATTTATGCTAAGTTGCTGTTCATCTTTACTGAGCACAAAGTTGCTGGCATTAATATCGCCTTTGTTAATAAGGATGGAATTGTTTACTGCCAATGCCCATTTGTTATAATTCAGCATGAGGTCCTCTGGGTGTAACGAAAAGCGGTATACGCCTTTTTCGGGCTGTTGAAATAAGCCTGTTACATTGTATTTTTCTTTTTCTGTTTTGTCTTTAATGTTCAGGTTGAAATCAATATTATTATGGGCAATATTGGCATTAATACTGGTTTCATACATTACAAGGCTTTTGCCCACTACAATCTCTTTTACCTGCACGTTAGCTGCTAATCCACTATCGCCTGTGTTAGCTTGTAAAACAAGATTATTTATTTTATTTGTGCCTACCTGAACTGCTGGTGCGTTAAGCAATGCACTCCATCCTGTGTCTGAAAAATGACTGGTAAAGCCAACTGAATCCAGGCGCTGCAGATCGGGTACAAAGGTTTTTAACAATGGTCTGTTTAAAATACTGGCATTAATAGTAAAATCATAAGGAGAAATGTTTTTATTGATTGCACTATCGGCGGCTGAGAAGTAGGGTTCTATATTCCGTTGCATTACGCTGCCCATCTCCGTTAGTTTGTATTTACCCCGGAGCGTAGTATTAAAAAAATCGCTGTTCAGCGTTAT
>JBGALP010000222.1:0-8149 GCA_044223805.1 Agriterribacter sp.
CGTGCCGACCGCAACAAAAAAGCCACGCTGAAAATCAGCATGGCTCAATATTTTGAAATCATGTCAGAGGTTATTTTTGTCTTACGGTTTTATAAGATACTGACGATTTCGGTTCTTAAGGTTTGGTTGTTTCAAGGTTTGGATGAATGGTTGTGCATTTTTCAAGGATTGGTTTCAGCTTTTTCAGGATAATTGGTTTGGATCGTTTTTCAGGGATTGGATTGATCTTTGGTAATTCAATGGATTTGCTGGATTCGGTTTTCGGTGGATCTGGATTCTTAGCTAATGAACGGTTTTTCTAAGGACTTGCTGGTTTTTCGTTGGATGGTGGACTTTCTCAGGGATTTGGGTTTTTCTAAAGGGTGCCGGTTTTTCAATGGATCTGGATATATATCGTTGTTGACAATACAAAGATGCACCGCAAACACGGGCTTTGAAACTTAATTCGATAAGAAGGAGAGATGCTTCGATTTTCGGGGGAATACCTTCGATGAGGATTTTTGAACCACAGGGGCACTAAGGCACAGAGGAGCACAAAGGAATTGGTGGTTTGAAGTTTCTCGCTGCCTCGCTGCTCGTTTGCGTTCGCTGCGTGAAAAGCTGATGGCTGAAAGCATATCATACTATTCTCCCCATATATGGATCTGTTATACTTTCTTTACCTGTTTCTACACGACCGGCAAACCTTTTTTCAAAACGGGCTGATTCCTGAACCTTAATACTAAAGTCGTACCACCCAGCGTGTTTGGATAGGTTTAATATTATTGTCTGTGTACTTGCCGCAGGCAGCGTTTTGCTGATGTTTTTATTCTTATACACGTTATCTGCTATGTTTACGGGTATTGATTGAGATGGATGATGATTAGTGAGCTTAAGTTGTATATTTCCTGTGGGTATTTTTTTAATATCCATCTCATATTCACAAGCCGCTTCCAGTAAGGGATCGTTGCTATCACCAATATATTCCCTGTAGAACCCGTTTGGTCCATACAAACGAAGATGATATTGTTGCTCATCAAATGCGTTTATCGGCCATGCATAACTGATAGCATCTCCTGGTAAAACAGCAAAAGACCATATTCTCGAGACATCTGTTTTGCCTTCCTCATCTGTAAACTTACCTGGAGCGTACACAGTAAAGGGCGAACCGGAAGCTTTACTACCAAAAACAATATTCCCCGCTTCCATCTTTATAGAAATATTTTTTTTGTCATTACTTATCATTCCATCCGCATACAGTTCGTAAGGCAAAGCACTGGAAGCACGGGTTCCCCTTTCCTGTGTGGGTAATAAATCTGTTGAATATCTATTTTGTATTGCCTGTTGAACATCCTGTGCTGAGAATAGCTTATACCCAACAGGGTCATTTTTAAATTTAGCATTGTAGATGTCTTCTACAAAAGCATCACGTTTAAGAAAAGGAATATCCGCAGGAGTTGTTCCATCAAAAGGACTGAAAGCAGCAGTAAGATCGCCACATATTGTTCTGCGCCATTCACTGATATTGTCTAATTTGATTTGCTTATCGTATTTTTTATTCAAGAAAACCTCAAGAAACTGAAGTGTAGAAGTATGATCAAACAACTGGGAGCAAACCTTTCCTCCCCGGCTCCATGGTGAAGCTATCATCATAGGCACCCTGAAACCAAGTCCCACGGGTGCTTCGCGGGCCTGTTTAGGATTAATTCCATATTTCAATTCATTCTCCAGGCGTACATGTTCAATCTCGGTATCAATACCTGTAGAGCATTTGCCTGTTTGGGGTTTTTGATTGTCAGGAATAGAAAATGGAGGAATATGATCGTAGTATCCATCATTTTCATCGTAAGTAACAATGAAAATGGTTTTCTTCCATACCTCTGGATTTTTAGTAAGTATATCCAGTATTTCCGAAACATACCATGCGCCAAACCATGGCGCGCTGGGATGATCAGAAAAATTTTGTGGTGAGGCTAGCCATGAAACGGTTGGCAGTTTACCCTCATTCACATCTTTTCTAAACTGGAAAAATATATCACCGGCAGGCACAGCAAGTTGTCTTTTATTATTTCCTTCGGTGTACTGGAGCGGAACAATACTGCGATAAGATGGGTCCTGATTGTTTACAGTAAATGCATTATTGTATAAACGCTTCTCTTTTTCAGAAAGGGCATTAAAATTTTCTTTGCTCCATCGTTTTAATTCAGCAATGGCATTGTCAAGAACCTGTTGTTTCTTTTCTATTTCCCTTTGAATTTTTTTGGCTGCTCTGTCATTTTCAGGTTTTGTTTTCTTTAACCTGGCAATGGCTGCAGGTAATTGTTCGGCTTGTTTTTGCAAAGCGGCGATGTTGTGAGGTGCATACAAAACATTATATGCTGCGAAATATTCAAGCAGGTTACAACCAAAGTTTGATAACCATGCTCTTTCTTCCTCTTTAAACCCTCCTCCGCAATCCAGTTCATTCTGGTAAAATTTCCAGCCAATATTATTTTCATCCAGTAATTCAGGAAATGTTTTCCACGAAAACTTAGCGTAATCATAATTGTCGTTTCTTATGTTCGCCTGCATTGTACCCTCATGTATGTCAGTAATTTTTCCTGTCCAAAAAAAAGAGCGATTAGGTGTTGTACTGGTCATGGCTGAAGAAAAATGCTGATCGCACACCGTAAAAGCATCGGCCATTCCATAATTAAACGGAAGATCCGCCCTGGTAAAGTAACCAAGTGTAAGCGGTATGTGAGCGTATTTTTTATTGTCTGTTTGTTTTGCCTGTAGCCATTTATCATACTTCCCGTTATTGTACGCGTCTACCTGGCTCGGTCTTGAATGAGGAAGATCCCCCATCCACGTAGCTTTTGAATCTTTCATATCAAGCCGGAAAGGAGCATAAGTTTCGCCTTTATCATTGGTTTGAAGCCACACCGGTTTTTTATCTGGAAGTGTTATAGCCCTTGGATCATTAAAACCACGCACTCCCTGTAATGTGCCGAAGCAATGGTCGAACGATCTGTTTTCCTGCATTAATATTACTATATGTTCTGCATCTAAAAATGTGCTGCCGTTTGCCGGATCAATAGCAAATGCTTTTTGAATAGATTCAGGAACAAAAGAAGATAACCCGGCTGCTCCCGACAACAGCATTGATTTTCTGATGAATTCTCTACGTGTATCCATAATGGTAATATTGGCATTTAGTATTGTCTCAAATATCCGCATTTATAGTTAAGAAAAGTTACGGGCAACCTAATTTTAATAATATGCACTTTTAAAACCATGGCATGATATTGTAACTTTAAGCAACAAAACTTTTAAATATGAAACCGGCATTCAATGCTGTATGCTTAAGTTATATATTTATTGCTTCAATTGCACTGCCTTTTACATCGGGTTGTTCATCAACAAAACGTACCGAGGCAGTGGTTGCAGCTTCAAACGAGCAAACCACAGAAGCAATTAATAATGATCGTTGGATTTTTGTAGTGAACCAGATTATGCCACAAACCGGTCGTTCGCGAACCGCTACAAGCCGTTATGATGTTCGCAGTAGTAAAGACACGCTTAGCGTGCAGTTGCCTTATTTCGGTCGTGCTTACCCGGGTGCTGACGTTATGGGAAATAACAGCCCGCTTAATTTTACCAGCACTGATTTTAATCGCGTAAAAGAAGAGGGCGACAATGGAAGATGGAATATTACCATTAAGCCCAAGGATAACCGTGAAGTACAATCGCTAAATTTTACACTATACAATAATGGCTCCGCGCAATTAAATGTTCAACTTACCAACAGAAGTCCTATTAGTTTCAGTGGATCAGTAATGCCCAGGAGATAAGTATCACCGATAAATCATAATATGCTGATCTTTTTCTCTACTACTTATCGCAGCAATTAGCATTTGATAACAGCAGATAAGAATTATTTGCCAGCAGCATAAACAATTATATATTAGTAGCGCAGATTTTTATACACTTCGCATGTATTTGAACAGATGTATGCATCTAAGCTAAAATTAAAAACACATGTTGCCTGATACACCACTACTCAATGCCATCAGCAAACGCGATTTTTCTACGGCAGAAACACTTTTTAAAAATGGTGATAGTATTCCAGATGAAGTAAATGACTTTGATTTAAGGCAGTTGTATGAAACAGTTGTACGAAACAAAGCCTTTACTATACTTGACATATTAATAGATAGTGGCAAGATTAACAAAGATGTGTATGAATACGACTCTTTTACAAGAAGTATTTTTGAAATTTTGTTCCATTACCTGCCAGGCGACGAAGAATCTATAGCATACCTGAAAAAATTTATTGGCAAGCTCCACAATATAAATGATGAGGTAGCAGGACATACACTTTTAAGTTTTGCATTGGAAGAAAAGGCAGCTCCGGCAATTATACAGGGGCTTGTTGATGCCGGGTTAAGAACAGATTTTAAAAACACAGCTGAAGATAATTTGATTAACCAGGCTGTGAGAATAAATATGATACCTGAAGAGAAACAGCTTGCCTATATAGACATATTTCTGAAAGCGGGCGTTAATATAAATGAACCGAATATAGTAAAACAAACTGCGCTGCACATAGCTGTTGAAAGAGATAAGACACATCTGCTTGAAGTATTATTAAACAATGGCGCTAAACCAAATGATCAGGATGATAAAGGAAACTCAGCATTTTATTATGCCCTGGCGCATAAACTAAGTGGAGAAATATATTCAATACTGGCGGCGCACGAATCCGCTGATTTTATGCAGCAAAACAAGGAAGCACAAACGATCTTATGTGAATACATGCGTATGATGCAGGGTGGCAAAAGTGATATTGCTTTACTGGAACAACTTATTGAAGATGGCGCCGATATGGATCAGTCTACGCCTTACTATAGCCGTCAAAAATCTGGCTGGGATTGGGCTGTAGAAAAACCTATTGAAGTTTTACAGATGCTGTTGAAAAAAGTAAGCAGAGACGTTAATACGCAGGATAATGATGGCAATACTTTATTGCATAAAGTTTGCGCTATTGATTGTAATTATTCCCAGGAAACAGCAAGGGATTTATACAAGAAAGCCAAATTGCTACTGGAAGCCGGAGCAGATGCGTCAATTACCAATATAAAAGATGAAACCGCGTTTATGCTGGCATCAAAAGATAACCTGAAGACAAAGCTGGTAGCATTGTTACTGGAGGCAAAAAAATAATCATTTTATTATTATTTCAGAGGTGAACGAACGAACGGGAAATGTAATAATCTCACTACTATCTTCTCACTTCTCACCAGATAACGCAAAAAATTATTGATAACATAACACTATACTAAATACACCAATCTATGTCAATGTCATTTATAATAGCCTGTGAAGGTGGAAAGCGAAAAATAGCCGAACTTTTATTAGCCAACAAGGAAGTAGATGTTAAGTACACAGATGAAAAAGGGCGCACCGCTTTGCATTATGCGGCTCACAGAGGTTATCTTGATCTTGCAAAAATGCTTATTACAGATGGCGCTGATATGGATTATGAAGATCACCAGGGCGAAACACCATTATTTTTTGCTTGTTTGCAAAAGCAAAAGCAAACGGCTGTTTACTTATTGGAGCAAGGCGCCCGTATTAATATTAATGATTTAAATGGAAGCAGCCTGCTGCACCTGAGTGCGCAAACAGGTCAAACAGAAGTGGTGAAAGAACTGCTGGATAGAGGCGCAGAAGTTGACCTTGAAAACAACCATGCGGAAACAGCTTTGCTCATTGCGGCCTCATGGCGTAATACAGAGATTGTCAAACTATTGATAGAAAAAAACGCCAATGTAAATACAACTAACAAGCAGGGTGATTCACCTCTGCTTTTTGCAGTTAGATCCAAACATGTACCAATGGTTGAATTGCTGCTGGATAATGGCGCCAATGTCAACCACATCAATCATGCCGGGGAGAATGCGTTATTATTGGCTTGTTATGATACCAATCGCGCTATTGTAACCACATTGGTTAACAAAGGAGCAGACCTCTTTGTTTCTTCAAAAGATGGATTATCACCCATATGGTATGCCTGCGCTAATAATCAAAAAGAAATTGTTGCCCTGTTTTTAGACAATGGCCTGGATGTTAATCATAGCAGGCCTGTAACAGGAGCCACGGAGTCAATGACTAATTACCTGGATTGGGTAGAAACCGCCAGCACCCTTTCTGTACAAAGCAGTTTTACATTAAATGCCACTTATCAATATGGTGGAGAAAGTTTGTTACACCTTGCTGTAAAGAGTGGGCATTTGAGCATGATAAAATTATTGCTCGAAAGAGGTGCATCAATTAATATCCAGGATGAATCAGGAAATACTGCATTGCATTATGCTGCCGCAAATGGAAAAAAAGACGCAGTGAAATATTTACTGGAACAAGGCGCTGATGCCACTATTGTAAATGTAAAAGAGCAAAAAGCTATTGATTACTCCAACATAAAAGGTTATAATGAAATAACTGCTTTATTGCTGCAGTATGGTCCGGCGGCAACAATGGCCCCACAATCAGTGCCAGCAATAAAAGAAACGCCACCAACCAATAATATTCCCAATAAAAAACAAGCGCTGCTCGATCTGAAAGATTTACTGGATGCAGGTATTTTAACGCAGGAAGAATTTGATGCAGAAAAGAAAAAAATATTGGGGGAATAAAAAAACCTATAAGATTGATGTATAAATATTGTCAATCTTATAGGTTTAAATATCAAACAAAACGAAACGGACGCTCACGTCTGCCGTTTCACTTCTCACTATTTCTTACTGATGCGGTATAGATTACCGTTATCTGTAACCGTATACAGCATTCCTTTATTATAAGCCACATCACGAAAACGTTCTTTTTTATCCATTAGTAACCACTCTTCACCAACTACTTTATTGTTTTCAATTACCAAACGGTATATGCGCATACTGCCGAGTCCACCAATAAACAGGTTGTTTTTCCACTCCGGAATAGCGTCGCCTTTATAAAAACTTATGCCACTGGGCGCCGAGGTAGGATCCCAATAATACACAGGTTGTTCCATTCCTTCCTTTTGCTGAATGGAATCACCGATCTTTCTTCCGTCATATTCAATACCATAGGTGATTACCGGCCAACCATAATTTTTGCCCGCTTGTATACGGTTCAATTCATCACCACCACGCGGTCCAAATTCCACTTCCCATAAATCGCCGGTTGCAGGGTTAATATCTAACCCTTGCGGATTGCGGTGACCATAACTATATATTTCAGGCTTAGCATCTTTTTGCCCGATGAAAGGGTTACCAGGAGCGGGTTTTCCGTCTTTAGTAATTTTAAACACCTTACCTGGTCCGGCATTCAGCAATTGTGCCAGTGCTCTACCTTTTAATATTGATCTTTCACCTGCACTTACAAACAGGTTACCATCCTTATCAAATACCAGGCGTGAGCCGTAATGCAGTTTAGTGCTGTCTAACTCAGGAGTAGCACGAAAAATAACCATTGGATTTTCTACTTTCCCTGCAGCCTCATTCAATTTGCCCTTACCCACCGCCGTTAGGTTGCCCTTTTTATAAGGCTCAGCAAATGACCAGTAAATAATTTTATTAGTGGTAAAATCGGGATCAAGCGCTACATCCAGCAAACCACCCTGTCCATTGTCATCCACTTTAGGAAAGCCTTCAATTTTTTTCTGCAAAGCGCCATCGGCACCATGTATCTGCATAAAGCCTTTTTTGAAGGTAATCAGCAGCCTGTCGTCTGGCAAAGTAATTACTGCCCAGGGTTTCAAGGTGTCGCCCCATAGTTTGTCAACCTGGTAAGGAGTAGTGGTTGTAACGGCATTGATCCTGGTTTGTCCTTCAAATGCAGGTTTGTAATCACTATTTGCTGGTTGCGTTTCAAGCGGACCAGGCTTTGCAGCATCCGCCGTGGTTGCAGCAGCGGTAGTAGTATCTGTTTTATTTTCAGCAGTGCCGCCGCCGCAGCCTATAGAACCTACTGCCAAAACAAGGGCAGTCAGGTAAAAAAGATTTTTTAATTGCATGTTGTATTCGGTTTTTGAGGCAGTAAAAGTAAAGAAAAAGCGGGTACTCTATACCGAAATATAAATATGTTGAAAAGGCTTGCTTCTTAATTAGAAGACATTAAAATAATAACCGCGACAGCGATTAAACCAATA
>JBGALP010000223.1:0-1683 GCA_044223805.1 Agriterribacter sp.
ACTGGATGATTTTGGAGATCTTGTCAACATTTTTGTTTATCTATTTACTTCATTGCAATTTTTATTTTTTCTATTTGGACTATTATGCAGTTGGAAAGCAGAACAGAAATTTTGATTGTCTTTATTACCGGAATAGTAGTTCTTTTTATACTAATAGGTATTATCGTATATTTTTTACTTGACCATCAAAAAAAATACCATCAGCACAAAAAAGAAAAACAAGATTTACATTTTCAATTTCAACAAACTCTCCTCCAAACCCAACTTGAAATACAGGAACAAACCCTGAAAAACATTTCACAGGAAATCCATGATAATATTGGACAAGTACTCAGCCTTGTAAAAATCAATATAAACACTATGAATTGTGATGAACCGGATTTGCTGCAGGGGAAAATTGATGATAGCAAAACACTGATCAGCAAAGCCATACAAGACCTACGTGATCTGTCAAGAAGCCTAAATACAGACTATGTAGTTGAAATGGGATTGGCACGTTCTATAGAATATGAACTGGAACTGATAAAAAAAACCGGGAGCTTTGAAACTTTGTTTTCCATTGAGGGAAACCCCTACAGGCTTGAGCAGCAAAAGGAATTGATCTTATTCAGAATCGTACAGGAAGTTTTGCATAATATTATTAAGCACGCAAAAGCTTCACTCATTACTGTTGCACTACAATTTGAACCTGAAAAATTTGTATTGACAGTTGCCGACAATGGTATTGGATTTGACATCAGTGGATTAAAAGAAAATAATTATGCGGGCACCGGGCTTGGCATACGCAATATGCACAACCGGGCTAAAATGATAAATACTGACTTCATTATCAATAGTGATCTAACCAAAGGAACTACCATAACGCTTACAATTCCGTCGCAAATTCAAAAAAATTAAAAAATGCTTTCCTCCATAAATGTAGTACTTGTTGACGATCATATATTGCTTCGAAACGGTCTTGCCAATTTGATTAAAAGTTTTGGTGGTTATAATGTAATATTCGAAGCTGACAATGGTAAACATCTTATAGAACAGTTATATCCACAGCAAATGCCGGATATCATTCTAATGGATATCAATATGCCGCAAATGGATGGATATGAAACTACATTGTGGCTCAGAAAAAATTATCCCGATACAAAAGTGTTGGCCCTTTCTATGTACGATAATGAAAATGCCATTATCCGCATGTTCAAGGCTGGCGCTAAAGGATATATTCTGAAAGATTGCGATCCTGCAGAACTAAGGGGAGCACTACACGCTCTTATATCCAAAGGTTTTTATTATTCCGAAATGGTTACCGGACGGCTTATCCATACTATTAATCAAATGGATGAAGAAAACAACCACATCAAAAGTCTTTCTCAACTCAACGATCGTGAAATGGAATTTATAAAGTATGCCTGCTCAGAACTTACCTATAAGGAAATTGCAGACAAAATGTTTTTAAGCGCCCGAACTATTGACGGTTACCGTGAAGCTCTGTTTGAAAAATTGCATGTAAAAACCAGGGTTGGTTTAGCTATGTATGCAATCAAAAACGGAATAGTAAGTTTGTAGCTACTCATGGTCGCACCGTGGGAAGCCAGATATTCAACGCCAGTATAAAGGCAATAAACAACCAATGCATAAGCGCAGCCAGCCATCTCTTCTCAATATAAAAAAAAGTATATGCGTGAAAAG
>JBGALP010000223.1:1730-8145 GCA_044223805.1 Agriterribacter sp.
GTGAAAAGCCGCAAACGGTAATGCGCATAATATCCAATAATCAAATGTTGAGGTAGAATTTATAAAAGGAATAAATAAACTTATCACAAGATATGTAAGCATCAGACCCCAACTTTTTCTTACCTGTATGAGCATACGCAGAATATTACCCTGAATGTAAAACCCACTAAATAAGAAGGGGATAATCATCAATACTATTGCCGCCCATGCCCATATATCCTGCTGAAACCGGGGAAGACTGATGGACACAGAAGGTAAGTAAGTAAAAGGATTCCAGTCTCTGGTAAGAAAAAGATAAGCAAACAAAAAATAATACGGCGTTAGTACTCCTATTATAGCAATCATCCATTCGCTTAATTGAAAAGGGCGCATGTTGATGAGAGCGAAAAAAATGAGTATTATAAAAGCAATGGCTGGAAAGTATAAAAATGAAACTACCCCCACAAGTAATCCTGCATTAAATACAATTGTTTTAGGGCGGGGATTATTGAACAGGCTGCTCAACATAGACCATACCCCTACCAACAAACTGTTTACCATAAGTGTAGACGATAATTGCCACCACTCAGGAAACAATGAAGTAATCAATACGTAAGCCATTGCGGGCAAAAAATTGGGCTTTGGCAAAAGCTTTTGATTATTAATGAAATTGCTGAAGCTGATTGCCTGGGAAAGCATCAATACCAAAACTATGGCTGGATAAATAATAGGCGCATAATTACCTGCCGGCAATAATAACTTAAGAAATTTGTGATATAGAAATCCATCAGTTGGTTGTGCTACAGGAATATGCGGGTGTAAAAAAGAATAAAACTTCAACACAAATGCATAAACCAATAAAAGACCAATATTGATGGGTGAGTTAGTTTTGAAAAATCCAGTCACAGAGGTTTATTTAAAAATCAATTTTCGCGAAACAAATATAATTCCGGTACATACAGGGCATTACAACCTGCCGTGCTCCAACCTGTTTGCCATATTTGGGCAAAAATTCATAGTCCTTATCCAGGTTTTTTAATGTGGGCGCACGGTCAATATTACCATCGGGCGTTACACTTTGTTGAGATAATAATTTAACACGACGCTCCTGCTGGTTATATAAAAAACTTATTTCACCACCAGTATTATATACCATGTATGATAAGGTATTGTCAGTATTATCGTCGAATTGACTTTTGTGTAATACATTACTCCATTGAATACTGGCTTCAGGGTCAAATGAAAACACCGCTATATTCTCGCTGTAGTAGCGCGTACTGTTACCATAATTGTTCCACCGGTTATACGGGCTGCCATAGCCATAGGGGCTCCAATAATTATTATACACTGAGTAGGGAGAATATCCATAAGGACTATACAGGTAATCGTAACGGTTCCAGTTATTGCCACGCGATGTAGTAAAATAGAGTTCGCTAACCACAATAAATCCTCCATCTTTTTTAGGCATTATCTGGCGGATAAAATAATCATTGAAAGCGGTTTTAGCTGAAGTATTTTCCGACTTCGCATTCTCCTTCAACTCTTCGCTGAAAATGTTATAACTCTCTGCGTTTATTTTGTTCGCGAGTTTATTCCAAACCGCTATATACAATCCTTCCACATTTCCTCTTTTCTGTTTAAAGTAAAGAGAGCTGACCAGAATATTCTTATTGATATTGTCTGCTTTTATTTTTACTTCATCCAGAAAGTTAGTAGTAAGTGGAATATTATTTACAATAAAACTATCGGATGTGGCAGGCTTAATCATCAGATCAATATGCGAAATATTATCACGGCTCCCATTTCTTCCACATTTGGCAAAAACAAAATCACCATCATTATCTACAATAAAATCGCTGAACACAGCATCTCTTTGCTGCATGGTAACAGGTAATCGTGTTTTTTTCTGAAACTCCATCTTGTCGT
This sequence comes from Agriterribacter sp., assembly GCA_044223805.1. Classification (GTDB taxonomy): domain Bacteria; phylum Bacteroidota; class Bacteroidia; order Chitinophagales; family Chitinophagaceae; genus Agriterribacter. The sequence goes on from JBGALP010000223.1 coordinate 3,636, forward strand.
TGTACAATAGCGTTGTAAAAAAATAATTCTTTTCATTCCGCTTGTTAATCTTGAAAACCATTATTCTTTGTTTATTCTCACTATATATGGTGGAATAAATCTTATCGTCGCTTGATCCGCCGATCTGTGTTGTATCAATTTCTACGGGCCCTAACATCTTTTGCCCGTTTCCATCTATTTTAACCACATTACAATAAACAATGTTTCTTTTTTGATACTGATATATCATGTAAAAAAAATCAGGATAGGGTACAAAATCTACATTGATTAATTTATCAGGCAAAAAATCGAGGTCTATCTTGTCCTTCAATTTCATCTCACCATCAAAAATGGACAAATCGTTTTTTGAACGGTAATTTTTATAAACGGCAATATTACTTCCCACCTTTCCTATGATCTCAAAATTAACCTGGCGGTAATCATCTCTTCCCGGATCAGAATAATGTATTCTTTGAGCGCAGACAAAAAAGGGTAATGCGAACAGGATTATCGTTACTATGGCTACACGTGTTTGCCTCATTCGGATATGATTTTGGAGATAAATATAAATATCCATTTGCAAATTAGATGGTTTTAATGATTGTTGTATGCATTCCACATTATTTTAACCAATTTGTAATTTACCTATACCTTTGACGTTTTTATACGAGTTATAGAAAATACTTAACCTGTAATCAGCCGTGGGCAAACATACTAATAAAGCTACCATCGCAGGCTTAGTCATTGCGCTTGGTATCATATACGGAGACATTGGAACTTCACCTCTTTACGTATTCAACGCTATTATCCATGAAAGAGCTATAACGGAAAATCTCATTATAGGGAGTCTTTCCTGTATTATATGGACTATTACCCTGCAAACCACCATTAAATATGTAATACTGGTTTTAAAAGCCGATAACAAGGGGGAGGGTGGCATTTTTGCGCTTTACGCTTTGGTACGCAGACGCAGAAAATGGCTTGTATTACCAGCCATGATTGGAGGAGCCGCACTACTTGCCGATGGGATGATAACGCCGCCCATTACTATTACTTCGGCTATAGAAGGTCTTCAAAAAGTATCCTTTTTCAGTAATCTTGATGAGTATATCATTTACATAGTAGTGGGTATTTTATGTTTTTTTTCTTTTTTACAGCAATTCGGAACAGCATCAATAGGTAAGTTTTTTGGACCCATCATGACCATCTGGTTTACTATGCTGGCAATTTTAGGTGCATGGCATTTGTTTGATGATCTGTCTATTTTAAGAGCCATTAACCCTTACTATGCTATAAAATTATTAGTGGCAAACCCCGACGCTTTGTGGATATTGGGTGCCGTGTTTTTGTGTACTACCGGGGCTGAAGCGTTATACAGCGACCTTGGCCACTGCGGAAGAGAAAATATCCGCATTTCATGGATTTTTGTAAAAAGCTGCCTGCTCCTTAACTATATGGGGCAAGGTGCCAGTCTTTTGAACCATCATTTAAATGTTGCAGCCGACAAACATGCAGATATAAATCCATTTTACGATCTTATGCCGGAATGGTTTATAATACCAGGCGTAATTGTTGCAACTACCGCGGCTATTATTGCCAGCCAGGCCATGATATCCGGTTCGTTTACGCTTATTGGCGAAGCTATCCGCCTCAATCTTTGGCCACGTCTAAAAATCCGTTATCCTTCTGAAGAAAAAGGACAATTGTTTATCCCTTCTTTAAATACAATTTTATTTATAGGATGTTTAGGCGTAGTGTTTTATTTTCAAACTTCGTCGCGCATGGAGAATGCTTACGGGCTTGCTATTATAGTAACCATGCTGATGACTACTGTTTTATTTGCCAATTACATGGTAAACCACAGGGTTAAGGCAGTATGGATTTATGTGTTTTTGATTTCCTACCTGATTGTTGAAGGAGGTTATATGGTGGCGCTGTTAAAAAGTTTACTCATGGCGGTTATATCACAGTAATAATAGGCGGCGTAATGTTCCTGGTGATGTATATATGGTTCAGGAGCAGAAAAATTAAAAACAGGTATGTTGAATTTGTACGCCTTGAAGATTACCTGCCTATGATACAGGAGTTAAGTAACGATCCGTCTGTTACCAAGTATGCTACACATCTTATCTATCTTACCAGTGCCAATAATCCTAAAGAAATTGAGCATAAAATCATTTATTCTATACTAAACAGAAAACCAAAAAGAGCCGATATTTACTGGTTTGTACATGTGGATACGCTGGACAATCCATACACCTGCGAGTACGAAGTACAAACTATTATACCGAACGAAGTAATACGTGTAGAATTTCGGTTAGGCTTCCGTGTTGAGCCCCGCATTAATATAATGTTCAGAAAAGTGGTGGAAGATATGGTATTTAATAGAAGTAAATATTACCAGCCGCTATGAAAGCCTGCAACGTAATAATGTAACAGGCGATTTTCAGTTTATTGTGATGGAAAAATTCCTGAGCATGGATAATGAATTGCCTTTCTGGGAAACACTTATTATGAGAGGATATTTCTGGATAAAAGAAGTAAGCCTTTCAGAAGAAAGGGGCTTTGGGCTGGATGCAAGTTATGTAACGGTTGAAAAATTCCCGCTCATCGTTGCGCCTCTTACCAATATGAATTTAAAGAGGATTTATAACGATTAAGCCAATCAGAATCTGTTCATCTTTCATTAATTTCATAGCCTAAACTAAAAATGGCTTGCTGTCAACCATCTTATACATTCTTGGTGGTATTGCTCTATTGCTGCTCATCCTTTACTTCATCCAGGATAAATTTATTTTTAAACCAGAGAAACTTCCTGCAGATTTTAACTTTGTATATGATGCGCCCTTTGAAGAATTGTTTTTTAATATTGAACCGGGTGTAAGCATTAATGGTTTACATTTTTTTGCAAAAGAGCCTTTGGGTATCATTTTATATTTTCATGGCAATACAAGAAGTATAAAAGGATGGGCAAAATACGCAAGAGATTTTTACCGGTATCAGTATGATGTTGTGCTGGTTGATTACCGCGGGTTTGGTAAAAGCACGGGCAAACGCAGCGAATCCAACATTTTAAAAGATCTGCAGTTTGTGTATACAGCGCTTGCTGCAAAATATAAAGAAGCACATATAATTGTATATGGAAGAAGCATAGGCAGTGGGTTTGCCGCAAAAATTGCTTCAGATAATCGTCCGCGATACCTGATCTTAGATGCGACATATTATAATTTTCGCAAAGTAGTAGAGCGCTTTTTACCATTTTTGCCGGTTAAGTATGTATTACGTTATCATCTTCGCATTGATAAATGGATACGAAAAGTAAAATTGCCACACTTATATTCTGCATGGCACCAGGGATATGCTCATTCCCATAAAGCACAGTGAAAAACTGCAAAACCTGAGCCCCAATAAAATCACGTTGATCAGAATAAAAGGTGGTGGACATAATAATTTACCTTCGTTTTACGAATACCACAATTTCATTCGCGATATATTAAAGTATGATTGATACAACAACTACATCTACCCCCAAAAGAAGATGGTTGCGGTGGCTGAATATTTTACTGGTGATTTATTTACTGGTGGGGGTTGCTGTTTATTTTCTACAGGATCGTTTGCTTTTTCATCCGGAAAAAATAGCTCCGCAAACTCCATTCAATTTTTCCTACCCCTTTAAAGAATTGAATGTTGCACTCGACAATACATGCAAGATGAATATTGTACAATTTTTTCCCGTGAATGCTTGTGAAAGGGAGTTGTATTGTTTCTTCATGGCAATAAAAACAATATTCTGCCAGTATGCTGCCACCATATACTGCCCCTATTTCTGGGAATGGTTATGAAGTCTGGATGATAGATTATCCTGGTTTTGGTAAAAGCACAGGCATACTCACAGAACAAAAATTATATGATTTTGCCGATCAGCTATATATAATGGCTAAGTCAAAATACCCGGCGGATAGCATTGTCATTTACGGAAAATCGCTTGGAACTGGGGTAGCCGCATGGCTGGCATCGAAGAAAAGTTGCAGACAATTAATTTTAGAAACGCCCTATTACAGTATGACGTCGCTTGCAGCCCATTACATACCCATATATCCGGTAAGTAAAATAATAAAATATAAACTACCTACATATACCTATCTGAATACTATAAACGCGCTAATTACTATTTTTCATGGTACAGAAGATAAAGTAATTCCCTATAGCAATGCACTTCAATTAAAAGAGGTTTTAAAATCTACTGATCAATTTATTTCTATTACAGGAGGAGGACATAATAACCTGCGGGATAATGCAGGTTTTGTAAAATCTTTAGATAGTCTACTACAGGTGCCACGTTGAATATTACACTGCACATGCTTCTATATTATATTGGAATTACATTTGCCGCCTTATTCTTTTGGATTTTTTCCGGTATAGATTGTATTATTACTTCCTTCAAAGCTTCAATCAACCGCACTTTCACAAAATCTCTTTGTACTATCAGGCTTACCTCACGCATAGGTACTGGTTTTTTAAATTGCCTAAT
>JBGALP010000224.1:0-9191 GCA_044223805.1 Agriterribacter sp.
CCGTGTATTCTTTCCAGAATTACGTGCGTTTGCCTGGACTTATTTTCAATCTCCCTTTCCATATCCGGTTTAATTATTATCTTTCTTTTCAATGGTCAATCCTGTACATTTGCTCATATGAAAAAACTCTGCAAAAACCTCCTTGCCGGGATTATTATAATGCTTGCTTTGAACGCCACTGCGCAGGAAACCTGGCCACCTATTGACAACTCGCCGATGGATATGGTATATTATCCATTGGATTATCCTATTCTTAAAATCAGGAAGCAGTCTCCACCCACTCCTTTTATAAGGGTAACTTATAGCCGACCCATGAAAAAAAACAGGAAAATTTTTGGAGAGCTGGTAGAATACGGAACAGTATGGCGTCTGGGTGCAAATGAAGCAACGGAAATTGATTTTTATAAGGACGTTAAAATAGGCAATACCAAAATAAAAAAAGGTAACTATACCATGTACGCTATTCCTTCTCCCAACAAATGGACAATAATTATCAATAAAGAAAACGATATCTGGGGATCTTTTGCCTACGATATTAAAAAAGATATTTTGCGTACAGATGTAAAAACCGAAAAAGCTGCAGAACCCGTTGAAACATTTTCAATGATGTTTGAAAAAGCCGCCACGGGAGCCAACCTGCTGATTGCATGGGAAGATGTAAAAGTTTCATTACCCATCAGTTTTTAAAAACTATTTTTCAATGACTCATTCGTGGTGTAAAGTTTTTTATACAACATTGCTGATTTTTTGCGTGATGGTATACGGATGCAATAACGCGTCTCCAGATCAACATATACCGGCAGATACATTAAAAAAATTTCCGGCCACACGGCAGGACCCTGGTAATACGGTATCAACACTTGATAAATCGCCTTTGGATGTGATTTATTTTCCTGACGAATATCCTAAACTCAAAATGATAGGCAGCATTAAAACGCCGCCGATTTTCAGGGTATATTACAGCAGACCTCAACGCAGCGGAAGAAAAATTTTTGGTGGTGTGGTGAAATTTGGTGAACACTGGAGGCTGGGAGCTAATGAAGCTACTGAAATTGAATTTTTTGAAGATGTTGTTATCCAAAAAACTATAGTTCGCAAAGGCAGATACATTTTATATTGTATTCCGCAACCAACCGAATGGACATTAATCATCAACAGCGATTTGTATAGCTGGGGTTTGAAAATTGATCCAGCTAAAGACATTTTTAAATTCACTGTACCTGTAGTTAAATCCGATAAGCCTATTGAAGATTTTACTATGGAAACTGAAAAAACAAGTGAAGGCGCTAATTTGTGGATTGGTTGGGATTATACCAAAGTAGTACTGCCCATCAATATAAAATAAAGCAACTGTTAAAGTATAAGTTCTCCGTATAACTTTTCTATACATCTATAAAAAAGATTGCTATGCTTCGTTCAAAAATTGCCGGCATCGGTATGTATGTACCGAACAACGTAGTTACCAATTTTGACCTTGAAAAATATATGGAGACCAATGATGCGTGGATACAGGAACGCACAGGTATTCGCGAAAGAAGATATGCCGACAGAACGGAGGAAACCACTACTACAATGGCTGTGGAGGCGGCAACTATAGCAATACAAAGAGCCGGCATTACAGCCCAGGATATTGACTTTATTGTTTTTGCCACCTTAAGCCCGGATTATTATTTTCCGGGCTGTGGCGTACTGCTGCAAAGAGCGATGAAGATGAAAGAGATTGGTGCGCTGGATATAAGAAATCAATGCAGTGGTTTTGTATATGCGTTAAGTGTAGCAGATCAGTTTGTAAAATCCGGCATGTACAAAAACATATTAGTTGTGGGGAGTGAAAAACATTCTTTTGGATTAGATTTCAGCACGAGAGGCAGAGGTGTTTCTGTAATTTTTGGAGATGGTGCCGGCGCCGTTGTATTACAGCCCACCAGCAAAGAAAACCAGGGCATACTAAGTACGCATTTGCATAGTGATGGAGAAAGTGCGGAGATACTGGCTATGTACAATCCGGGGAACACATGCCAACCATTGGCAGCAAACGCCTTTAGCAGATTTTGATAATGCTGAGATGGGTGAAATGTTTATGAGCCATGCCATGATTGATAAAGCCCAGAACTTTCCGTATATGGATGGACCGGCTGTTTTTAAAAAAGCGGTGGTAAAAATTCCTGAAGCAATAATGGAAGCATTAAACGCAAATCATTTAAAGGCTTCTGATATTAATATGCTGATACCGCACCAGGCCAATTTGCGCATATGCCAGTTTGTACAACAAAAGCTTGGGTGCCTGATGATCGTGTACACAACAATATTCAGAAATAAGTTAAATACTACAGCAGCTTCTATTCCTATTGCTTTATGTGAAGCATGGGAGGAAGGAAAATAAAGGAGACATGCGGCGTCTTTTGGCAGCGGGTTTACCTGGGCAAGCGCTTTACTTAGATGGTAATGTTTTGCTGACTCTTTTACGAACGTACATTTTTTATATCAGGATCGCCATCCAGCGCATTCATTTGTAATAACACCCATGGATACCTCATGACCACAAAACGAGATACTGGTTTAACAGTAAACCGAACAGGGTTAGGAAGACAGGCGGCTATCATAGCCGCCTCAACACGGGTAAGTTTAGCGGTTTTTTAAAATAATATTGCGCGGCAGCTTCTATTCCAAAATACCTTTACCCATTTCAGCAACATTCAGGTATATTTCAAGTATACGTTCCCTTGTCCCATATCAGCTCAATCATAAATGTGAAATATACCTCCAGCCCTTTGCGGAACCAATTTCTTCCCTGCCATAAAAAAACGTTTTTAGCCACCTGCTGGCTTATGGTTGAAGCCCCGGAGATCCTGTTCTTTTTCCTTTTATTTTTCTCAATAGCTTTCTGTATGCTTTTCCAGTCAAAACCGTTATGATCGGGAAACAATTGATCTTCTGAAGCTATAACCGCTAACCCTGCATTGGGCGACATCTGATCAGCATTGATGTAATCACGTTTTAATCCATTTCCAGTCAGCAGGCTTCCTAATTGAGTAAGTGTGAAAGGCGGATCTACCCACTTTAATATAATGATGTATACAAATTGCAGAATGAAAAGAATAAGAAATAATCTTTTTGAAAACCGCCAGGCTTTTGATAGGAAATGCTTCACTCGCAATTAAATTATGAGGCTGCAAAATAAACAATTGCATTTGCAGACAAATATTTTTTACGAAGGCGTTAATTGAACATATTCTATGGTATACTTTTTACCTATAGTATAGTAATACTTTCTGAGCTTGCGCATAGTAAAGCCAACCAATGCCACCCCTCCCGAAATAGCCAGTACAGAGGGTTCTATTTTACTCTTTTGTATAAGTCCGTTTATAGTATGCAGTGCTGCATATCCTACACCGCCAATCATAAAAATGGTACCATTCCTTATAAACTCAAAACCTTTTCCCGGCTTCGGTATCGCTACTATTTCCTTAAAGCTGTATTTAAGATCATATTTACCTACGGTATCAGCAAACCTTGTTCCCCAGGGCGTAGGGGTCATCCTGATGTCATATAAATACATGTACAACGTATCCTTGTATATCCTGTTTATAAAACCACTAACCATTGAACCGTTAGCATGCACAAATTCAAAAGATGAGCCCCTGAAATAATTTTTTATAGTACGTCCATTCTTTTTGAGCGATATAAAATCGCTTTGCTGCGAAAACGCTGTGTGGAAAATAAAGAGGAATGAAAGCAGGAGTAAACATCTGGCCATTCACAAAAAATTAAACTGCACAAATAACCGCTAATGTTATTTAACAAAGCGTATTTATTTTGTTGTAATGCTGTTAAAGTAAATGCCTGGTTTATAGTAACGGGCAATAAGTGGAATGGTAAATAATTGTGAGATGCGAACAATAGCCGATAAGCGCAAATGACATCAGGATTCATGCCGAAGACTATACATAGTAGACTAATAAACAGTAAACCTGAAACTCCACATAACCGGAAACCTGCAACCTTTTAATGCACCTTGTCGCTTAAAAACACAATGCCGTATATCAGCGCCATACCAAATACAATAAGTATTCCGCCAGAAATGCGGGTAATGAGAGAAATATTATGTGGAGTCAATCTTTTGCGTAAGCTACCTGCCAGCAGCACTTTGGCAACATCAGCCAGAATATTAAACAATATACAGGTAGTAAAAATGATAATACGTTGCTGCAGGGTATGGCTAACCGCAAATGCAGTAGCATTCACCAGCCAAAAAATAATTACACTTGGGTTTAATGTATTGATAAGAAACCCCGACAATGCAATCTGCGTATGATCTTTTGTACCCAGCTTTACTTCAACACCTTCACCATTGGCATTTACTTTTGCTTTTTTAAAAAAGAGATAGTATATGCCCATACCCAATAAAAAACCGCTTCCCGTATAGCCAATCAATTGCTTGTACTCCAGTAATTGTTTTACCAGTTCAGTAAACGCATTGCTTAAAATCACCAGTACAATATCACTGAACCATACTCCCACTACAAAACTAAAACCCCCTTCATGCCCATTATAAATACTTTGTTTGATAATAGTAAATATAACCGGACCTACGGATAATGCTAAAATAAAACCCAATGCCAATCCTTTTAAAAGGGCCTCAATCATGTGTAACCGTTTGTAAGTGTTATTACATGCGTAAATGTAAGAAACTGTTGCTAACGCTTTCTGTAAAAAAAGTTAATGACCTTTTTAAAGTTATTAATGGTAATGTATAGGGGGTTATGCATGTATCGAAGCAATAAAGTTCTGCCAGTCTTTTAACATGGCTCCTTTCATTACCCGTGGAAATTTATGCTGTCCGCCTAACTTTCCTTTCATCTCCATAAAATCTAAAAAACTTTTTTCGGGCAGTATAGTAAGAAGTACTTCTTTTAAAGCACTACGCCTTTCCACCGCATAGTCATCATTCAGTTCTTTTAAACAATTATCAATAGTAACGCGGAGTGTTTCAGTATCTACCTCATCGTCACACGCTACATACCAATGATGTGCAAAAAAAGACTGATGTGGAATACCGGCTACGGTAAACTCAGGTATGGAAATATTCAATTTTTCACCTGCAGCCTGAATGGCATGATTCATATTATCAACGCTCAGATGTTCGCCCACCAGGCTCAAAAAGTGCTTGGTTCGCCCTGTAATAATAATCTCAGCTCTCTCTTTATTGGTAAACCTAACAGTATCACCAATCAGGTAGCGCCATGCGCCAGCAGAAGTGCTAAGTAATATGGCATAATCTTTCCCTTCTTCTACCTCATGCACCAGCAATACCTCCGGTTTATCTTTTATATTTCCAGCCTGGTCAAAATTGTCGCTATTAAAGGGAACAAACTCCAAAAAAATATGTTCGCTTGTGTTTAACCGCATTCCTTTTACATCCTGCTGGTCCTGGTAGGCAATAAACCCTTCAGACGCCAGGTAGGTTTCTATATATGTTAAAGGCTTACCCAATAATTTTTCAAACCCCTTTTTATATGGTTCAAACGCAACACCACCGTGCACATAAAACGCAAGGTTGGGCCACATTTCATGTATGTTCTTAAGATTATATTTTTCAATAATCATTTCCATTATCATTTGTATCCATGCTGGTACGCCAACTACAAAACCTATATCCCAATGCGGTGCCTGGGCTACTACTTCATCCAGTTTGGCATGCCAGTCTTTAGTACGGGCTATTTTTTTACCTGGTTTATAAAATGGGCTGAACCAAAACGGAACTTTGCGGGCGGTAATGCCACTTAGGTCGCCGGCATAATACCCTTCTCCCTTTTGCAGATCGGTACTTCCGCCAAGCATAAGCCAACCTTTGCTGATGGATTTTACCGGGATATTCTCATAATTGCGAAGGGTGAGCATTTGCTTAACCATCACAATACGGTTACCCTTCATAAGATCGTTGGTGATAGGAATATATTTGCTTGCAGCGCCTGAAGTGCCTGAACTCAACGCAAAATATTTGATCTTCCCCGGCCAGCATACATCAGGTATGCCTTCCAGCGTACGATGCCACCATTGATCATAAATCTTATCATAATCAAAAATAGGAACCAACTGCTGGAAGAGTTTGGCGGGACGCTTGTGTAGTAAAATTTCGTCAAAATGATACTCTTGCCCGAACTCTGTATACTTTGCTTTTTTCAGCAATTTTTTTAATACGCGGCTCTGTTGGCGTCTATGCGAGCCAATTGGCAATTTCAACGTCTTTGCTATAGTCTTCGGAATTCTTATTTCAATAAGCCCCATTGATAATAGAAGGGTTTATGATAATCATATGTAAGCAAATGTATGACTCTCCCCAATATAACACCTAAATTCAATTTTTTTGGGGTTAAATCATAAAATGAGTGTCGAAAATGCATTTTGGCATTTGCATTGATTGAAAAAATAAGCTTCTTGTTTCTCCCTCTAAACAAGAAGTCCCTGATTAGTTTTATAAGATTTTTTCAACTTGACCGTTAGTCACCATATTTAAAATGACAACATACTTACACATAATGTGTAAAATATCATGTCTGAAAATGTCTTTAGTTCTCCCTAACAAAAGAAAGTAAATGAATAAGAAGATGATTTACGTGGCTGATGATGATGCAAACATCCTGGAACTGATGCATATGATATTAAAAGGGAAAGGTTACGAGGTAATTACATCTCCCGACGGTCGTTCCCTTGAACAACTTACTGATATACCTGATCTTGTTTTCCTGGACATCGGGATGTCGGGTAGCGATGGCAGTGAGATTTGCAAAAACTTTAAGCTAAAACATAATGCCGCTTCCACACCTGTTGTACTTGTATCTGCCAACACCAATCTTAAAGAAATAGCGCAGCAATGTGGCGCAGATGACGTACTTCCCAAACCATTTGATATACGATCTGTGGTAGAACTTGCCCAAAAATATGTTTCGAAGGGGAATAAATGACACACTATTCCTCAGGAATGGTATCTCCTTCGCCATTTTTACTTACACTTCCTACTATACAATTGCTTTTATCAGCATATATCATTGCTTCAACTCCCGATGGCAATTTTTGCATTAAAAAAATAATAACTGTGAATAGTAATTTCCCTTCACAAAAAACAATTTTATGTAGCCTGTTATTTTTTAATACAGCATCTGCTTGTAGAAGTTTATGTACATGATTTTCATTCCCCTCAATAATAATATCACCAATGATATTTTCTTCTAGCCCTGCTTTTTGGAGAACCAACCGTGCATTATTACATTCGGTTGCATATCCTGCCAGGTAAATATGCTGGTATTTATCAGCATTGCTGCTTTTAATTTTTAGTAATGATGATATACTGTTTGTAATTGCGGCTACCCCTGCCCGAAAGACGATGGCAGCTTGAATGAAGCAGGTATATAGTAAAGCGCTTCCCCGTCCATAATGTTTCTGCACAAAAATCATCATTGCCTTATAAAACAGTATTATGTAACGCAGGCTAAGCTTGCGGGTACTCTCGCCTTTAAAATGTATGATGGTCGTATCTGCGTAATAATAATTCCTGTAGCCTGCCTTCTGAATGGTATAACTCAGATCAATATCTTCTCCGTACATAAAATAATGCTCATCAAATCCGCCTGTAATGTCCAACACATCCTTTCTTATCATCATAAATGCGCCTGACAGCACATCTACTATATGATTTGAATGTTCATCCAGATGGCCAAGGTAATATCTTGAAAAAAATGCGGATCGGGGAAACATGGCTGTTAACCCTGTAAGCTTAAAAAACGAGGTGGGTAAAGAGGGAAATCCACGTTTACTTTCTTTTAAAAACTTTCCGGAACCGTCAATCATTTTAACACCTATAGCTCCTGCATCAGTATGTGTTTCAAAAAAACGTAAACATTTCTCAAAACAATCTTCCGGCACAATAGTATCGGGGTTCAGAAAAAGAACAAATGATCCTTTGGCAAGTCTCAACCCTTGATTACAGGCTTTTGAAAAACCGATGTTTTTTTGGCCCCAATAAAACTGTACTTGCGGAAACAAAGGCTCAAGATAAGCGTGGCTGCCATCCGTTGAATTATTGTCTATCACTATCACTTCCATGGCTATATTACTTCCTGCCTTGTATACTGAATGAAGGCATTGCTCCAGGAAATACTTAACGTTATAGTTTATGATAATTACAGAAAGCACAATATGAAATTATACGCAGTTTGTGAAATTACCGCAGGTGCAAAATAGCATTAGAAAGGGAATTTAAACCGGGTATTTTGTCAACTCCCTATCTTTGCGCCATGTTAAAAACAACCTTATTGCAGGCGGCGCAACAGGCAGGCACTATTATGCGTGAGTCGTTTAATACTTCATTTACCATTTCAAACAAAGAGGGTTTGAATAACCTGGTTACAGAAGTTGATCATGCATCGGAAAAAGCTATTATAGCTATTATTACTCAAAACTTTCCGGATCATTATATATTAAGCGAAGAATCGGGGGAGATAGTAACAGACTCTGCCTATAAATGGATTATTGACCCTATTGACGGCACCATAAATTATGCTAATGGTATACCCCTTTGTTGTGTGAGCATAGGGCTGGAGCATGAAGGAAAAATAATTCTTGGCGCAGTGTATAATCCTTTTTTGAATGAAATGTTTTTTGCCGAAAAAGGCAAAGGCGCAACATTAAACGACAAGCGCTTACAGGTAAGTACCAAAGCAGATGTTGACCGGTCGTGCCTCGTAACGGGTTTCCCCTATACTTATCTTGATGAGCCCAACGGACCATTGGTTATATTTGAAAAACTGATACGCAAAGGCATTCCTGTAAGGCGCTTAGGTTCGGCAGCTATTGATTTATGTTGGGTAGCAGCGGGCAGGTTTGATGGGTTTTATGAGCACAAGCTGAATGCATGGGATAGTGCGGCAGGGTTTTTAATTGTGGAAGAAGCGGGTGGCACCGTTACTGATTTTAAAGGGAACTACTATTCGCCTCACCAGCCTCATATAGTTGCTACCAATGGAAAAATTCATGCAGACCTGCTGGATTATATAAATGGAAGAAGATAAGATTTACAAATACAAATGAACCAGGAACTGTAGTATACAAACAGGTTCATTTTTCAATTTTTTGCTCATGTCATCACGTACAGAAATAGGATCGCTTGGCGAGTTCGGCTTAATTGACCACCT
>JBGALP010000225.1:0-8029 GCA_044223805.1 Agriterribacter sp.
GTATTATTAAGATTAGTATAAGATGCCCTTATCGTTCCCCATTCATTGCCACCAGACACGGCTACATTATTGGTAAATTGATTACCGTTCTGATAATATGATTTTAAATTGTCTGGTTGCGGAACGTCAGCCTTCATGGTACCATCCCACCATTTAATCATGGTGCCATCCATTTTGTGTCCCCAGGAGAGTCCCGTGCCAGGCCAGCTCACCTGGTTCCATGTATCAATTCCATAAGGGCCAGTGCCAGTTTTGGGGTCAACAAATAAACCTGTCCAGCCATCAGTAAGTACCGGGTTGCCGCTTCCATCAGTATTATATTGTGGTGCATTTAGCGATACCATACCACCTGCGCCATATTCGTTCTGCATTTTTACAAAACGATAAGGATCTACAGTTTTATAACCCAGGTTATAGTCCACGCCAAGCCCCTCTCTTTTACTTCCTTTTTTGGTAGTGATTAATATTACGCCGTTAGCTCCACGTCCACCATAAGCAGCGGCAGCAGCAGGACCTTTTAAAATGCTGATATCATCTATATCCTGTGGATTAATTAAGTTAATGGCACTGCCCCAATCCTTTGGTGCTGTTACATCCTGGGCTGCGGTGGGAATCGTATTGTCCATTGGCATCCCATCAATAATAATCAAGGGCTGATTATCGCCGCTGATGGTATTGTTACCACCAATAATAATCCTGGTACTTCCTCCATCAACACCATTTGGACTGGTAATATTTACGCCAGCCATTTTGCCACTTAAAGCATTAATCACGTTAGGGGCGTTGGATTGAGCAACCTCTGCACCCTTAATAGCTTCAGAGGAATAGCCCAATGAACGTTTTTCTCTTTTAATACCCAATGCAGTTACTACTACTTCACGCATGGCGTTTTGATTCTGTTTCAATGTTACATTAACTACAGATGAACCAGAAACGGTTATTTTAACATCTGCGAATCCAACGGAAGAAAAGATCAACACATCACCTTCGTTTGCATCTATGTTAAACTGGCCTTTAGCATCAGTTACTTCTCCTTTTGTAGTTCCTGCTATATTAATACTTACTCCTGATAACGGAACCCCATCCTCGGAAGTTACTGTTCCACTGATACTTTTTAGATCAGGTTCCTTAATATCAGTTGATGCAAAAACAGAAAAATGCGCATCACTTTTCTTAAGTACGATATTATTACCGATCACCTCAAAATTAATATTGAGCGGCGTTAATATGCCGGTAAGCACATCACCAAGCCTTTCGTTTGTAACGTTCAGGCTGATTTTTTTTGATGTTGAAATAGTGGTGTTGGAATATGTAAATCCAATAGATGTAATAAAAGAAATTCTTTTTAATACCGATTTTATTTCTTCTGAAGAAACATTCAATGAAACCTTTTTGTTCAATACTTCCTGCCCATGTACTGTACCGGCAAAAGTATAGGTGGCAAGGCTTGCGGTTAAAATTAATTGTAGCAGCGTTACTCTCATAATGAATACAGCGGCATGTTTAAACTTCCGGGTTTTGTTCATAACTTTAATCAGTTTTGTCATTTGTGAAAAGGGTGACAGGCTATGTGTTTCCAGGCTACTGATAGTGCCTGGACAATGCTTATAAAGGGCGCAGTGTTCCACCACTGGCGCTCTTTTTTTTATGGTTACTATGTTTTTATCATCATGTCTGGAAGATTTTGTTTTTATTTTGGTTCAACAATTACTTTATTGTTTTTAATTGAATATGCAGCGTTAATAGCATCACATATAATTTCCATCTTTTCCTCAAAGCTTTCATCATTCATATAAGAAGTAATCTTATACGCTGCTAATTTATTTTCATTGTATACTATAGGTATGCCATATGCTTCCTGCATTACAGAAAAAATAGCGGTAACAGGCGTTTCTTCAAAAGTGAACAGGTGTTCATTCTTTTCATGTAGGGGTTTACGTAAAGTAAGATCTCCTTCTATGGTTGATTGCACCAGTTGCTGCGTTTGCGCTTCATACCTGATCTGCTGGTTAGGAGTAAGTATCAGGCTATCATTTTTTGTACTATATTTTTTATAAACAGATACGCTGCCCGTGTGTACCAGCACATTAACGTCTCCCTGTTTGCTGCCGGTGGTCACATTAAAACTTGTGCCTAATACGCGCAGCACAATGTCATCTGCATATACATAAAAAGGTCTTTTGGCATCTTTGGCTACTTCAAAAAACGCACTGCCTGTTAAGGTGATTTCTCTTTTATCTTTTTGCAAAAAAGTTATGTGTGCTATAGACGATCCGGGTTGTAAAATAATTTTTGATCCATCTACCAGGTAAATAATTCTGTTTTCTGTTGTAGTGTTGGTTCTGCTTAAAGTGCCATTGCTTATTTCTGTTTGAATGGCAATTGTTTTTCGTACATCGCTACCAATATTTCTTTTGTTTGAAAAGAAATAGTATGCTGCTGATACTATAATAAGCGCTGCCGCCACGGAAGCTGCTATCGCGTACCATTTATTTTTTTTTAGGGGGAGTGTAGTTTTTGTTATGTTATCCTCTTTGGTTTGTATATGTGTATCAATATTCTGCCACATGCTTTCTTGATCAATTATTTTATCCTCTGTGGATAGATCTGTTTTTTCCTTCGGCGTTTCCAAAAGTATTAGTGAAAGCTTATTGGATACGGCTTGTTTTTTTTCAAACCTGATGAGTTTAAAGCGAAGCGCTTTGAACAGATAAAACTTAATAGAATCTACCTCGCTTAGATTTACACGTGTGTTCCACAATTCAATAAACAAGTCCTGTATATTATCTTTTAATATCGCGCTGTCAGCATTTATTTTCAAACCATAATTAAGCAATGCAGTAATGTTTTGTTGATAGATTAATGAAAAGCTTTCTCTATCTCCTTTTTTAAATTGAGACCAAAGTGCCTTATCCGCTGTTTCAATTTTCCCCATAATTGCATTATTTAATAAGATTCCAGAACTTCTTTGAATTTTGTATTAAGATTTGGTTAATTAAATTAAACGATTTCCCTGTAGGCTTTGGTTAACGGATTACTAATGACAAGTTGTGTAGATAATATTTGGTTTACAACATAAACTACTTTACATTTGAGATAAATTGTTTTCATTGTGAAGAAGTTGTACCTCTTTGTTTTGTATGCTTTTGCAGGCAGCGTTGTTATGTCTCAATCAAAAATATCAGGCAGCGTTAAGGATAACAAAGGAAAACCTGTAACCGGTGCCAGTATATCATTGAAGGATTCATATGATGGCGCTACTTCAGACTCAACCGGCAGGTTCTTTTTTGTTACAGAAGAGAAAGGAAAATTTGCGATACTAATAACCGCTGTTGGTTACAAAACCAATGAACAGAATGTAGATATAACAGGTGTCGATATAGTGTTGAATATCTCATTGAAAGAGGAAGTAAGCGAACTGAAAGCAGTGTTGATTACCGCAGGGAGTTTTGAAGCAGGAGATAGAAAAAGAGTTACTGTACTCAATTCAATAGATATGGTTACTACTGCGGGATCGAATGCCGATGTTACAGCAGCATTAAAAACTTTGCCGGGCGCACAGCAGGTGGGAGAGAGTGAAGGTTTGTTTGTAAGAGGAGGTACTGCCGCTGAAACAAAAACCTTTATTGATGGTACCCTGGTAAATAATTTTTTTTATAGCAGTGTGCCAGGTATATCACAGCGGGGAAGATTTTCTCCTTTTTTGTTTAAAGGCACAGTGTTCAGCACCGGTGGCTATTCTGCATTGTATGGGCAAGCCTTATCATCTGCGTTAATACTGGAATCTATTGATCTACCAGAAAGGAGCTCAAGCGATTTTGGTTTTTCTGTTCTGAGTTTTAATGCAGGGCATCAGCATCTGGCAAAAAATAAAAAATCATCCTGGGGCGTAAGTTATAATTACGCCAATCTGTGGTTGGCTTTTAAAGCTATTAAACAGCGGCAGCAGTATTCAAAAATTCCCGAATTCCATACTGGCGATGCTAATTTCCGCTTGAAAACATCTTCAACAGGTATGTTGAAATATTATGGCTATTTCAGCGCTAACCGGCTTGGCATGAGCACTGCCAGTATTGACACGCTGGGTTACAATGATGCTTTCCATATCCGCAACTTTAATATGTATCATAACCTTGCATACAGAGAAAGCCGGGGGAAAGGTTGGAAATTTAACGCGGGTATTTCTTATGCTACCAATAAGGATAATATTTCAGGAAGTCTGCAGGATGGTGCTGATAAGGAGGTAACAATACCTGGTCTTGAATATAAAAATTTTGAATTGGAAGCGCCAGGGCATTATTTTAATGGAAAGACAGTAATTGAAAAAAGATTGATGGGCATTACGATGCTGCGTTTTGGAGGCGAATATAATTACAGTAATGACAAATCATATTTCACTTTATATAATGGGCAAAAGTTCAATAATAATATTGTTGAACATATGAAGGCTGCCTTTGCTGAAACAGACATATACATCACTAACGATCTGGCTGCTAAAGTTGGTGGCCGATTTGAAAGCTCATCTTTAATAAATAAAAACAATATAGCGCCTCGTATATCTCTTGCTTATAAAACGGGCAAGCAAAGCCAGGCATCTTTGGCTTATGGAATTTTTTATCAAAACCCTGAGAAAAAATACCTGCCTACTCCAAACGCACTCACGTTTTCAAAAGCAACACATTATATAGCACAGTACCAAAAGGTAACCAGTAAAGTTACCTTCAGGGTTGAAGCATTTTATAAGAAGTACAATGATCTTATAAAAACGGCTGTAATAAACGCGGCCCAGCAGGTTGCGGTAAATAATAATGGCTTTGGTGATGCAAAAGGTGTTGAGCTTTTTTGGCGTGATAAAAAGACGATCAAAGATTTTGATTACTGGATCTCGTATTCCTATCTCGACACCAAAAGAAATTTCACCAATTTTCCTTATGCTATTCAACCCAATTTCGCGGCAAAGCATACTGCATCACTGGTGATGAAGAAATTTGTTACCAAATGGAAAACGGGTTTCAATATGTCGTACACCTATGCAAGCGGCAGGCCTTATTATAATATTATGTACGATGGTACGGAATATAAGTTTTCAGATAAGGGAAAAACAAAGGATTATCACAATGTGAGTTTTAGTTTAAATTATATACCTGATTTATTTAAAAAAGATAGTAAACGGTTTACCGTGCTGGTACTATCAGTAAATAATATTTTTGGGATTGACCAGGTATATGGATATAACTATTCTTACAACGGGTATAGAAAGTCGGCCATATTGCCACCTTCAAGAACATTTGTGTTTGTAGGCGTATTTATAAGCCTGGGTATTGACAGAACAGAAGATGCCATTAATAATAATTTGTAATAAAATGGGCAAGGTGCATCCCTGCGCACCAAATATATTATACAACATCCTTTCAGGGAAGGATATAAAAACTGACAAAAATGACAAAGATTTTTCTAATGCTATTCAGTGTTGCAGTTGCTAACCTAACCATGGCACAAAATGAAAAATATACTAAGGCAATGGAAGCTAAACTGGCGCAATTTGATAGTGTAAAAACTACGGCCGGATTTATTGACATATCCAATGCTTTTCAGCGCATTGGCGATGCAGAAAAAACGCAATGGCTTCCTTACTACTATGCTGCGCTTGCATTATCCACTGTTGGCTGGACAGATCCGTCAATTGATAAAGACGTTAATGCGGAAAAAATAAAGGCTTTATGTGCTAAAGCTGAAGCAATAGAAAGCAATGCAGAAATATTGTCTGTTAAATACATGGCGTCTACGCAACAAATGCTGGTTGACCCACAAACAAGATGGAGCACTAATGGTGCTGAAGCAAGCGCAGCTTTGCAAAAAGGCTTACAGCTTGATCCCAATAATCCCAGGCTTCATTTTTTGCAGGCCAGCGGCGTATTTAATACACCAGAGCAATATGGTGGTGGTAAAGAAAAAGCGAAACCTATGCTTGAAAAAGCATTGGCATTATTTAATGCCGAAAAACCAAAGCCTTTGTATCCTAAATGGGGTAAGCAACAGGTAGAAGGAATGCTGGCACAATACAAATAAACACCAGCGTATACCCACGATAAAGAATACAGGAGATGTTTAAAAACCTTGATCCCATATTACATTCCCAGTTAAGGCTTGCCGTAATTTCATTACTTATTAACGGGCAGGAAGGAGAATTTACAGCGTTGAAAGATAAAACAAATGCAACTTCAGGTAACCTGAGCGTACAGATTCAGAAATTAAAGGATGCAGGTTATATTGATGTGGTAAAAAAGTTTAAAGATAACTACCCGCAAACTGTTTGTAAAATAACAGTAAAGGGTAAACGGGCTTTTGAAGATTATACCCACGCATTACAGGAGTATGTTGGCAAACCAAAATAAAAAGCGCAGAATTGTTCTGCGCTTTAAGGATATTCGAGAAAACGGGGTGATCTTATAGCCGGTCTTATTAACTTTTGATCAGCGGCATGGTTAACTGATCCTTGCTGTTTACCAATACTTGCAGAGAATAATTGCCTGGTTTCATAGTGCCTGTTCCTTCCATTTCAAAACTGTTAAATCCTTCATCACCTGACTGTTTCTTTTTAAAAATTTCTTTTCCATTCTCGTCTGTGATCCTCATTACTACAAATGCTTTGCTTTTTAGTTGAACATTAATGTGCAGGTTGTTTAAAAGTGTATTTGGCGTAACGCTTACCAAAGAAAGCGCCTCCGTATCATACAGTTGAACAACCATTAGCTTTGAGTAGCTGATTTTGCCCTTGTTGTCAATAATTTTTAAACGATAAAAGTTAGTGCGACGAAGAGGTGCTTCATCGGAAAGCTGATATTCTGCGAGAACCTTATTGTCTGAAAAGATTCCGATAGAAGAAAATTGTTTTCCGTTGCGGCTTCGCTCTACAATAATACTGTAGCAGCAATTGCTTTTTACCTTACAGGCCAGGTCTATTTTTTTGTCTATAGACTGACCTCTGAACGAAATAATCTCTACCATGGATGAATCGGCAGAAGATACTGTGTTTGTTCTCTTTGGTTTGTCTTCATTTGCTAAAAGGGCATAAGGGTTAGCCGTTGCCAGCATTGTGCAAATGGCAATAGTTTTAATGGTACCGATAAAGTGCTTCATTGTCTCGATGTTTATAGTTGATTATTTACGGGTACGGACAATGCTACTAATGCGAATTAAATTACCGGTTTTGGTCAAAGGAATTAAATAGTACTCAAAGGTGGGTTTTAAAGTTATTACTATTTAAGGGGATGGAATAATATAATTTTTAATAAAGGCCCCTTAGAAAAGGGGCCTTTTTCCGATTAGGAATTCACAACCTCTATATAAACTCTTAAAAATCTTTTTGTTGGAAGTTGATGTTAAATATTGATCTCAACTATTTTGCTGAAAAAAACATTTTCCTTCATATCAACCTGCTTTACCCTGTAGCTCAATTTCTTGCCTGTTACACCTTTCAACTCATCCTTGAACTTGTAATTTTTTAATTCGTAGCTATCTTCCAGGGTAAAAAATATAGCTATCGTTTTAAATTCTTCTTCTCCATCTTTACGCTGTACTTCAAATTGTTTATTCTTAAGTTCCTTACCTGTTGCCCAGTTAATCTCAGGCTTATTGTTAATCATCTTTACAGATATATCCTCAAAATTAGCCGGAGCTTTTTCATTAATTGTTTTTGAAGTAATAGTTACCGGTAAAGCGTTAGTGCGTGGTTCTGCTTTTGCATATCCAAACAAAATGGTTGCGGCCGCTATGTAAATTAATACGATCAATTTTTTCATTTTTCAATTTTAGAGGTGTGTGAATAATACAGAGTACAAACTAATCAGTTTGGCTTTAGGCAGATATTGAAAAATGAAAATGTTTAACGATGATCAGCAACTGTTACTACGGTTAAGTGAATGGTTATAATTGATGCCGGAAATAAAACTTATGGGGATTTAATGAGGCTTTATGTAGGAGTTGCACATCTTGGGATCAGTTACCTCGTTGTGCGGATTTGTTTGAC
>JBGALP010000226.1:0-7977 GCA_044223805.1 Agriterribacter sp.
AAATAAAATTGCACATTGCAGGACATGATTTGTTTGCAAAAAAACATTCTAAAACCTTCGAAGAGGCTGTAGATTCAAGTATTGATGCGTTAAAAGTGCAGATAAAAAAACATAAAGAAAAAATGCAAGGCGCATAATTTTAACTTTTAATTAAGTACAAATCCGCTTCATTTTATATAATTAAGCGGATTTTTTTATGTTTTTTTAGTTCTAAAAGTTTGTTAATCCAAACATTTATATACATTTGCACCCTCAAAAAAAGAAGTATAATTATTTTTTTGAAAAAAAGCGTATTTTTTTTTGCTACTCCGCAAATGTTTTATAGATTTGCAGTCCTTTTTCGGGAGGTATGTCCTAAAAAAGCAATAAAACACTCTAAAGTTCTTTTGAAATATAGTATTACAGCAATATTGCCGATGTAGCTCAGTTGGCCAGAGCAGCTGATTTGTAATCAGCTGGTCGGGGGTTCGAATCCCTCCACTGGCTCTGTAATGTAAGAGCTTCATGCGCAATTGAAAAGTAAGAAGGGGTGTCCCGATTACAGGTTTCAGATTGTGACGTAAAAGGAATAAGAAGGGCAGATGGCCGAGCGGTTAAAGGCGACAGACTGTAAATCTGTTCTCTCCGGAGTACGCAGGTTCGAACCCTGCTCTGCCCACAGTTGAATTTTGGATTTGAAATTTCTTATTTCAAATTATAACAAGCGGGAGTAGCTCATTTGGTAGAGCGATAGCCTTCCAAGCTATAGGTGGCCGGTTCGAGCCCGGTCTCCCGCTCATTAGTCAGCTTTTGAATTAGTTCTTTTACCGTGAAGGAATTGTATAGAGAAGCGCTCTCGTAAGCTATACAAGCCGTTGTAGCTCAGGGGTAGAGCACTTCCTTGGTAGGGAAGAGGTCGTGAGTTCGATTCTCACTAACGGCTCAGATTTTTGAAAATGTATGTAAAGCTGTAATGGCTTTCACAACAAAATAGTTAAACAAAGCAGTTAGCAACCTGTAATATTATAAAACGTTTGCGGGGGGCTGCTATAATTTTAAACCTCAATTTAAAACAGATAAACGATGTCAAAAGAGACCTTCAAGAGGGACAAACCCCACGTTAACGTTGGTACAATCGGTCACGTTGACCATGGTAAGACTACTCTTACTGCTGCGATTACAGAAATTCTTTCTAAGAAAGGATTGGCGCAGGCAAAAAAGTATGATGAAATTGATGGTGCTCCTGAAGAAAAGGAAAGGGGTATTACCATTAATACAGCTCACGTAGAATATCAAACAGCTAACAGGCACTATGCTCACGTAGATTGTCCTGGACACGCTGATTACGTAAAAAATATGATCACTGGTGCTGCTCAGATGGATGGTGCTATCCTTGTGGTAGCCGCTACTGACGGACCAATGCCTCAAACAAGAGAGCATATCCTTCTTGCACGCCAGGTTGGTGTACCAAGTATGGTTGTGTTTATGAATAAAGTTGATCTTGTTGATGATCCTGAATTGTTGGAACTGGTTGAAATGGAAATCCGCGAGCTGTTAACTAAAAACGGTTTCGATGGCGATAACACTCCTATCATTAAAGGTTCAGCTACAGGCGCATTGGCAGGTGATGCTAAATGGGTTGGTGCCGTTGACGAATTGATGGCTGCTGTTGATTCATACATTCCTTTACCTCCCCGCCCGGTTGATCTTCCTTTCCTGATGAGCGTGGAAGACGTATTCTCTATCACAGGTCGTGGTACAGTTGCTACCGGTCGTATTGAAAGAGGTCGTATTAAAGTGAGTGAAGCAGTTGAAGTTGTAGGTTTAATGGAAAAACCATTAACATCTACCGTTACGGGTGTTGAAATGTTCAAAAAATTACTGGATGAGGGTGAAGCTGGTGATAACGCTGGTCTTTTGCTCCGCGGTATTGAAAAGAAAGATATCCGTCGTGGTATGGTAATCTGCAAACCAGGTTCAATTACTCCGCACACTGAATTCAAAGGCGAAGTTTACGTATTAAGCAAAGATGAAGGTGGTCGTCACACTCCATTCTTCAACAAATACCGTCCTCAGTTCTATTTCCGTACTACAGACGTAACTGGTGAAGTTACTTTGCCTGCAGGCACTGAAATGGTGATGCCTGGTGACAATACATCACTTTCTGTTACCTTGATCCAACCGATCGCGATGGAAAAAGGTTTGAAGTTCGCTATCCGCGAAGGTGGACGTACAGTAGGTGCCGGTCAGGTTACCGAAATTATTAAATAAGTCTCCTTATCCCCGATTTTGGGGAACTTAAGGAAAGCTTTTCATAAATTTGCAAAGTACTTAAGCATTGCTTGGGTACTTTGCTTTTTAAAAAGTTCTTAATTTTTGGTTTGAAATCTTTCCGAAAGGGAAAATTCGAATATAATTTACGGGCATGGTGCAACGGTAGCATACGGGTCTCCAAAACCTTTGATCTGGGTTCGAATCCTAGTGCCCGTGCAGAAAAACTGGATAATGAATAAGATAAGTGCATACATTAAAGATTCATACCGGGAGCTTTTAGAAAAAGTTACCTGGCCAAGCTGGCAAGAGCTGCAGCAATCTACCATGATTGTGCTGATTGCTACATTGCTTATTACAGCTATGGTGTGGGTAATGGACCTGGCGAGTAATTCAGTATTAAAATTTATTTACTCCTTATTTAAATAATAATGGAAGAAGAAGTTGTAAATGCGCAGGAGACCAAGTGGTACGTATTACGCGTAGTGAGCGGTAAGGAAAGAAAAGTGAAGGAATATCTTGACAAAGAGGTTTCCCGTAGCGATTGGGGAAAGGTGGTAAAGCAGATTTTCCTTCCTGTTGAAAAAGTGTACAAAGTGCAGAACGGTAAAAAGGTGATGCGCGAAAGAAACTTTTATCCGGGTTATGTAATGATAGAAGTGGAGCCGGGTAAGTTAAATGATGATATCATCAGTACCATCAAAAATACCAACAGTGTTATTCATTTTTTAGGTAAGGAAAATCCTATAGCGCTACGTAAGGCAGAAGTGAATAAAATGTTGGGTAAGGTAGATGAGATGAGTGATGCTGGTGTAACTATGAGCGAACCGTTTATTGTTGGCGAAACCATTAAAATCATTGACGGTCCGTTTAATGATTTTAACGGCGTGATAGAAGAGGTAAATGATGAAAAGAAAAAACTTAAAGTAAACGTAAAAATATTTGGCAGAGCTACACCCGTTGAGCTTAATTATATGCAGGTTGAAAAATTAGCATAATTATTCTTCATATCTTTTGAAACCCGCTGTACACAGCGGGTTTTTTCGTTTTGATGGGAATGTTATCTTATGGCAATATTTAGTGCTATTGCCCGTTTTACATATAGTATAATTTTTCTTAGTCCTTTTGAAAATCCAATTTTATGAAGAATGGTGTAATCTTTTTACTTGCCATTATGTGCTTTTTTTTTTCCTGCACTAAACAAAATGATTTTAATGGCGTTGAGATCAGGGTATATAATTCAACTCCTGTTCAGATAGAATCAATCAACATTTCAGGCGCAGACAGGCAGATTGCATTTGCATCGCTTAATGCCGGGTTTACTACAGGCTATAAAACCGCAGGATCATCCAATTTAACCCATATCAATTGTAATATTTACATTAAAGGTCAATCAACTCCATTTCTTATTTCAGCAGATCAAATTACTTTATTGACAAATGGAAAATATACATGCGAGGTTAAATATGCGAATGCAGACATTGTTGTTGATTTTATAAAAGAGTAGCTACATCATTCATTATAAGTACTTTACAAAAATTTTCGCCAAAAATTCATCTGTACTTTATACACTGATTCCTTTTTTTTTCCACATTATCCCCCGCAGGTTTTTTGTGCCGGAATAAAAAACTGTAAGTTTGCATGACCTTCTGATATACATCTTCCATTTTTTAGCAGGTCGTATAAAAATTTCATAAGCATATTTCGTTGGGCTCAAGCTCAGTAAAATAAATTAGTAAAATTTATTCATTATTTAATTCTTTTAGGTCATGGCCAAGTTTATTTTCGTTACCGGTGGTGTAACATCTTCGTTAGGAAAAGGTATTATATCCGCCTCGCTGGCGAAGTTGCTGCAGGCTCGCGGCTTAAAAGTAACCATCCAGAAGTTTGATCCTTACATTAACGTAGATCCAGGTACTTTGAACCCTTATGAGCACGGAGAGTGTTATGTAACAGAAGATGGTGCAGAAACAGATCTCGATCTTGGGCATTATGAGCGGTTTCTAAACATATTTACTACGCAGGCAAACAATGTAACTACCGGGCGTATATACCAAACCGTTATAAATAAAGAAAGAGAAGGTGCTTATCTTGGTAAAACGGTGCAGGTAATTCCACATATTACCGATGAAATAAAAAGAAGAATGCTGCTGTTGGGCAATGAAGGGCATGATATTGTGATTACTGAATTAGGAGGAACGGTGGGTGATATTGAAAGTTTACCCTTTATTGAAGCTGTGCGCCAGTTACAGTGGGAACTTCCTGATGAAGATTGTTTGGTTGTTCATTTAACGCTGGTGCCTTATCTCAAAGCAGCTAAGGAGTTAAAAACAAAGCCTACACAGCATAGTGTAAAATTATTGAGCCAGGAAGGTGTAAATCCTGATATTATTGTTTGCAGAACCGAAAGACCATTATCACCTGAATTGCGTAGAAAAATTGCTCTTTTCTGTAATGTAAAGCCAGATGCCGTAATTGAGGCTGCTGATGCACCTACTATATATGAAGTTCCATTGGCTATGATGCGAGAAAAGCTCGACCAGATATGCTTAAAGAAACTAGGCATCACCCAATATAACGAGCCTGAACTCGGTAAATGGAAGGAGTTTTTAGATAAACTTAAATATCCAAAAAACAAGATCAATATTGGATTAATAGGCAAATACATTGAATTGCAGGATGCCTATAAATCAATACTGGAAGCGTTTGTACATGCAGGTGCTATTAATGAATGCAGTGTGAATGTGGTAAATATTCATAGTGAATTTATAAGCGCTGAAAATGTGGCGGAAAAATTAAATACATTGGACGGATTACTGGTTGCCCCAGGTTTTGGACTTCGTGGTATAGAAGGAAAGATTCTTGCCGTTAAATACGCCCGTGAAAATGATCTTCCGTTTTTTGGTATATGCCTTGGCATGCAGATGTCGGTTATTGAATTTGCCAGGAACGTGCTTAATCTTAAAGATGCGCATTCTACAGAAATGGATGTTAATACAACTAATGCCGTGATTGATCTAATGGAGGAGCAAAAGAAAATAACGGCTAAAGGTGGAACGATGCGTTTGGGTGCCTATCCCTGTACGCTTAAAGAAGGAAGTCTTGCGCTGCAGGTATACGGAAAATCTACTATTAGTGAGAGGCATCGTCATCGCTGGGAGTTCAATGATGCTTATTTAAAAGCGTTTGAAGAAAATGGGATGATAGCCAGCGGTAAAAATCCTGAAAGTGGCCTGGTGGAAGTGATTGAGCTTAAAAATCACCCTTATTTTATTGGCGTTCAATATCACCCTGAATTAAAAAGTACGGTAGAAAACCCACATCCTCTTTTTGTAAGCTTTATAAAAGCATCCAAAGATTTTAATGATGTCAAAAATGCCAGGAAAAAGCCCACTTTACAAGGCGAAATGATGTAATCGTAAACAATCGAAACAATTTCAGTTATAACCTTAAAGTTTACCCAAAGGTGTTACCTTTGCCCACTCAAATTTTAAGGTAATATGCAGTTCGATAAAAATGCGATTATTGGTTTTGTATTGCTTGCTTTAATGTTCCTTGGTTATTTTTATTTTACCCGTACTGGTCAACTTGAAGCGGAAAAGCAAAAAAAGCATTTACAGGACTCTTTAGCCGCACTTCAACCAAAGGTTGATAGCAATGCGGTAAGGATAGATTCTGTAAGTAAGGCTAATCAGAACCAGGTAGCTGCAGCAGGACAATTTCAAGGCTTTTTATCGGGTGCAGAAAAAGAAACCATACTCGAAAACGAAGTTCTAAAAATAGTATTCACCAATAAAGGCGGACAACCTAAGCTGGTGCAATTGAAGCAATACAAGTCAATTGACAGCCAGGGCGTTAAATTAGTAAATGGCGGATTTGACAAAATTACATACCCCATCAATACTGAAGCAAATCGTTCCATCCAGGTAAGTGATTTGTATTTTGCAGGTGGCGAAACCATAAAAACCGCTGATGGTGGACAATCAATTTCCTATCAGTTAAAAGATTCTTCAGGAAGAAGTATTGTACACCAGTTTACGCTCCGTCCCGGAAATTATATGGTTGACTGGAATGTAGAGATCAATGGCACAAACAGTCTACTCACTCAAAATAATTTGAACCTCACCTGGCAAAACCAGGTAATGCAGCATGAAAAAGATATTACAACAGAAAAAAGGGAAACACAGGTAGGATTTTGGATAAAAGATGACTATGATTATTTTACATTGGGACGATCATATGATAAGCAATTTGAATCGCCGATAAAATGGCTAAGCGTAAAACAAAAATTCTTCAATACCACGCTTATCGCGAAAAATAATTTCACTTCGGGTTCTATAACCTGTACCGAAAATCATGATACTACCGGAGTAATCTCCAACGCTACTTCTAATTTAAAAATGGTATTAGCCGCCGGCAACACAAGTAATATTCCATTCCAGATATATTATGGTCCCAACGATTATAAGATTCTGAAAACGTATGATCTCGGACTTCAAAATGTAATTAATCTTGGGCAAGGCATTTATGCATTTGTAAAATATATCAACAAATGGTTAGTGATGCCTGTATTTGATTTCTTCAAGAAATTTGTAGGTAGTTTTGGACTTGTTATTGCGTTACTCACCATTTTCATCAGGGTGCTTACATCACCGCTGCTGTATACAAGTTATCTCAGTGGTGCCAAAATGAAGGCGTTGCGTCCGGAATTGGATATTCTCAAGGCAAAACATAAAGATGATCAGCAGGCTTATGCAATGGAGCAAATGAAGGTATTCAGAAGCGCGGGTGTGAACCCGTTAGGTGGATGTATGCCCGCATTGTTACAGATCCCGATATTTTTCTCTCTATACAGCTTTTTCAACTCGGCTATTGCATTGAGGGGAGAAAGTTTTTTATGGTCAAAGGATCTTTCATCCTATGATTCTATCATCAATTTCGGCTTAAAAATTCCTTTTTATGGAGACCACGTAAGCCTGTTTACAATACTCGCTACCGGTACCAGCTTGTTGATATCCATATACGGTATGTCACAAACTCCTACCCAGGATAATCCGATGATGAAGTATATGCCGTACATTTTTCCTGTAATGCTGTTGGGTGTTTTTAATAATTTGCCATCAGCGCTTACCTGGTACTATACGGTGTCTAACGTCATCACACTTACACTGCAGTATGTTATTCAAAATTTTATCATTAATCACGATAAAATTCTTGCCCAGTTAGAAACAAATAAGAAAAAGCCTAAAACCAAAAGTAAATGGCAGGAGCGACTGGAACAAATGCAGGAAACGCAAAAAAGATTGCAGGATAAAACCAAGCAGCAAGGTAAATAGCAGCACCTCACTTTGCTTTCGTATTTGATATTAATTTCCGGCTTTTATAATCAGCCTCAATAATCAGCGTTTATTGCTGAATGTATGTTGAATGATGTTTATCAGTAGCTGTTTTTAACTTTGGCTGATACAACCATGCATCGCATTTTAGTATCTTTATACGTAAACTTCCAAACAAATGAATTGTAAGTATTTAGTAGCTATAATAGTAACCTGTTTTCTCTCTGGAGTACTGTATGCACAAAAAACACTGTCTGAGGGAACCATTATTTATGACATTACAGTTCAAACCGGCAGTAAAGAGCCTCAGTTAGCTGATATGTTTGATGGCGCTAAAACCACTATATATTTAAAAGGCAGCCAAAGCCGCACGGAAATGATCAGTCCTTTA
>JBGALP010000227.1:0-7913 GCA_044223805.1 Agriterribacter sp.
GTGATATTTTTTTTCTGTTGTGTATAGTTGAAAACAATAGCTTACCAGCTAACGCGCCCCATATAGTATGGCATGATGTAGAAAAACAGTTAATGGCTACCCATCCATCGTCATCAACCTTGCCCATCAGTACCGTATCCATATAATTTCCAAAATTATGCTGATCAACAAAGGGTTGATTATATCCCTGTATATTCACATACCGATATAATACTTCCACAAGTAGCAGCAACAACGCACTGAAAATAATCTGCGCTGTGTTTGACCAGTTAAAAATCAAAAAAGCTACCAGTGTTGTAAAAGATAACTGCGTAAGCACATTCCACAATTCAAATGCAAGTCCATCTTTTTTAACGGCGTAATTCAATACCCCAAAAAAGAAAAGCCAGCCTGAACGTTTTAATACTTTCAAAAAAGAGTTATGCCACGGCATACCCTGTACTTGCTGCCGATGCAATGATAAGGCAAGCGCTGTGCCCGCAACAAACATAAACCCGGGTTGAATTAAATCCCAAAAACGTAATCCGTGCCAGGGATGATGAGAAAATTGTGTGAGGAAAGCATTTAAAAAATCTCCTGAAGTAGCCTCGTGAAACCGCTCATAAAAACCGGCACCTTCCATCATCAGCAATACCATAATCAGCCCGCGCATAAAATCGAGCGAGCGCAGGCGTTGCGAAGGTTGGGTAATGATGTTATTGGTATTCATATTAATTCTTCTCGTCATTTCGACCGAGCCAGCAATAGTTTAATTGTAATACTTTTTTGTGAGGGGAGAAATCTCCTGCCATAAAATGCCGGAGATTTCTCAGTAGCTTGTAAAAGCATGATACGCTAGCCTCTTGTGCGCTTCCTTCGAAACGACGTTAAAGGGCTTAAACAACTTGCTTACCATTTTTATGCTCTTAAGAAAGCCATCGGGTCTTGCTGCTATTCATAACCAGGATTTTGTCCTATTGATTTTGCATCTAATGCAGGTATAGGTAACAGGTAGTCATTTTCATCATACCCCTGCGCATTATCAGGCAGGTTTACTTCTTCCAGTAAACGTTTCCTTAATACATCAAAATACCTGTCGTTCTCAAAACAAAGCTCATAGCTTCTTTCATCAATAACTTTTTTATCAAACTCAGCCTGCGACATTGCCATTGTTGCTCTTGCTTCAGAACCTGTTCCTTCGTTTGCCCTGTCTATGATCATATTCAAACGATCTACTGCGAGTTGCGTAGGTCCGCTGCCTGCCATATTTGCTGCTTCCGCATATATCATCAATATATCAGCGAATCTTAAAATCTTCATTTCAATACCCGCATCACCACCACCTACCTGTTGGTCGTAGGTAAGGTTAGGCATATTAAGTTTACCAATGTAAGGCACTCCATCCGCAGATTCAGACCAATTGATGATACGTGCACTGGGATCGTATATATCAGATGTAAAATCGAGCAGTATATAACTGTGCTTACGCGGCTGTTCAGGATAAATGGTAGTAGCCCATAAAATTTTTACAGGTCCTGAACTCCAGCCATCCATCTCTGATGGCGCCCACACATTGCCCGGCATATAGGGCGCATCCGACGATGTGTGAAAAGCAAACATTATTTCTTTATTCTCGTTGTTAGATGTTTTAAATACATCCTCAAAATTCGGCAACAACATATAGGGTCCATTTTCAATGATATCGTTCGCCATATCTCTCGCCTTGGCATAATTCTCCGTTTGATTTAATGGGGCGGTTGCTCTTGTTAAATATACCTTGGCTAAAAACCCCTTGGCGGTCCATTTGTTTGGCTTACCAGGAGTAGCGCCATCGTAATCAGCCATATTTTCCGCGGCATAGGTTAAATCCGCTTCTATTAAATCATATACTGCGGCTATATCTAACCGTGAGGCTTCAGTTAAAGGTGTTGAAATAGGATCAGGCGTATCTTCAGTGAGATAGGGAATTTTCCCATACAATCTTACCAAAGTAAAATAGTTGAATGCTCTCAAAAATCTTCCCTGCGCTACTACGTTAGCAATATCCTCTTCCGCGTTACCGGCCAGACTGCCTGCTTTTACTGCCTTTAAAACCGAATTGATATTATTGATGGATTTGTAATGCCATGTCCACAGTTCATTAAATGACCCAATACCAAAATCAAGATCGGCTCCTTCAAATTGCCCGTCAGGAAATGCAGGCGTGTTCTGGTAGCCGTCCCAGGTTACAAACAGCGAATTCATCGCCCCTGCATAAGCAGCTTCACACTGGCTGATGGTTGCATAAAAATTAGATGGTGTAGATATGCTTTCGGGTTTCTCATCAAGCTTTTGGCATGATAACCCGGATAGTATTAAAAGCAAGGAGAGAACACATCTCAATATGTTGATTCTATTCTTTTTCATTTCTGTTGCTTTTTAATCAGTTTATTATTTTCGGAAATAATCATTTTGTAGTCGCGCTTTTCATCTCACTAAAAAGTAAGATTAAGGCCAAACATGAATGTTTTTGCTGTTGGATAGTTGCTCAGGTCTATACCCAATCCTCCTGCACCACCCGCGTTAAAGGAACTTACTTCGGGATCGTAACCGGTATACTTAGTGATAGTAAACAGGTTCACCGCGGTAACATATACACCCAGCCTGGTAATTCTTGCCTTACTTAAGATAGACAAAGGCAGGTTATACGTAAGCGTTATGTTTTTCATGCGCAGGTATGAACCGTCTTCTACCCACCTGCTGGAACGCTGGTCAACACCAATTCCCGAAGTTTGATTAGCGCCAAGATTCATTGCATTACGCTCTTTTGTACCTAAGAAAACCGGCACATTCGTGTTTTGGTTTTCGGGAGTCCACCGGTTATTCAGATTTGTACTTAAGCCATTTGAAGGATTTTCTGTTTTTATTCTTACCGCGTTAAATATGTCATTACCATAACTGCCCTGAATAAGGAAGGTGAGATCAAAATTTTTATAGCTGATATTGTTATTCCATCCATAAATAAATTTAGGAGATGCATTGCCGATTATCTGCTGACCATCCGCAGCTCTTGTAATTTTGCCGTCTCCATCTACGTCTTTCCACTTGGCTTCGCCAGGTGCCTGCCCCATTGCTTTTGCCTGTGCAGCTTCGGCTTCGCTCCATGTGCCAAGATTTACAAAACCACGCATCTGGTCAACAGGTTGACCTACCTGCAGATACTTCAAAGAAAATCCGCTGGAATAGATCTGGTAACCACCGCCGGTATTTGTTCTGATGGCCAAAGGAAGCTCGTTCAGCAATGCCAGTACCTTACTTCTGTTGAATGAAATATTTACACCTGTATTCCATTTAAAAACGTTGCCGGCAATGGGTTTACCAACAACTGAAATTTCGAGTCCTTTATTTTCTATAGAACCTACGTTAGCCAATGTGGTGGAAAAACCGGTGTAAGCTTCCACTTGTTTGTTCAGCAAAAGGTCAGTCGTCTTCTTTTTATACACGTCTACAGTTGCCATCAAACGATCATGAAAAAAGCCAAGATCAATACCGATATTTGTTTGCGCCGTACTTTCCCATTTCAAATCAGGATTAGCAGGCCGCCCTAACGCGAAGCCAATATTAGCTGTACTATTACCATCGTAAGGATAATTAAACCCTGATGTGATAGTTGCCAATGTTTGATAGGGCTGAATTGCCTGGTTGCCTGTTTTACCCCAGCTACCTCTTAATTTTAAAGTAGAAAACAGGTTAAGTTGTTTTATAAAATCTTCTTCTGAAGCTCTCCATGCTACGGCAGCAGAAGGAAAATAGCCCCATTTATTATTCGCGCCAAAAACAGACGAACCGTCCGCACGATAACTTGCGGTAATCATGTACTTTTCATCAAACACATAGTTAACGCGCCCCATAAAGGAGTTGAGCGTTTGTTTGGAAAGCGATGTAGATTTTTCATTGATCTGCGAAGCGCCTCCCAAATCATTAATACCTATTTCATCGCTGAAAAAACCCTGGGCATTAATAAACGAACCTTTTGTTTGTATTAATTGTTGTTCCGCTACACCGGTTAATGTTAGATGATGTTTCTGACTGAAAATTTTATTGTAAGTAAGAATGTTTGAATTCTGATAGTATTCATATTTGTTGGTGGTAAGATCACCTATGCCACTTACTCCTCTGCCTGGCTGTGTTTTGGTACTGTAGTAATGCATTTCATCGTTACTGTTAATACTTGCGGCGCCGGCAACACGAAGCGTAAGTCCTTCGATAATTTTTGCTTCAAGAAAAGTGCTGATTTCATTAGTGATATTGTTCTTATCACTTTTGGTTTCCATAGCGGTTGCTACCGGGTTCCATACATCATTGTCAGCATAAATTTTTGAATTATCAGGACCACCTTTTAAAGCCTTGAAATTATAGTTACCATCTGCATCGTGCACAGGTGTTGCGGGATCAAATCTTGCAACAGTATTAATTACCTGACCTAATATGTCTCCATATCTTGTTCCCTCGCCCACGGGAGCAACATTGCCTTTGTCTTTAATTACATTCAGGTTGATGCCCGCTGTAAGCCAACTGTTCAATTTAAGATCTAGGTTGCTTCTTAAATTATAGCGAACATATTTGGTGTTGATCACAATACCCTGTTGGTTTACATAACCTCCGGAAACAAAATAACGGGCATGCTCAGAGCCCCCGCTGATAGAAAGCTGGTGATTCTGGAGTAAGCCACTGCGATAAATCTCATCCTGCCAGTCAGTACCTCCACTTTTATCGAGTGCATCAATCTGATCTTTTGTAAACGGTATTACCGGATCAATGGGCGAATTCACTGTACCGTTTTGCGTTGCTGCCCAGGCATTCGACTTACGGGCAAAGTCACCCGCTTTCATCAGATCTAATTTGTGATTTAATTGTTGTGAACCGATGCTGAAACCGTAATTAAAAACAGCTTTGCCCGATGAACCACGCTTGGTAGTAATGAGTATAACACCGTTAGCGCCACGGGCTCCATAAATAGCAGTAGCCGATGCATCTTTTAATACTTCCAATGACTCAACATCATTAGGATTAATCGTGCTTATGTTCACCCCCTGTATACCATCTACCACTACCAAGGCATTGTTACCACCAGTAATGGAATTGCCGCCTCTTACCCGTATAGTTGCATTACCGCCCGGAGCACCATCCGTATTCTGAACCATTACACCTGCGGCTCTTCCCTGCAAAGCCTGATCAACACGCTGGCTTGGAAGTTTAGTTAGATCGCCGCCTTTTACCGAACTGATGGATCCGGTAAGGTCTGATTTCTTTTGCGTTCCATAACCAACCACCACTACATTACTAAGGTCGCTATTATCAGCCTCCAGTAAAATGGTCAACTCACCAGGTGCAGCAGATACCGATTGTGTTTTATAGCCTACATATGTAATCTCGAGTATGGCATTGTCGTTTTTTACATTGATGGTAAATCTTCCGCTTTCGTTAGTTACCACGCCATTCCTCGTGCCACGTTCCACTACGCTTACGCCTGAGAGTGGTTCATTTTTATCATTGGTGATTACACCCGTAACTTTTTTAAGCGCGGCTTCGGTTGCAAGCGTTTTACCCAAAAGCTCTTTTGCTTTATCCCTGATAATAATTGTTTTGTTATCAATTACATATTCCAATGGTTGATTGGCAAAAACCAACTGCAGCACATCTTCCAGCGGCATATCTTTTACTTCTATACTTAAAGGCTGGGCATATTTTAAAGTGCGGGCATTTACAATAAAATCAAAATCGCTTTGCCGCCGTATTTCGCGGAGCACTTTTTCAATAGACGCCTTTTTTTCAGACAACGTAATTTTTTGTGCTGAAACTGAAGCACTTGCCTGAATGCAGATCACAAAAAGGAAAAAAGAAATGAGCTTCATCTGCTTAATAAATTTTGAAACAGGTAATGCTGTTAACGTGCTGCGCGTCCTGTTCAAAAAAGCATAATAATCTTTTTTGCAGCAGGCACTGGATTTGATGCTTACACTATCAAATTGCATACTTTTGTAAAGTTTGGTGATGATTAATCGGATTGCAGTAATAATCGGTTTAATACATACCCAAATAACCCGCCGGGGATGCTGCCAGGCATTTCCGGTATTTTTTTGAGTATGCGTTACTGTTATGTGGGCGTACTTTTTTTCATTGCAGTTGGTTGGGTTTTAAACAGTATGTTTTAATTGTTTTTATACGAAATATGCAGCTTACCGTTTTCAATAGTAAACCGCGTATTGCCTGAAAGTTCCAATATCCGCAACACTTCAGAAAGGTTCCTGTTTCTTGAAATTTGTCCGCTTAAGTTTTGATCAGGAATATTGCTGTCGTATACCACCTCTACATTATACCAGCGGGCAATTTTACGCATCACACTTTTTATGTCTTCCTCCACAAACAAAAAGTCACCGTTCTTCCAGTCAATAGCTGGCTCCACATCTACTTTGTGCGTGGTAATACCCTCATCTCTCAGGTTCAATTCCTGGTTAGGACGAAGTATAACGGTTTCATTTTCTGTAATCACTTTTACTTTGCCTTCTACCAATGTTGTGGTGATGCCTTTTTCATCATCATAAGCGTTCACATTAAATCTTGTGCCTAATACCTCTATTTGTTGTTTGCCGGTTTCTACTATAAAAGGAATTCGTTTATTATCTTTTGTGATGTGTGTGATCTCGAAATATCCTTCTCCGGTAAGCGTTACGCGGCGTTCATTACTATTAAAAGCTGCCGGATAAGTAATGGATGAGGCTGCGTTTAACCACACTTTTGAGCCGTCTGGCAGCACCACCTGGTATTGCCCACCCTTTGGTGTTTTTATAGAATTGAATCCTTTTTTTTGCTTATTACTGGTTCCATTATCATAATAAGCCAGTTGTCCGTCAGCAGATTTTTTTATCAGCATTCCGTCGTCTTCGGTAATATTCCCCAGACCTACATCGCTTAACACTACCTGCTTGCCATCAGACAAAACAAGTGTTGCTTTATTCCCTCCCGGAGCAATATCCTGCACCGTGGCTGAAACAACATTTACCTTTTGTTTGGAAGAAGTAAAAAAATAAACTGTAACAGCTGAGGTAATGGCTACAGCCACAACTGCGGCTATCCTAATATATTTCCGCCACGGTTTTGGAGAAATCTGAATAACAGTATTATCCTCATCATGCAGCTCAAGCCTTTGAAATACACGATCCGTAGCTGATTTATAGTATAATTGTTGTTGATCGCCCTCATGCATATGTTCCAGCATCAAAGCTTCTACAAAGTCTTTTTCTTCCCCGGAACGGATGATGTCAATCAATGCTGCGGTCTCCTCTGCTGTACAATCGTTTGCAATGTATTTTTTGAAAAGAATGTCTATATAGTGTCGTCTGCTCAAGATGATGTTTTATAGTAATACCGGATTTCGGTCATCATCCTCTGCTGCACGTCAAAAAAAAGTTAACACCTGTTGGCTATAGCTGACTGGCTATAATAATGAAGATGTACAAAAGATCTTTGGAAAGATAGTAAGCTTTGATGCTTTTTGTAGCTTTTACGATGTGATCGCTGATGGTTGATGCAGAAATACCCAGCGTTTTACTTACTTCTTCATAACTTTTACCATCAAGCTTACAAAGCGTATATACCAGCTTTCGCTGGGGAGGAAGTTGTTTTATTGCGTTTTGAAGAATAAGCTCATACTCCTTTTCTTCCAGCCTGCGTTCCTCTCCTGTTATGTGCCTTTCTTCCTGCTCATGAATATAGCGGTCAATCAATCGTTGGCGGGATGCCTTATTAAAATAATCACATACCAGGTTTTTAGCGATAGTAAATAAATATGACTTAAAAGACTTGCTGGTATCAATATTTTTGCGGTGTTCCCACACTCTTTGAAAAATGTCCTGCAACAACTCTTCTGCTATAAGGGGAGATTTTACCAACTT
>JBGALP010000228.1:0-7889 GCA_044223805.1 Agriterribacter sp.
GTGAACTTCAGTGGGAACCGGGTAAGCTATTATAAAAGATTATATAAAAGCCATTGAAGTTAATTGCAATAGCCGGATAAGAATATGGCATCGGATGATTGCTACATTAATGCAGGTTGTTGTGGTGCAAAACACAAACACCAGCAAAAGCGAAAATTATTCAGATCAGGGGTTAGAAGCATCTGAAGTTAAAGTGTAAAATTAATATTGCGGGTTTTGCAATAATCCGTGATTTCCCACGCCGGCACCCATGTACTGACTGCGCTCGTTTCGGTTGCAACATAAATGGTAAGCGCTGTATTTTCAGGTAGTTTGGCAATGGCTTTCCGTATGCAATCTTTGTTTTTTAGTGAGCAGTTAAGATCTCCACTAACAGCACCATCCGGATTTTGTTCGTGTACAAGCCGAATATATTCCTGTAAGTGTTTTAAAGGACCTACAAAGGTGTACTTGTGGGGCTTAAGGAATTGTTGAAAATCCCGCTCCCTCTCAAAAAGCTGGTCAATCATAAGATATTATTAATATTGGAAATAACTTAGCACAAAGATAGGAACATCAACACACTTTGCAGAAACAGTTATACGAAGTTATCCTGATGTCGCTTACTCGCGGTGTTGTTATCGTAATTAATTTTTAGTTTGGCGTGCCGATTTCGTGAATGGTTGATAACAACAATGGCTGGCGCATGGGAAAAAATGACTTTCAGTCATTACTTAAAAATAACTTTAAACTATTGATGATGATGTAAAGAGCAGATTCCAGACACTATATCAAAAATGGCAACGAAAACCTTAATTTAATATTTACCAATGAAACTATTACCGGGGCTTATCGCATTATTGAGTATCGGGAATTGCTGGGCTCAGGCAGATACCTCACTTCGATCAATGGCAGCATCGGCAATTGATACATCGTCAACTGCAGTTTTTTTCTTTGAAGACTTTAATAACAATAAAAATAACTGGACTGTTGCAGACAGCAGGTATGGGCATGCGCGAATTGATAGCGGGTTCTATTTTTTAACTGCAACGGGTCATGCATATGGAGAAGGACTGGAAGTGAAAATTGATAGCCGCAAAGATTTTGAAATTAAAACGCGTATAAAGATTATAAGCGGGAGTGCCGAACATAAAAATTACTACAGCATGCTTTTTTGGGGGCGGGAAGGGATGAATAGTGATTACTTTACATTTGCCAAAGATGGTTTTGTATCGGTAGAACGATGTAATGGTAAAAATCAGCGTAGCTGTATTATCAACAGCGGATCGTTGCAAAAAACCTTGTTGAACCCCGACGACTTTAATGTATATAAGATTCAAAAAAAGGGAAACAGGTATATGTTTTTTGTGAACGATGAGCAGGTTTACTCAATGCCATTTGTTCCCTTCTTTGGAAAGCTCATCGGATTTGGTGCAGGTCGAAAAGTTACCCTGGCGATTGATTATTTAGCAGTCATTTATTTGTAGCCTCGTCAATCGTCTTACAAAAATCTTTTGGCGGTATTGTTTTTTTGAGATGGGTATTTGTGAAAAAGCCCATCTGCGGGCTCGCTACCAACTATGGTGCAGTATCGGTACAAATGGTCATAAACAGCCGTCAGTAATTATTGGTGAACCCACGCTGAGACGGAGCCTGCAATAATCCTGGCAAAGTGATGATGTACGAAAATCCGGCACTGTTAATCTGCATTTCTGCATTATTAACAGCGGACAACCATCACAAGGATTGCTAAGCACAGGTGTCCCCTATAATGCCTCGCCATATAACTGCTGATACTACAATTGAGCAAGAAAAACGAGTATTCCGGCCCCAAAGCCTACCAAAGCCAACCAGCTTATTTTCTTCAGGTACCACATAAAATTGATTTTTTCAATGCCCATAACAGCCACGCCTGCCGCGGAACCTATAATAATAGCACTGCCCCCGGTTCCGGTGGTAAGCGCAAGAAATTCCCAGAAGGAGTGATCTGGCGGGTATGTTTCCAGATCATACATGCCCTGTGCAGCGGCAACTAGCGGAACGTTATCCACAACAGATGAGAGTAGTCCCAGTGCTGATCCGATCAGGTAGTCGTTTTTGAAGGTTTTATTTAAAAGCAATGCCAGGTCGGTTAATAAACCAAATGACTGTATTGCTGTTACGGCCAGTAAAATTCCCAGGAAAAAAAGAATGCTTGGCGTGTCTACTTTCTGCAGGGCGCTTGAAACACTATAGCGCTGGGCAGACACAGCTTCTGTATTTTTGTGGATAATGGTAGTAACGATCCACATGCATCCAAGCGCCAGTAGTATCCCCATAAACGGAGGCAGATGCGTAAGGGTTTTAAATGCCGGCACAAATAACAGCAGGCCAACACCGGTCACGAGTATTATTCTGCCGTCTTTTTTTTCTTTGGGGGTGCATAACGATGCAGGAACAGGATCAATTTTCTGACCTCTGAAGAAATAGGCGATCAGTAAGGCCGGAATGATACAAACTGCCAGGCTGGGCAGGATAAGTTGTTTTATTATATTCAATGCCGTTATCTGACCGCCAATCCAAAGCATGGTGGTTGTAACATCGCCCAGCGGCGACCATGCACCCCCGGCATTTGCCGCAATCACAATCATGCCTGCAAACCAAAGTTTGTCTTCTTTATTGTTCAGTATTTTAGCGCATAGTGAAACCATTACAATAGATGTTGTAAGGTTATCAAGTAAAGAAGACAGGAAGAAGGTGAGTGCGGCAACAATTAACACCAGCTTCGCCTTGCTCGTAGTAGTGATTTTCTGGGTAATGATATCAAACCCATCATGCGAATCTATAAGCTCCACAATGGTCATGGCGCCAAGCAGAAAAAAAACGATAGAAGCGATATCTCCAAGATGATGCAACAATTTCTCGGTCACTGTTTCGGGCACATTGCTCTGCAGAATATAAATAGTCCAGCACATTACGCCCGTTATAAGTGCTGATGCGGCTTTGTTTAGCTTTAATGGATGTTCAAAAGCTATAGCAAAATAACCTATTATAAAAACAGCAATGATTAACACGGTAGACATGATATAAATGTTATTATTTGTGAAGCTAAGATAAGGAAACATGCGGCATGCATGCCGGGCTAATGAGAGGTTGATTTACCTGCCGCGTAAAGTAAAAAATACTATATTCGGATTTATCATTTACTTGGGATTATGAATGTGTATACTATACTGGATAAATTCAACATTGGATCCGAAAGAGAAAATTATGGCATCATACATGATACCGTAGAAAAAGGCATTTATTTCAGAGGTACTAATTTGTGGATACTCATCTTTGCCATTTTTATTGCATGTGTAGGATTAAATGTGAATTCAACAGCTGTAATCATAGGTGCAATGTTGATCTCACCCCTTATGGGGCCCATTCTTGGAATGGGCTATGGGGTTGCTACATACGATTTTACATTGTTTAAAAGAGCGCTGCTGAATTTTGGATTTGCTGTGGGAGCCAGCCTTTTAGCTTCAACATTATACTTTTTGCTTTCGCCACTTAATGAAGCACATTCGGAATTGCTGGCACGTACCCAGCCTAATATTTATGATGTAATTATTGCCCTGGTTGGCGGTTTGGCAGGTATAGTGGCCCTTTCCAGCAAATTCAGAGGTAATGTTATTCCCGGTGTAGCCATTGCAACGGCGCTTATGCCACCGCTTTGTACCGCCGGATACGGATTGCCTCCGGCAAATGGTTTTACTTTTTGGGCGCTTTCTATTTGTTTACTATAAATACGGTATTTATTGGCGTGGCAACACTCATTACAGTGCGCGTGTTGAAATATCCCATATGGCAGCAGGCAAACGAAAGTATAAGAAAATCAGCTAACCGCTGGGTTACGATCATTGTTCTTGTTACAATTATTCCAAGTATTTATTTTGGATACGTAATGGTTGCACGCGAACGCTTTGTGCAGGAAGCCGCGGCATTTGTAAGAAATGAAACGCATGTGGAAGGCGACTACCTCCTTAAATCGGAGATAGAACCGGCCAAGAAACATATTCGCCTGGTATATGGAGGAAAGATAATTCCCAAAGAGATAAAAGCCCAAATTGAGGCAAGAGCAAAGGCTTATCGTTTAAATGGCATGACCTTAACTATTCAGCAAGGGTTTTCTATAGATGAGTCAGACGCAAATATGTTGCTGGCAGACGGACAACAAAATGAACTAAGCAGACTTAGGGCAGAATTGTCAAAACAGGTTTTTTTGCAGGACAGCCTCAAAAAAAGCCAGCAGCTTGGAGCGCAGTTGTTACAGGAACTACGCCCTCTTTATCCCGAGATCAGGACGTGCGGCATTGCAGCGCAGACTGTTTTTTACGACTCCTTAAAATCGGCACAATATATTAGCTTATTTATTACATCCTCAAAGCCCAAAAAAACATACAAAGACCGCCTACGTATTCAACAATGGTTTCGCTCAAGAATGTCAGCAGACTCCGTAAAAGTTTACATTGAATGATATAGAAGGAAATGTAGCATTAAAAGCGCCAAACAACTTTTAATTCCCGTATTTCTTATGCAAAGGCAGGTAAAGATTTAATAATTAAGGCAGCCTCCTCACGGCAAATTCCATTTAGTTCAAGCGTTGCCTGTATTTCATTTTTGTCAAAATTGGTGGGACAATAATCTATAATAGCTGTTGCTAAACGAAGCATACGTAGAGAGTCGGTTAACTGATTGTTCGGCTTGTGTGCATCGGTGTTGTTGAAGGCGTTAATAACGATGTTTGAATATTTGTTTGTCATTAGAGGGTGTTGTATGAACAATGATGAATGGTTTGAAAAACAATCTTTAAAGTATCCGCTGTATTCGTTTTAATGAGCAGGAAAATTAATGGATATTAACCATGGAACTAAGCAAAATGCCATGTTTTTGGGTAAACAGATGTTAATGACGATGACGGATATTTATCGTTAAGTCAGTGTCAGCCGATATCAATATCTTGCAATGTGGCTAACCGGATTTCACCTTTTACAGTACACCAACAAATACTTTCCAATGAATTCATCCGGTACAACAAAAACGACGCATCCTTTTTACATAAAACT
This sequence comes from Agriterribacter sp., assembly GCA_044223805.1. GTDB lineage: Bacteria > Bacteroidota > Bacteroidia > Chitinophagales > Chitinophagaceae > Agriterribacter. The sequence continues at coordinate 5,070 of JBGALP010000228.1, forward strand.
CCCCATGATCCTGTTGAGTATTTATCTCATCGGGTATCTCGCCATACAGGGAAAAGAATTCCTTTCGCCATTTATTATCGCGTTTCTTTTTGCTATTCTGCTGCTTCCCGTTGCCAACTTCCTGGAACGGAGGCTGAAGTTTTCGCGTTCACTGGCCACATTCACATCCCTGTTCATATTACTGGGTTTGCTTGTTTTATTGTTATACCTGCTGGGTTCGCAATTATCAACGGTTGCGGGCGACTGGCCTTTATTCAAGGCCCAGCTTTTACATTCCATAGAATCCGCAAGAGCCTGGTTAAGTCAAAACTTTCATATTGACAGTAAAAAACAAGTAAGCTATATCCAGGATGCCACCTCTAAAATTATTTCTTCTTCAACCGAAATACTCGGAACTACTTTCATCTCTGCTTCATCTTTATTATTATTCCTGGTATTTATCCTGATCTATTGTTTTTTTCTGTTGTTCTACAGACGGCTCATCGTTCAGTTCCTCGTGCGTGTTTTTAAAGAAGAACATAAATCAGTAGTACAAGATATATTGGAACAGGTGCAGTATATCATCAGGGGCTATCTTTCAGGGCTACTGCTTGAAATGCTGCTTGTATCCGTAGCATGTTGTCTTACCTTCTGGATTCTCGGCATCAGGTACGCAGTACTGTTAGGTTTGATTGTGGGTGTGTTCAATATCGTTCCATATATCGGCATTTTCTCCGCGCTGCTCATAAGTACCGTCATCACTTTTGCATCTGGCGCGGCATTAACAACGGTGGGTTTGGTGGCTTTATCTGTTATTGTAATTCATCTTATTGATAGTAATTTTCTGCTTCCTGTAATCGTTGGATCCAAAGTGCGGATCAATGCACTTATGACAATCGCCGGGGTGATCATAGGTGAAATGATGTGGGGAATTTCGGGCATGTTTCTTTCTATTCCAATAGTAGCGATATTAAAGATCATTTTTGACAGGGTAGACGGTCTTCAGCCATGGGGCATGTTGCTGGGTGAAGATGCGGTGACTAAAAAAAACGCAAACTCATAAAACGCGCTTAAGGGTATAAACAGCAGCATCCATATTCATTAAGATGTATTTTTTCTCGTTGAAGCTTTCTCTTTTTTTTCGAAACGGTTTTTAGAGGATGAGATTAGCTTTGGTATAATTATATACCAAAAATGTGGAAAATTGTTTAAAAATAGATTTTATCAGGTTTAATTAGTATCGTTTTATTCTTTATTTTTATCAAATAGTAATAGTTTAGATATAAACCTGTTTTAAATTATCATTGTGAATTATACCTTGTTGACTGATCTTATAGAGCTGGCAAAGGTGTTTGAATCAGACGCTGATCGTGAGCGCTACGCCAGTAATATCTCCGGGTTCAAACAATGGATCAATGATCAGGGAAGTACAGATGATTTTAACGCAGATGTTGACTGGGAAGGGAAAAAAGATGGGCGAACAATTGAAAGTGTTCTTTGCACGCTGTTTGTTCATATAAACCGCTATGCAAAAACGTATTCCAGATCGGCTATCTACAATTCAGCGTTTTCTACGCAGGAGGAGTTTTTTTATCTTATTACACTTAAAGCCTACGGCGCTATGTCAAAGATGCACCTGATCAGGCGGAATCTGCAGGATAAACCTACGGGAATGCAGATTATTAACAGGTTATTGTTGAACGGTTGGGTTGAGCAACGTGCATCCATTGGTGATAAACGAACCAAAGAAATAAATATTACAGATAAAGGTATTGTTACTTTGGACGGGCAGATGGGTAAGATCAGGGCCGCTACGAACATCGTAGCGGCTAATCTCTCTTTTAAGGAAAAAAAACAATTAATGTGCCTGTTGCAGAAGCTGGATGATTTTCATAAACCAATTTTTGAACGTGGCATGGATACCAGCGAGTTGCTGGAGCGTGTTACAAAAGATTTTCTTGTTGCCAAAAGATGAGTTATGAAAAAAAGGTTTGACGAATTATGTTTCGAGATAAGCAAATCCACTACGGAAAAATACAGCACGAGCTTTTCACTCGGAATACTTGCGCTGCATGCATCTATAAGACCGGCTATATATGCCATATACGGTTTTGTGCGCCTGGCAGATGAAATTGTAGACAGCTTTCATGATTACGACAAGGCAGTATTGCTGATGAGGCTTAAAGACGATACCTCCAAAGCACTTGATGAGAAAATTTCGCTCAATCCTATTCTGCAATCCTTCCAGGAAACGGTGCATCAGTATAAAATTGATGGGGATTTAATTGAACAGTTTTTTCATAGTATGGAGATGGATTTATACAAAACCAGCTTTGATTCCGAGGAATATAAAAACTATATACTTGGTTCAGCGGAAGTAGTTGGTCTCATGTGCCTGAAAGTATTTACGCATGCTAATGCCCGGCTTTATGAAGAACTGCGTCCCTTTGCCATGAAACTCGGGTCAGCATTCCAAAAAGTAAATTTTCTTCGCGACGTAAAAGAAGATTATCAGCTTCTCGGGCGTACCTATTTCCCAAATATGGAAATGAATGTTTTCGACAGCAGTATAAAGCTGCAGATAGAACAGGAAATAGAAGCAGAATTTAAAGAAGCAATGATAGGCATTCGCAAACTTCCTGCGTCTGCAAAATTCGGCGTCTATCTTGCTTGCAAATATTATTTCTCCCTGTTTAAAAAAATAAAAAAAACGCCTGCTGAAAAAATATTCAATCAACGGGTCCGCATTTCCAACGGGCATAAACTATCACTTGCAATGAGCAGTTTTGTTCAATACAAAATTGCGTTTTAAATGTCTGTATTAAATTGGTAACTTATACC
>JBGALP010000229.1:0-8059 GCA_044223805.1 Agriterribacter sp.
AAGCAATAATCCCATTGAAAAAATAGCCCACCAAATGGAAACTTTTGGCAGGATGTTACACTGCAAGAACAATGATGTGATTTTATTATTACTAATAATGGTGGGAGACGAAGTTTCTAAACTCAAAAAAATCTGTACCGCTTTAAAAATTTATCAGAAAAACTTTGTGATTGATGAGCTTACTACTCTACCAGGTCCAAAAGAGGTACATCGGCAGGTTTATGCATTTCTTTACTGGCCGCTTCATATATTTTCTTTTTCTTCCAGTTATACCATTGCTCCGGAATGGTTTTTTTCATGAGATTATCAATGTTCCGCATGCCAATTACATTCCATCCGCCATTTATCTTACCCTTCATGGTTTTGTTCCATGCACGGAGGCTCATGGCAAAACCACTTTCCAGATATTCCATGTGATGCCAGTAGCCGCTTGGCATAAACAAAGTATCTCCATGTTCCATAATTACTTCGTAACCGCTCGCTAATTCAATAGCGGGAAACTTATGCGTATCTACTTTACTTAAGGCTTCATCATGATAATTACTGAAGTCAGCCAGGCTCAACACTTCAAAAGGTTTGCGATAAAGTTTGTGTTTCTCTTCGTTAGGGAAGAGAAGCACTCGTTTTCGTCCAATAAACTGCGTATGAATAATATTGGGGAGATCAATATCAAAATGCATATGTGTAATGGAACCTTTTCCTCCGGCAAACATGGAAGGCATACTTTTTAAAAATCCGGGAACATATTCTGAGGGCCAGCTAAAATCATCTTTCAACTGCGGCGCATGAGAAAAAATATTGAAAAAAAAGATCCGCCATTCCGCCGGACCGCCGCTTATCATATCTATATATTCACCAAATGTAGTATACCCATCTGCTTTATTGATCGGCGTATGAGAATCACTCTTTTTATTGTCATAAATCGGTATCCTTTTATCACCGGCTACCTGCTTTAAATAACTCCAGGTCCATTTGTTGTAAGCCTTCCATTGCCGGGAAAGATTACGCAAAATTACCGGCTTATTCTGATCATAATAATTACTTCTGAATTCCTGGGGAGTGATATCATTTACAATTTCTAAAGCACTAAGATGCATTTGCCACGTTTTTGTAAAAATACGTTTCTTGTTGATGCAAACAGGTATTAAATTCAACTGAATGCGCACTGATATCCAAATCTGATAATTGTATGACAAATTTCAAAACCATCTATCCGGCTTTAATAAGGTGTAGTACCGCCAGTTTCATTTATTTCCTGTGAATGCTTTATTCAGCAGCATTCACCCCATCATGTATAGCTGTTATACAGTATAAAAATACTTTCAAAATAAACTTTAAATATTTAATGAGTACATTTTAAAATGGTGAAAAAATAGCAGAAAAAAAGCAGAAACGGATTATCTTCCCACATTTATACAATGATTGTGATATATGAATAAATTCAGTAGTTCGGCTCCTTTTTATGTATTGGCTTTATTATCTATTGTTGGTATTTTTATTCCTCTTGTTGCAGATTATAATGGCTCACAGGTATATAACCAGGCAGATATCACCTGGGTACTTATCTCATCTGCATTGGTGCTTTTAATGACCCCCGGACTTGCATTCTTTTACGGCGGCATGGTAAGCAAGAAAAATGTAATCTCTACCATGCTGCAAAGTTTTATCGCTACCGGGTTAATCAGTGTGCTTTGGCTCATATTTGGTTTTGGGTTAGCCTTTGGAGATTCTGTTTATGGATTGATTGGTGATCCAAAGGCATTTTTATTTATGCATGGTATTAATGGCCATGCACCATGGTCGCTTGCTCCAACTATTCCTATTTTATTGTTCGCATTATTTCAATTAAAGTTTGCTATTATAGCCCCGGCGCTTGTAGTGGGTGCAACCGCTGAACGTATAAAGTTTACATCGTATGTTTTATTTATGATATTGTTTAGTGTGCTTATTTATGCGCCAATAGCACATTGGACCTGGCATCCTAATGGATTATTGTTGAAAATGGGCGTACTCGATTTTGCAGGGGGAACGGTTGTACATATATCAGCAGGTTGCGCTGCGCTGGCCGGTGCCATTGTATTAAAAAGAAGAAAAGTACACATTAATAAAGAGGAAGTAAAACCGGCAAGGATTCCTTATGTATTGTTAGGAACAGGTTTGCTTTGGTTTGGATGGTTTGGTTTTAATGGGGGCTCCGCCCTTAGCGCAAACAGTTTAGCGGTTGATGCATTTGCCAATACTAACATTGCTTCAGCCACAGCAGGTTTAACCTGGATATTCTTTGATGCCAAGCGCGGCAGAAAGCCATCTGCACTCGGTTTTTGTATTGGAGCCGTAGTTGGACTTGTAGCTATAACTCCAGCGGCGGGCTTTGTTGGCTTACCGCAAAGTTGTTTTATTGGTTTCATCTCCTCTATTATCTCAAACCTTGCCGTACACTGGAAAGGTAAAACCACTATTGATGATACGCTGGATGTATTTCCCTGTCATGGTGTGGGTGGTATAGTGGGTATGATATGCACCGGCGTTTTTGCGAGCAAACAAATTAATCCATTAGGTGCCGATGGTTTATTTTATGGTGGAACGCGTTTCTTCTTTATTCAATTGTTAGGTTGCATTATTGTAGTAGTATATTCCTTACTCATGAGTTTTATAGTATTTAAGCTCACTAATATTATTCATCCTATGCGGGTAAGCGAACAGGAAGAAGAGATGGGATTGGATATATCGCAGCATGATGAGAAATTGTAATCACAACGGGGTATAATAAAAATAAAAAGATTAATCCAAAAAGAGCTATCCTGTTGTAATGGTAAAACACTTAAGTTAAAACAACGGTATGCTTCGAAGAAGATCAATGTCCATTTTATTTGCAGGGCTATTAACTGTAGCAGGTTGTTCAAAAAAAGAAAAACCTTTATATCATTTAAGTCCGGCTGCAGGTAGTCATATCGTTTTCATCGGTAATACTTTTGCTGAGCGTTTGCAATATTATAATTATTTCGAGCCGTTATTATACAGCAGTTTTCCTGATAAAAATCTTGTGATAAGAAATCTCGGTTGGAGTGGAGATGAAATCAACCTGCAATCAAGACCAATGAATTTTCCATCATTGGATGATCATTTGAACAAACAAAAGGCACAGATCATTTTTGCTTGCTATGGACTGAATGAAGCATTTAAGGGGGAAGACAGTTTGCAGGCATTTAAAGCTCAGTTAACCGCATACCTGCAACATATAAAAGCTCAGAAATACGATGGTGTAAATAATCCCCAGGTGATTTTAGTTTCACCGATTGCACACGAAACGCTCGGCGGTTTTTTACCTGATCCTGCGGAGCATAATAAAAATCTGCAATTATATACGAAAGCAATGAGTGAAGTAAGTGCTCAATTAAGTATGCCGTTTATCAATTTATTTGATGCCACACAAAAGTTAGAAGAAGGAAAAGATTCCATCACCATCAATGGTATTCACCTCAACGAAAAAGGCTATAAAGCTGTGAGTGAATTAATGGCTTCGTCATTAGATTTACCTGCTTCAAAATGGTTAATAGCGCCCGGTACAGCAGATCTTAAAAAATTGACCGACAAAAAAAACCAACAGTTTTTTTATTTATACCGCGCTGTTAACAGCGAATATATAGTGGGAAGAAGAAAAGAACCATGGGTGCAACCTCCCGGCGGACCAATATCCTATCCGGGAGAACTGGCAAAGCTCAATAATATGGTGAGCAGGTTGGATAGCGTGATATGGGCTGAAGCAAAACAGCAAGGTGAACAACATTTTGTTAGCGCAAATCATATAATTAAAGACACTACACAGTTTGTGCCGCTGGATAAATCAACACTGCAAAAACCTGATCCATCAACACTCATGTTGCAGGAAGGCTACCAGGCAAATCTGTTTGCATCAGAAGTAGATTTTGATCTTACTAATCCAGTAAAAATTGTGTTCGATCCAAAAGGTCGGTTATGGGTTGCCGATATGGGTTCGTATCCACAATACTTACCCGGTGCTCCACCAAACGATAAGATACTAATATTAGAAGACACTGATGACGATGGCGTTGCTGATAAGCAAACCATTTTTGCGGATAGTTTGTATATGCCCAATAGTTTTGAATTTGGTAATGGCGGTGTATACGTAAGCCAGCCGCCTAATATTTGGTTTATGAAAGATACTGATGGCGATGGCAAAGCGGACGGCAAAGAAATTGTATTGCATGGTTTTGGCACCGAAGACATTCACCATACATTGAACACTTATACCTGGGGGCCAGACGGCGCCTTATACTGGCACACTGGTACGTTTCTGCATTCACAGGTTGAAACGCCTTATGGCCTTCAAAGAAATGATTATGGTACTACCTGGCGCTATGAGCCGCTTACACAAAAGCTGGAACCTTATGTTTCTTACGGGTATGCCAACCCATGGGGTCACGTGTTTATGCAAAATGGCACCGAGATCATAAGCGATGTATCAACAGGCATGAACTATTTTGCACCACCCCTTACCGTTGCAATTGATTACCCGGGCAAGCACACCAATATGAAAGACTTTCTTACCAATACTATTAAACCTAAAACCTGCGGCACAGAAATTATTTCCAGCAGACAATTTCCTGAAGCAGCCCAGGGCAATGTTTTGTTTAATACTTTCATCGGCTTTCTCGGTATCAAACAGCACCGGGTAACCGAAGATGGTAGTGGTATTGTTGGTTACGAAACAGAACCGCTCCTGCAATCGAAAGATCCAAACTTTCGCCCTGTAGATTTGCGTTTTGGCCCTGATGGCGCTTTGTATGTTGTTGATTGGTATAACCCCATTATCAGTCATGGAGAAAGAGCGTTACGTGATCCACTGCGTGATCATACACATGGAAGAATATGGCGGATAACGTATAAGAATAAACCGTTGTTGAAAAAAACTGATCTTACAAAATTGACAGTTGAACAATTGTTAGATGAACTAAAAGTATATGAAAATCGCCACCGGTATACAGTGCGCACACAACTGCGTCAAATGCCAGCAGAAAAAGTATTACCAGCACTTGATAAATGGATGAAAGCACTGAATGCAAACGATAAAGACATTGATCAACATAAATAGCAAGCAGGATATTTCAACACCAATCATCTTAATAAAGATTTGCTGAATGAATTATTGAAAAACAGCAAGCCTTATATACGAACTGCAGCAATCCGTGGTTTTGTTTTATGCGCAATCAGTTTACGCAAGCTGAGAAAGTATTAATTCATATGTCGGAAGATAGTTCAGCGAAAGTGCGGCTGCAGGCAATTATTTCATTAAGTCATTTTAAAACGGAAGCGTCAATGCATGCACTGCTTGCAGCAGTTTCAAAACCTAAGGACTATTATATTGATTATGTACTGAAAGAATCATTTATACAATTAAAGCCGGTTTGGATGGATCTATTTAAAAAAGATAAAAGCTTTCTGGCGAACGATTCATCAACTGCAACTTACCTTTTGAGAGCAGTCTCTGATCCTAAAACATTGGAGGGTCCGGGTTTTATACGTGAAGATCCGCAATGGAAAAAATACAACAGAGCGGGATTGAGTGATAAGGATTACGAAGAACTGAAAGATGTCGTAGCAGTTACCCGTTTTAAAAACGCACTACTGGCTCCTGTAATAACACCATCTCAAAAGCGCCCTGTTATTATACCCGGCAGAACTGTTATTGAGTTGGGAACTGTGCCCGCTAAAATGATTTTCAATAAAACGTTGATCACGATCAAACGAGGTGAAGCCATTACACTCCTATTTGAAAATGCAGATGGCATGCCACACAATTTGGTAATAGGGTCAGTTGGCAGTCTTGAAAAAATAGGTAAAGCCGCTGATGCTATGGCTGCGCAAAAAAATGGATACGAAAAAAGCTTTGTGCCAGCAATTCCGGAGGTATTGTATTATACCCCTTTGATACAAAGCGGAAAAATGTACAGGCTTGACTTTAAAGCGCCGCAGAAAAAAGGAGCATATCCATTCATTTGTACTTTTCCGGGGCATTGGCAAACAATGAAGGGAATAATAAAAGTAAACTAAGGGAGTAAACAATTGTGAGACGATAGCGGTGAGACGTGAAATGATAAACGTGAGCATTTTTTGCGTTTGACTTCTGACTTTTCACGGTTAACCCAGGCAGGAAAGCATACCGAGCTGTTTATTAGGGAACGGGGTCGTACCCATGTCCACCCCATGGATGACAGCGACCGATGCGTTTAATAGTGAGCCATAAACCCTTAAATACGCCGTGCTTTTTTAATGCTTCAATACCGTAATGTGAGCATGATGGTGTAAAGCGGCATTTAGGCCCAAGTACAGGAGAGATGATGACCTGGTAAAGCCTGATCAAACCAATAAAAGGTAAACTAAGTATTTGCAGTATTTTCTTCATCTGCTTTTTGTATAAGCCGTTCCAAAATTAGGCCTAGTTTTTCATGCACTGCTGCAAAAAGGGGGATTTCCTTTGCAACGAATACAAAGAAAACTTTCATGCACTTTTTTTCCTGGGTTAACCTGAGCTGCAATGTATTTTTTTGCAACCGGTATGCTTCTCTGGTTAACCGCTTAATCCTGTTTCTGTCAACAGCTTTTTTAAAGTTTCTTGTACTTACTGTAACACCAGCCAGCAATGGTGGCTCTGATCGGTCATGTTGCGGTGTAAGTGTATAGTGTACCTTGAAGGGATGAACGAAAAAATTTTTCTTTGCATTGAATATTAATTCGATGCTTTTACGGCTTTTTAACCGTTCTGTTTTTTTTAATGTAAACTTTTTTTTCACCGTATATAAAAATAGCCCTGAAACAGGGCTATACATTATCAAACTATATGCTGTACTGCCTTAGGCAGCTATGCAATAATGTTGTTTATTTCGCTTTCCTTTCGTCGGAAACTGTGAGTTTCTTACGGCCTTTCTTGCGGCGGCTTGCCAATACTTTGCGACCGTTAGCAGTTTGCATACGCTTACGAAAACCATGTACTGACTTACGACGACGCTTATGAGGCTGAAATGTACGTTTCATTTTATTTTGCTTTTACACTTTTTGAAATAAAGATCCGGAGAAGCGGACCAGGTTTCAAATTCATTTACCTTTTGCAGACGGGTCACCACACCCTCTCCGCCCAGGCTGGATGAAAGGACGGCAAAGGTAAGGGTTACAGATGAATTTACCGACATTTTTGACAAGTTTAATGCCTAAAGATCAACATGCGATGAAATAACAGGCTTCCCGAAAAAAATCCCCGCATGTGCGTCAAAATCATCTGGCGAATCGGTTGTAAAAAAGCGCAACCGTCCATTTTTGCTGCATCTTTCCTCCATTTCGGGATGCCGGTTTAGATAATCCGCCAGGCTCTCCGCCACAATTTCACCCTGCGAAAGCAAACTGATATCCGTCGGTAAAAACTGTTTGATCTTATCTTTTAATAAAGGATAATGCGTACAAGCCAGTAATATCGTATCTATATCCGCGGACTTAGCAAGTAATTGTTCAACATCTTTCTCTATAAAATAATCAGCGCCGGGGCCATTGTGTTCATTATTTTCAACCAGCGGAACCCACATAGGGCATGCATGCTGATACACCTTAATCTGCGGGTAAAACTTGCTGGTTTCAATAACATAAGAGTTAGATAAAACCGTACCGGGCGTAGCAAGAATACCTACATTTTTGGTTTGTGTAAACTCCCCTATTTTTTCGCTGGTGGGGCGTATTACGCCTAATACCCGGTTATCCGGATTGATATCTGGTAAATCTTTTTGCTGAATAGTACGAAGCGCTTTTGCGGATGCAGTATTACAGGCAAGAATAATAAGGGGGCTACCTTGTGCAAAAAGCCAGTTCACGCACTGCAACGTATAATGATACACCGTTTCAAACGACCGCGTACCGTAGGGCGAGCGGGCATTATCACCCAGGTACAAATAATCATACTGCGGAAGTTGTTTTACAATTTCCTTTAAAACAGTAAGACCGCCATAGCCTGAATCAAATACACCAATGGGTTGCTGGTTCATGCAGCAAAGAT
>JBGALP010000230.1:0-7554 GCA_044223805.1 Agriterribacter sp.
ATCAACTTGTTGCAGCCAATACTGTTAGGATGGATACTTGGATTGTCTGCCCTAATTGGGTTATTGGTGTCTTACTTAAGAACGCTTGATAAAGATAGCCTGAAGTTATTCTCAAATACGCTAAGCAGTGGATTGATATTATTGATCTTCCTGGCGTTTTTGCTGGGTGGATGGCGGAAGAAAATAAATATGTTTGAGGCTTTTGTAGAAGGAGCAATAGGTGGATTTGAAGTAGCTATCCGTATTGTACCTTATCTTATTGCTATGTTGGTTGCGATAAGCCTGTTGCGCAATTCGGGTGTTTTTGATTATTTAATTGATGGGCTGCGTTATTTGGTTGGACTGACAGGTATGAATACTGATTTTGTTGAAGCGTTGCCTACCGCACTAATGAAGCCTTTGAGTGGAGCGGGGGCAAGGGGGATGATGGTAACTGCTATGGAAACATATGGAACGGACTCCTTTGTAGGAAGGTTATCCTGTATTTTCCAGGGAACCAGTGATACTACTTTTTATGTTATTGCAGTGTACTTCGGCGCTGTCTCAATTAAAAATACTCGTTACGCCATTCCTGCAATGTTGTTAGCGGATTTAGTAGGAATTATTACTGCTATATTCGTGGGGTATTTATTTTTTCATTAGGGAAAACTGACAAACCTTACTATTCTGGTTTTACTTTCACTATTTTGTTATCCTTCATTATAACCAGCACAGAGTTCTTTTGTTTTTTGTACTCAATAAGTTTGGCATAGGTTTTTTCCAATCCCAAAAGAATTTTATTTCTAAGTTCTGTTTGCTTTTCAACAGTTGTCATATGTCTGTTTTAATTCTTTGAACTTTGTATCATTAATGATTGTGAAGTTACTATTATTGCTTTTTTCGGCAAATAGTTCGTGCTTATCCTCTGAGTTATCAAAAATGAAAGCCCCGTCAACGATCGGTAAATAAATATCAAATAAATTCTTTAGTCCTTTTATATATCGTCTTTCAATCACTTCTGGTTCAATATTATGTCCACCTTCTGCAACCCTGGTTTTAACGCGTTCTTTGGCTAATTCAATATTCTGTAGCCAGAAAAAGAGTAAAATTACCGTATATCCTCTCTGCTTCGCGTCTTCAACTTTGTTTTTATAACTTTTTGTTGATAGGGTTGTTTCAAAAGCGAAACTTTCATCTCCCTTTAATAATTCATCAATTCTGTGCAACATTATTCTCCCTGCTTCAAAAGCTACTTTTTCCGGCTGAAAAGGGGATAATCCTTTTGCGATTTCATCTGCATTCACAAACTCCTTGCAATCTAACATTTCAGGCAAGATGGTAAAAGAAGCGGTTGTTTTTCCCGCTCCGTTGCAACCCGCAATAATGTAAAGATTTTTATCAGCCACAATTGCGAATGTATAGAATATTTCTTTGTTAGATAATCAGCAATTTAGTTCAAATTAATCACCTTATCCTTCGCGTATTTTACACTGTACGAAAACCGTAGCTTCTTGCTTTCGCCTGGTGCAAGCTTTAATTTCCAGCTAAGCACTCCCGTTTCTTTATTTACCACGGCATTTCCATCGTCAATTAATTCTGCTTCAATTTCTTTTGTTGATGATAATGGATATTGATCTTTTAGCGACATTTCTACGGAGTCTTTCTTGTTGTTCTTTACCGTAATTTCATAAGTGATCTTCTGTAATTTATTACTACCTAAAAATTTCACACTGCTGTAATCTGCCAGTTTTTCTTTTTTAACTACCACCCGTTTATCTCTGCCTAACGTTAAGTTTAAAGTATCTGATGTTGAATTGGGATCAATAAAAGATTTACCAACATAAGTGCCTTCAAAAATAATGTTAGCATCGCCCGGCAAAAGGTTCAGTTTTTCCCAGTCAGATACATCAGCCAGCAGGTAAGCATCTTTGTCAAGTCTGGGCACTGCATAAAATTTGTAATCAGAAGCAACCTGGTATTCCTTTAAAGTAGCCGTTTGTTCTTTGCCGTTGGTTGGCACGTCAAAGGGAATATCAATGTCAAACGTTACGTTCAATTCATTGTCACTTACGGAAACATAATCGCCTAACCCTTCTTTCAATGTTACAATAATCGCTCCGCCAGAAGCCCTTGAACCATACATGGCTGTGGCTGCATCAGATTTTAACACCTCTGTTTTTTTGATGGCAACCTTATTGATTTTTGAAAACTCGCCTTTGCTCATAGGTGATCCATTGACGATATAAAGCGGTGGAGTTTCGTCATAACTGCTGTCAGCCTTACGTGCGATGCCATAGCCCACTACTACAACCTCACTAAGGCTTTTGTCTTTATAATCCTGCGTAGCTACGCCGGCAACTCTTCCTGAAAGCATATTGTTCATTATCGTTACAGGATTAACATAAGCCAGGAACCATGTATTAAGGGTTGGTGCATTGCCCCACTGATTAGGAACCGAAGTTGACAGGGAGAGTTTTACTTTCTTCCAGTCTATGCCGGTGGTTTGGGTAATTTTTGATTTGTATATTATTTTCAACGGGCTTTTAATATCATCCACGCGGATATCATAGTAAGGTGTCCAGTATGCATTAGGAGTAATGTAGGAAATGGTGAAATCGTACTTGCCGCCTACGGCTGCAGATAATTGAAGATTAATGCGGCCGGTATTGCGATTATTCTTTTTTTCTTCTTCCGCGATCTGTTTATTGATTTTTGCTAACGCCTCATCCCATTTTTTTTGTTTTTCGTTTTGTTGCCGCAGATCCTGCTGCAGTTCATTTGATTTCGATTTATAATAATCCATCAATTTCATCAGTTCTGCTACACTCAATCCGGTTTGTGATCCTTTAATGTCTTTATTTGCTTTTAATACTTCCAGCAGATCGTTAATAGTAGCTGCCTGCACCTGTATCTTTTCTATCTCTTTGGTTATTTTTTCAGCAGAATCTTTCAACAATTGTATGGTTTTTCCGCCTTCAGGTGTAACCAGATAATTATTCGAAAACTCAACACCCATCAGTGTTACAGCAGCAGCACAATTGATCTGTATACTGTTGATGTCTATATTATTGCTGATGCCTTCAATAATTATCTCGTTAGCGCCCTGCTGTAATTGCGCATTCGCATTGTGTAGCATTTCAGCACCGCTTCTGTATACGGTTACTGTCTTAAGTGAAGCTGCAACCTTTACGGGATCATTAGCAGCAAAGGCAAACTGAGAAATGATCAATAGAAAGAATACACTGGCTATTTTTGTTTGCATAAAAAAGACTTTCCATCATTGATGCGGAAAGCCTTTTGATTACATAAAACCGGTTACAAGTTTCAGGTTTCAGTTTTTGTGTAACTGGTAACTTAGAATTTGCAACTGGCTAATTAAATATCTTATTCATCCTGTCAATAATTACCGAAAGTCTTTGTCTGTCGCCTCCGGGCACTTCGGCAGAGGCCCAGCCATTGTAGCCTATCTTTTCCAGAGCTTGCACAATTACGGGCCAATTATTATCGCCTTCCATCAATTCTACATCAAAGCCTTTCCACAGGCCTTCATCGCTTTGTTTTTTGCGACTGTATTCTTTTACATCCAGTTTCATGATGCGCTTGTTCAGCGTTTCAATCCATTGTTCAGGCCAACCATAACGAAGTATGTTACCAATATCGAAATACCAACCTACCAATGGGTGATTAATCTCGTCTATATATCTCGCTGCTTCCAGGGGGCTGATCAAAAAATTATTCCAAACGTTTTCAACGGCTATCTTAATACCTGTTTTTTCAGCGTGAGGAATCAGTTTTCTTATCTGCTCCTGCGTGCGTTTATAAGCATCGGCATAACTTATTTTATCATTCACTATACCCGCAACCAGCAATACCGTTGTTCCGCCATATAGCTTACAATCGTTTAAAGATTGTATAACTGTATTAAAACATTTTTCCCGCACTTTGGGATCGGCATCAGAAAGGGGAGACTTCCAGTGCTCAGAATTTACTACACCTGGTATATGCAAACCTGTTTTATCTCTTGCAGCCAGAATTTCTTTATTATCGTATTGATGTGGCGAACTGAATTCTACTCCGTCGAATCCGAGCTCTTTCAGCATTTTAAATTTATCCATCAGCGACATGTCGCCTTCCACCATTTCTATTTTCAAACTTTTTTTAATAGAAGGCTTTATAATCTTATGTTGAGTTGCAGCAAGCGACGGCAGTCCTATACCTGCGCCTGCGGCAGCAAACGCGCTGTTTTTGATGAATGATCTTCTTTTCATGTTTTTTATTTAAAGAGGGTAATGCCCGGTTTTGCTGTTTCGCTCATCGGGATATTGAGGTTGAAATTATAAGATGCTATTGGTGGACCAAGTTGTTCAGTTGAATTTATGGCTTCTTCCCAGGTGATTTTTTTACCTGTATATGCAGCCATTCGTCCGAGTATGGCTATCATGGAGCTGTTAGCAACTGCCTCTCCCTGGCTGATGGTATTACCTTTACGGATAGCCGCAAATAATTCATCGTGTTCTGTTTGATACATATCGTTCTGCTTGCCATCGTAGGTCCATACTTTTCCTGAACTTGTGATCTGGTGCAGATTTTTGGAACAATCAACTATAGCCCTGCCCTTTGTTCCCAGGGATTCTGCAGCATAGCTGTTTTCGCAACCAGCCTGCTGGCGCGAAAAATGAAATCCTTTTGCCCCGTCGGCAAACTCATACGTAATAGCAAAATGATCAAATATATTTCCGGTACTCGGCGCTGTTCGTACCTGCCTTCCGCCGGTTCCTACAGCGCTTATCGGGAGCTGATTGCCCAATGCCCAGCTCATCATATCTACGCTGTGCACAGCCTGCTCTACAATATGATCGCCTGAAAGCCAGTTGAAAAATGGCCAGTTCCGTCATTGCCATTCCGCTGAGTTTAATTGCGGATTCTCTGGTTGATAACTTCTATAAGTAGCGCCGGTATTGTAGGTATTGTATACCGTAGTAACTTTTCCTATAGCGCCGTCTATAATCTTTGCGAAAGTAGCCCGCTTTGGTTCATGGAAGCGCCAGCAAAAACCTGACATAATACTTACATTTTTTGCTTTGGCTTTTTTTGCTGCTTCTAAAAATTTTCTGATGCCAGGTGCATCTACTGCTACAGGTTTTTCACAAAAAACATGCTTGCCTGCTTCTACCGCGGCTTCAATATGTAATGGTCTGAAAGCCGGTGTGGTAGCCAATATCACCACATCTACTCCCGACGCCAATACTTTTTTGTATGCGTCAAACCCGGTATATTGATGTTCGGGGCTTACATTGGCCTTATCACCATGAATTTCTTTTAAGTTAGCCATAGAAGTGGCTATCTGGTCGGCAAAAAGATCGCCCATGGCATGCAACACTACATTGGGATCGGCATTTAGCGCCTGGTTAGCAGCACCTGAACCTCTGCCACCGCAGCCGATCAACCCCACTTTCAAGGTGTCTGTATTAGTGTATTTGTTCTTCGGTTGGGCGTGTGTGATATTAAATGGCAACGCGCTGGCCGTTAATGCCATGCCGGAGAGTTTTAAGAAATTTCTTCTCTGCTGATTTTTCATGTCCTGCAATGTTGTTGAGTATCTGCAATATAAAATATTATGCTGAATAAATGCAGGTTGCAAGTTTGGAGTTTGTTTATAGTTTGATGTCTATCGTTTGTCGTCTCACCTCTCACCTTTCTGCATTATCTTTGATCACTACAAACAATTACAACATGCGTTACATCCCTATTTTATTCTGCTTGTTACTTATTTATTTAAATGGTCAATCGCAGCATAAAAACTATGTTGCTCCAACTGATACTGCTGTTATCAATCATTTGTCGCGTTGGCAGGACATGAAGTTTGGTTTGTTCATGCACTGGGGTACCTATAGCCAGTGGGGAGTTGTAGAAAGCTGGAGTATTTGTCCTGAAGATGAAGGATGGACAGTGCGGCGGGGACCTTACGCAAAAAATTATTTCGACTATGTAAAAGCATACGAAAATTTGCAAACCACTTTTAACCCGGTGAATTTTAATCCGGAAAAATGGGTGGGTGCTGCTAAAGAAGCGGGTATGCAGTATATGATCTTCACCACTAAACATCACGATGGATTTTCGATGTTTGATACCAAACTCACTGATTACAAAATTACCGATAGCAAAACACCATTCTCTAAAAATCCGCGCAGTAATGTAACCAAAGAAATTTTTAATGCTTTCAGGGCAGGAGGATTTTCTGTAGGTGCGTATTTCTCAAAACCAGACTGGCATACGGAGAATTATTGGTGGCACTATTTTCCTCCGAAAGATCGTAATGTAAATTATGATCCTGTAAAATATCCTGAACGCTGGAATGCGTTCAAGAGCTTTACATATAACCAGATAAAAGAATTGATGAGCGAGTATGGGAAGGTGGATATTCTTTGGTTGGATGGCGGCTGGGTAAGACCGCTTTCTACTGTTGATACAACGGTTGAATGGCAGCGCGGTATAAAAACCAACCAGGATATTGATATGAAAAGTATTGCTGAAATGGCAAGAGGGTATCAGCCGGGATTATTGGTTGTTGACAGATCGGTAACCGGTCCATACGAAAATTATACAACGCCTGAACAGGAAGTTCCTCATGAACTGTTGCCTTATCCATGGGAAAGCTGCATTACAATGGGTAATTCATGGAGCTATGTGCCGAATGATCAATACAAATCAGCCAAAACCATTGTACAGATGCTGGTGCGCATAGTATCACGTGGTGGCAACCTGTTGTTGAATATAGGTCCCGGACCTGATGGAGATTGGGATCCGGTAGCATATAGCCGTTTACATGATATAGGAGCGTGGATGACTATAAACGGGGAAGCTATTCACGGCTCAAAACCATTGCTGCCTTACGAAGCAGGTAATGTTCATTTTACACAGTCAAAAGATGGCAAGAGCAAATACCTATTTTATTTGTCTGAGGCAGATGATGTACAATTGCCAACTGATATCACCGTTAAAGGTTTTGCCGTAGATAAAGGCAGTAAAATAACGTTGTTGGGCACCGGTGCAAAACTAAAATGGAAAGCAGAAAATGGTGATCTTATTATAAATGTTCCATCGCTCGTTCAAACCAAATGGAAAGGAAAATACGCGGCGGTGTTTAAGGTTACAAAGTAGTGTAGTGAATGGTGAATGGTCAATCAATGTCGTTGACTTAAGCTAATAAGGTCTTATAAACCTTAAATACCGTAGTAACCCGAACTTTTGTCTTCGCACTGACACCAGTATCCGAATAAGCCACCTTTTTTTGCGTGAGCTTTGTACTACAGCTGAGTAGGGGAATTGGTGAGCAGCGAAATAAAACTGACAGGTCTTCTCAAAGCAAAAAGCAGTGGCGTTTCGGATATCCCGCCTTAGGCGGGACCGGCTTGAGGCAACCAACAATTTATCTAATCAGGCTAACATAAGTAATCTCTTAAGTCAACGACCTTAAATTGTCAATGGTGAACAGCAAATCGTGAAACGATAAAGTGAGAAGTGAAACCATAAACTTCAAACTATAAATAACAAAAAATCCCTGCAAAACTTGTT
>JBGALP010000231.1:0-7843 GCA_044223805.1 Agriterribacter sp.
ACAAATAGCGGCATATATCAACAATCATCTTCATATAAAAACCGATAACAATACTGCCAGCCTGCATTTTGAAGGTTACCAGGTTGAAGGCGAGGCCGCCTGGTGTTATTTTTCAGCCCCCGTTGATCAACAACCCAAAAACATACAAATCTTTAATGATCTGTTGTACCAATACAAAAAAGAGCAGATAAATATTATGCATGTAAAAATTGCCGGCAATAGAAAAAGCGAGCGGCTGTCTTTTCCCGACAACAAGGTAAAGTTTGATTTTTAGGCTTTTTTCACCCAACCCTGTAAGCCTTCTGTGCCGTACATACCCGCATAAAGTATCACATGTTCAATTAGTGTTATAGTAACTTTAAAAGAGGTCAATGCGCATGGTATAAAGCAACAATATAACTATATTACCCATTGAAATGTCTATACCTGAATACAGGCAGAAATAAGGCAGGATTAAAATACAACAACATCATTGAAGAATCCCCCTGCAGATATTGACCTAATCATCGGATGTATTAACAACGACCGGAAATCCCAGGAACGTTTGTATAAACAGTTTTATGGGGCAATGGCAGCGCTTTGTATGCGCTATACGCAGAATGAAGAAGATGCTGTTGAAGTGCTGAATAATGGTTTTTTAAAAGTGTTTAAGCATATACAGCAGTTCGACAAGGAAAAGGCGGGATTATATACCTGGATAAGAAAAATTATGGTGAATACCGCCATAGATTTTATACGACAAAATAGTAAACATTCCAGGAAAGTAGAATTAGATAATGCAACCGAACCATATATTGATAGTGAAGCTTTGCAAAAATTAGATGCCCAGGAATTACTTCTTTTAGTAAGAAAATTACCGCCTGCCACCCAAACGGTTTTTAATCTTTATATAATAGAAGGATATACCCATAAAGAAATAGGCATGCAGATGGGCATTAGTGAAGGCACGAGCAAATGGCACCTCAGTGAAGCGAGACGCCTTTTACAAAAATCACTAAAAGTATTACACGTAGCGTAATGAAGGAGAATTTACCATACGAAAAACTAATTGCGGAAAAAATGAAAGGTCTGCCGGTTCCGGATAAGGAAGAAAGCTGGCAACAAATGAAAACCATTTTAGATAATGAGCTGCCGGTTTCAATGAAAGGCAAGAGAGGACCCGGTGGCAAATGGTGGTGGATGAGCAGTTTTGCTGTTATTATGATGATGGGAACAGGTTTGTTTTTTTACCTTACCACTAAGCAGGTTATACCAAAACAGCTTACGCAAATAAATAAGGCAGATAAAGCGAATCCACATTCAACTTCAGATCACTCAAATTCATCTATCGGCAACACATCTACACTTCAAGATAAAAAAGAAACTACACCTAAATTACCTGAGCCTGAAATGTCAGGAGCTGTTTCATCAGATAAACAAAATGGTGATGACTCAAAACCGCATTTGAATGTAAAGCCTGACAATACAGATAAAAATATTGCAGATAGCAAAAACACACTTGTTGTGAATGCTACGGAATCTGAGCATAAAAATGAAACAGCTAAGCTGGAGAATAAAGGTATTACCAGCAATAATAGTTTAAGCGATGTGCGAGAGAAGGGATTTGTAAAAGGTAAAAATAATGCGGGACTTAAAAGGAGCAAACCTGAAAAATTTAATGCCTTTCAAGATGGTCAACAGAATAATATAAGCAGCCTCGATGTGAATTATAGCATTCAGAACGCACGTAGCAGCAATGTTTCCCAAAAAGCGAAGGATATAAGGATTAAGCCTTATAAAAATAATATTGCCGCCAATGAAGATGAACTGTTGGCAAGTTTTGCGATAGAACATGCAGATGATGATAATCCGTTTAAAGATATCACTCTTCAAAAAGTAAAAACCTTCAATGAACGTTCACTGATTGTTTATGCAGATGAAAATAATCCCGGAATAGATGTACCCACCAGTGTTTCAGCATTGCCTGATGTGAAGGCGCAGCAAAAAAAGATTTTAAAAGAAATGAAACGCAGGGAACGGAGAGAAGAAAGAGATCTTGCTAAATCATACAGGTCAAATCAGTCGTTTTGGGGAGTAAAAACAGATCGCTGGTTTGCGGCCGGTATAGCGCCTTTTCAAAGTTTTGCTATTGCCTCGCAGCAATCGTACAACTATAATTCAGCCGGCAGCAAAGGCACTGCATCAGATTATATACCCTCTCCTTACCTGCAACTGCATGTTACCAACAGGATATACCTGATGAGTGAGTTTCAATTTAACGCACCGCAGGCAACACCTAATTTATTATTATCGCAAAAGAACATTAACACCCCTATGAACGTAGCGGGATGCACCGAAGATATTTATCTGCGTAAACTATACTATTTTAATCTGCCGCTAAGTTTTTATTATAGTCCTGTTAAGAATTTTTACGTAGGAAGCGGTATACAGTTTTCCTCTTTAAACAGCGGGTTGGCATATGTTGAGCAACGTTCTGCCAATAATACATTGGTTCATTCAGAAACAGTTAAAATAAAAGACGATCAGTTTTCTTCAAAAATAAAGGGATCAGAATGGCGATATCTTTTTGATGCGAATTATTATGTTGACCGGTTTATGTTTGGTTTTCGCTATAATCAGGCCTTAAATAATTACATAAACCTTGGCGCCGCTGCTAATCACCCCCTAACGCAGGCCCGCAACCAGGCATTTCAATTTTATCTACGGTATAATATAATAGTAAGCAACAAGAAACGTTAAGCCTCTATATCCTTAACAGTTTATCAACTTTGATTTTTATTTCTTTTTACAGCTTATTATTAAGTTTGAACTATGAAAAGGGCCGCAAGATTCACTTTTAGGTTTACTTTAGTCATTATTGTGCTTTTCATCGCATTTCTTTTAATAGCTGATCGTTTTGTGCAATTCAGAATGAGCGATAAGGAATACAGCGATTACTTTTCGCAAAAAGGATTAACCTCTCATATCGGTTATTACAAAAAAGACAACAGAACAATCAGGTATGCTTCTTCAGGAAATGACACAACTACTACCATTCTTTTTATACACGGCGCACCAAGTTCATTAAGCTATTATAGAGATTACATGACGGACAGCATGCTTTTACAAAAAGCATCCATGTTTGCGGTTGACCGTGCGGGTTATGGTTTTTCAGGGTTGGGAAAACCTGAACCTTCGCTTGAAAAACAAGTGCAAATGATAGTGCCTGTTTTAGATAGTTTAAATAAAACGCATCATCCTGTTGTTATAGTAGGCGCTTCTTACGGTACATCTATTGCCTGCAGGCTTGCTATGGATTATCCTCAATTGGTAGATGGGTTGGTATTAATTGCGCCATCGTTAGCGCCGGGAGAGGAAAAAGTATATTGGTTTACACCTATGATTGAAACGCCATTGCTGAACTGGGCTGTACCACGTATGCTTCAATCGGCCAACACAGAAAAAATTCATCACAAAGAAGAACTCACAAAAATGCTTCCTTTGTGGAGTAATATTAAAGTGCCCGTTATTTATTTACAAGGCTCAAAAGATGAATTGATTTATACCACCAATGCCGCTTTCGCAAAATCACATTTAACACAGGTTCCATACCTTGATATTGAAATGATTCCCGGACGCGGACATTTGATTGCCTTCTCCGAAAAAAAACAAATAAAAGAAGCTATTCTTAAAATGATTGATCTTGCTAAACTGAATAATTCAGGCGAGCTGATAGCAAGCAGGAAATAAAAAGAGAAGATATCTGCATCGTATCAACATATACCCATCATAGTGAGCCAGGTTTTAATTGAATAATATTCAAAGCAGGGCAATCTCCGGAACGATAGCTGGTGTCTATGCAGCCATACAATACACGTCTTCCCTGTTTTCCGCAATGAGGTATCCCAAAAATCAGGGATAAAGGTTAAAACTGTTGAGAAGGCGTTTTTGTTCCTCATTTATTACAATAAGCAGGGATGCTTTTTTGCTTGAAGCAGGAAGTATCGTTTCGACAGTATATATGGATTTAAGGATTTCTAAGGCTTTGTTTGGTGAGAGCCCCGTGTTGTTTTGTTTAAGTACACGCTCCATCTCCTTATATAGTTTGTAGCTGCAAAAACAAATATTGAGATGTGATTTTATTCTTTTGGCGAGCCTGTGATAAATGGGTCTTGCCCTTATATCGGTTTTGGATATCCTGAAAGCTTTTTCTATTTGCCACAGATTTTTATATTGGGTTATTACATGTTCTTTATCTAATTGGGTATTGGTGATATAACCTTTTAGCCCATCCCATTTTTCGTCTTCTTTAAGTTTGTAGTAATCAATGCTGACACTGATTACTCCATCCATTTTTAAATACTTATTATAACCCCGGTTATTGATATGCTTTTTGGAAAGTTTACCACTTTTTAGTGCCAGTTCAAGTTTAGCTATTCCACGTTGCCGGTTGTAGGCATCTTTTTTTGCCCTCCCGGAAGCGTAGCTTACTATCAACCGGGTGCCGTCTGTCTTGTCAATAATTGCCGATTGCCCGTCTTGCAGGCATAGGGACAGTATTTGTTGCTGTACGCTTCCAGATTCATTTTTTATTCTCGCAGCAAGAATAAATTGATCTCCATTGTCTATAATCTGTTGGATGTTTTTGTTAGATAATAAGCCCGCATCGGCAACTATAATGAGGTGTTGAAGGCTGAACCGCATTTTAAAAGCAGTAATTACCGGCAGCATGGTTTTTCCTTCAAAGGTGTTACCTTCAAAAATATCATAAGCCAAAGGATAACCTTCGCCGCTTACCAGCAGCCCTAACACAATTTGCGGATGCTGATGTTTGCCATCTTTGCTAAAGCCTGGTTTGCGTAAATCATCTTCTGCTTCAGCTTCAAAATACAAGGTGGTTACATCGTAAAAAACAATGGCTGGCGTACTTTGTAGTATTTGCAGGGTATGGTTGTAGCAAATTTGTTGCAACAGCTCCTGGTAATCCAACAGCTTGTCCATATAACGATATAAATAATCTATATCATAGCTGATCTGATAATGATGGTAGAGATGTTCTGTTGTTTTAAGTTTACTTACAGGGTATAATAACCGCATGATAACCAGATGACGGAACAGATCATCTTTAATGGTGCCAAAACCAATGTCTGCAAATAGCTGCTCCAGTATACGAACGCAAACTTCACTTTTTACAGAAGTGATATTGTGCCTGAGATGGTTTAAATAATCTGTGTCTTCAGGATAATTAAATTCAAGAGGTTGCGTAGCTTTTAAACGATTGATCTGTTGGTTACCCTTTATCTCCAATGCCCGTAAGGAAATATCATCAGTGGCATAGCCTACAGTATGCAGGTAATATAACTTCCCTTCCCGCTTCTCCACAATGGATACACTGATGCTACCTGTTTTATTTCTTTTCTTGCGTAAAAACACAACGCAAAATACGCCAAGGTATCCCAATTTTAAAAACCAACTCAATCCCAGTAAGGGTTTCAGAGAAATCTACTACCCTTTTTTATAAAATTGCGGAAAACAGGAATAATATTCAAAGCAGGGCAATCTCCGGAACGATAGCTGGTGTCTATGCAGCCATACAATACACGTCTTCCTTTCGCAACACAACAATGTATACTTCAAATCAAACTTACATATTACGTCGCCAGAGGCGACAACAAAAAAGTGCGTGGCGAGGACGCCACGCACAGCTTTTTAGTTTGGGTCGGTACGCGAAGCGTCAGACCCTTTATCTGCCTGTCAAAGTTTTAATCAAATCTGTTTCCGCTTTTATGTAAGGTGTTCCATCTTTCCTGAAAATATCATGGAACCATATAGGAGGCTCACCAGCATACGCTTTCTTCCAGCTATCCCAGGCGTATTTAGTTTGTGACTTTCCATCTACCAATCCCCAATTGTAAGCAGCTACATTGTATTTCTTAGCGATAGGCAATGAGCTTTTGAAAGTACTTTTATTACCCCTTGCCATATATTCTGTACATATCAAAGGTTTACCGTAGCGTTGTAAATCTTTAATGTCTTTTTCAAAAGAAGCGGAATCTTCATAATTGTGAAATGAAATAACATCAGATTCTTCCACCAGCATGTTTTCAAAAGGTTTCATAGTTGCAGGCGTAGACCAATCGCCATCCCATAATCCT
This sequence comes from Agriterribacter sp., assembly GCA_044223805.1. Lineage (GTDB taxonomy): Bacteria > Bacteroidota > Bacteroidia > Chitinophagales > Chitinophagaceae > Agriterribacter. The sequence goes on from JBGALP010000231.1 coordinate 6,135, forward strand.
GAAGTAAGTGGCTGTTGAGGATTTACTGACCTTGCCCAGGCAAATACTTTTCTTAATAACATGTCAACGATCTGGGGTTTATTGGTTGGTTCCATTTTGCGATAGTACTCATTGTTCATATTGTCAGCCTCATTCCACACATCCCAGCACAATACTCTGTCATCTTTAGCGAATTTTGCCACAACTCCTTTTGTGTATTGCTCCAGGCGCGGGTATTGGGTACTATCTAACAATGCATCCTTACCCGGGTTCTGCACCCAGCCATCTGCAAAAAGACATCCATACGTTGCAAAAAACCTGTTGAATCCTGCTGATACAACAAATCGTGCAGGTATACACGAACAGTGTTCATTCCTATAGATTCGGCCCATCCTAACTCACGGTTAATAGTAGCCGTATCAAAGGTTTCGGCCTGCCACATTTCCAATTGATTGATGGCGGTACTTGGCAAAAAATCGCAGCCCACTAACCAGGGTTGTTTCGCATACCATGCATTGGCTTCCTCTTTTGTCCAGATGGTTCTTTCTTTTGCTACAGCAGGTACATTATCAGTTGAAGCAGTCGTATCTTCTTTTTTATCAGAAGCGCCGGAGCCGCAACGCTGCATTAATAAAGCGGCAATACAAATAAATGGCAGGTACAATAATTTTTTCATAACATTTAAAAGTTTCAGGTTACAAGTTTCTGGTTACAAATTTTACGTCGGGTCGGTACGCGAAGCGTCAGCCCCCAGTGAATTGGTCTGACCTGCGGTGCCGACCAATTCACTATTCACCATTCACAATTAATTCACTCCATTCACATCCTCACTTCTTCACTCCAAATTTATATATAGTGGTTGACTTATATTCCTTACCAGGTTCCAGTACAATAGAAGGAAAAGTTTTTTGATTGGGAGCATCGGGAAAATGTTGTGTTTCCATGCAAAACGCAGTACGGTAATCATCTTTAGCGCCACTTTTAAAACTACTTTTTCCAGCCATAAAATTGCCTATATAGAATTGTAGTCCTGGTTCGGTAGTTAGCACATCCATCACAATACCAGATTGATCGCCGGTTACTTCTGCAGCGGCGTGTAATGATGGGCCAGCATTGCTTAGAACGAAATTATGATCATAGCCGCCGCCATTTTTTAATTGCTGGTTGGCATTAGTATCTATTCTTGATCCTATAGCTGTTGGTTTCGTAAAATCAAAAGGCGTTCCTGCAACGGGATCTAATTTTCCTGTGGGAATTAAGGTAGCATCAACAGGTGTATATTTATTCGCATTAATTTGCACCAGGTGATTAAGAATAGTACCACTCCCTTCTCCATTTAAATTAAAATAAGTATGATTGGTAAGATTGGCAACCGTTTTTTTATCTGTTGACGCTGTGTAATCAATTTTAAGTGCGTTATCTGACCCTAAGGTGTATATAACTTTTACAGTAAGCGTGCCGGGATATCCTTCTTCCCCATCTTTTGAAACATACGAAAGCGAAAGCGTTGAATCACTGGATTGCGTAGCATCCCACACTGCAGCGCTGAACCCTTTTTTACCACCATGCAATGCATTAGGACCGTTATTGATAGCAAGCGTATATTCTTTGCCATCTAATGTAAATTTTCCTTTGGCTATACGATTACCAACCCTGCCCACCAATGCACCAAAATAGGCGTCGCCGGGCCCCTGGTATTGTTTTATATCATTAAACCCAACCACAACATC
>JBGALP010000005.1:0-57656 GCA_044223805.1 Agriterribacter sp.
TATCAGCAATAGCTTAATACCCGCTAACACTACAAGGTATGTAACAGTAGGGCTTTCGCTTGTTGTGCTGCCAATAGAACTAACGGCCTTTACCGCTGAAGCAGTAGATAACAAAAAGGTAAATCTTAACTGGCAAACCGCGGCTGTTACCAGCAATGATTATTTTACCGTGCAAAAATCAGGAAACGGTAACCAGTGGATGGATGTGGAAAAAGTAAAAGCAGAAAGCTTTATTTCAACCACCCGTGCCTATAAAGTAGTAGACAATAACCCATTAAAAGGTATATCGTATTACCGCTTATATCATCCGGGCATAAACGGAGAACAAAGGTACTCACCCATAAGAACTGTACATATCTATACCAATACTTTATTGCTGGCATATCCTAACCCTTCGTCGGGCAACATTACCATAGAAGGAGCTGCCGCTGAATTAAGCCAGTTGAAATTTTTCACTGTAACCGGGCAGGATGTTAGCGGGCAGATACAGGTGATGAGCAGGAATAGTTCAAAAATAGTAGTTGATCTTTCGCGACTCAGCAAAGGAATATACATGATGAAAACAAACACCACCGTTACCAAGTTATTTAAACAGTAACAAAAAAAGTTGCTTTTCCTTTGTATACGATCAAAGCAGGAAACGGACGATATGCTTTTGCATACAAAAACCTGTTGCATGAGCAAACAACCTTTAACTGCAACTCATAGTATCAGGTAGAAATAGTTGTGCATCAAACACTCAATGCCATCATAAGCTTTAAAACACAGCCGTATACTCAACTCCCGGCCAATAAAACATGTAGAATTTATTGTAAATTTTAGAACAATCAAATTCTACAAGATCGCCTACCATATTGAAATTCAGGCAACAACGGGTTAACAAGCATCAATTAAAGTTACAGCAATTTTAAACATAACGGTAACGAATACCCTAATTGCAATACGCATTGAGCCAGATGCGTTTTATAATGAGCAGAATTGACAAAGGATTTATGAAAAATTACCGCTATGAAAAAAATTTACTTACTACTTTTTACATCTTTATTTGTTGCGCGTTCCTTTGCAGGCATTATTACTTCAACCGGCACGGGCGGTAACTGGAGTGCTACTTCCACATGGGTGGGTGGTATTGCCCCGGCAGCGGGCGACGATGTAATTATTGCCAATGGCGCCACTGTAACTATTGATGCTTCTGTAAACTGTACCAACCTTACCGTGGGGCAAGGCACCTCCGGCATACTACAATATAATACCACAGCTTCTGCAAGAACATTAACGGTTTCAGGAAACATGATTATTAATGCGGGCGCTATTGTAAGACCAGGTGCTTCAGGCGGTTTTGCCAATTCATTAACTATTGCAGGAAACCTTACCAATAACGGCACACTTACAACAGCCATAACCACCAATTATATAAGCCTTGTTTTCAATGGCGCTGTTACCAGCCAAACTTTTGCCAATACCGGCACTATTACAAGCAATGAGTTAAGATCGCTCACCATCAACAATACTGCGGGAACCGTAACTATACCTTCTGCTTTATCCATAGCCAGCGGCGCTACGCTCACGCTTACAGCAGGTGGGTTGCTGGTTGGCGCAGGTGGCACAGGCAGTATTACCCTGGGATCTGCTGCTTCAGGTACATTTACCTGCGTAAGAACCAATGGCAGTATGGTTGCCGCTACTGCAACCTATGGCGCAGGTGTTACTACAAAAACGTATACCTATAACGGAACCGGTACTATTATCACCGGTATAGAATTAACGGCCGCAGCCTCAGTAACCATTGATGTTTTAAGCATCAATAACAGCACACTCAATTTCATACTCAACAAAGCCATCAATGTAAATTCTGCATTAACACTAACCAATGGCATAGTAAACACAACTGCTACCAACCTGCTCACTCTTGGCACTGCCACTGCTGCCGGTATTTTAACAGGCGGAAGCGCTTCTGCTTTTATTAACGGACCCATTGCCAGAACATTTGCCGCCAGCCGAACCGCTTCGGGAACGTATAATGCTACCTCATTGTTTCCGGTAGGTAAAAGCGGTGTATATTTCCCGCTTTATTTAGACCCATCTACCGCTTCATCAGGAGCCGTACAATTAAAGTGCGAAGCTTTTGACACAAATACAGGAACATTCACCCTTCCGGTTCAAAGTATGGCATCTCATCGCTGGGAAGCATCAACAATTGCTGGAAGTGGAAACCTTACTAACATTTTTATACGGCAAAGCGATGCTACTATTTCGACCAGCAATAAAATATTAAAAGCATCAACAGCTTCAGGAGCATATACCAATATTGCGGCAGTTACAAACTTCGCAAGCACGTTACTAACCACAGCTAACAGTATGCCGGCTGCAGAATTCAATAGTTCAGGCTTTTTTTCTTTCGGCAATACCTGCAATACTGCATCATGCGTGGCTCCAGGAGGGGCATCATCATTTTTAACACTGTGGCTGAAAGCTGATGCAGGCACCAGTACCACTACTTCAGGCACTGGTATAGCTTCATGGCAAGATCAAACAATTAAGGATAATGATGGCATACAGCTCACGGCCGCCAAACAGCCTTTTTATTATGATGGATCTGGTGCGAAGGCCATAAACTATAACCCTGTTGCCTATTACGATGGAACAGTAGCACGTTTTTTTAGTTTTGGTACAAGTGGAGCGTTGGGCATTAACGGAGCCAATGCACCATTTACCATCATTGGTATTTCTAAGCAAACAGTAAGAAAGACCATATTTGCAACAAATAATAATGGGGCTACTTTTAACCCTGGCGACATTGATATTCTTTACGGAAACCCCGGCCCAACTTTAGAAAACCAGGGTACAGTGGGCTTAGTTTCTGCATCTAATAACTGCGGAGACGGCAATGCTTATATTCAGACTGCAATACGTAGCAGTGTAAATAATCAGACTTTTACAGGATCTGTTAATGGAGGCGTTGGTAACAGTGCTACCATTTCATCAGCAACATTTAATACTATAAAAAACGCATTGCCATATCAGTTAGGCTATAAAGGAACCTCAATAACGGGTGATTTTTATACTGGCTCTTTGGCTGAATTTGTTATTTTCAACGATGACCTGGTTACTTCAGGCGATGCTGCTAAAGTAAGCAGCTATTTTGCAATTAAATATGCCATTACCCTCGACAAAAGTGCTGGAGGCACGGCTGGTGATTACCTGCTCTCTAACGCAAATACTGCCTGGGATGCGAGTGATAATCCATCATATCATAATGGTATAATTGGCGTTGCAAAAGACGATGCTTCAGGATTACTTCAAAAGCAATCTCACACCACTGATGATTCATTAAGAGTGTTTACAGGGAGCTTGGCGGCAAGCAATCAGACAAATACCGGAAGTATCACTAATGATCTGTCATCAATTATTATGGGTAACGATGGAGGCGGACCACAATGGAGCACATCAGTAGCAAAACCGGCAAGTATCACTTCAAGGCTGGTAAGAACATTTAAAGTAACCAATACCAACTTCACAAATAACTTTTCAATAGAAATAAAATGCGATACTATAGGTGGTTTATATAGTTTAGGCAACCTGCGCTTTTTGGTTTCTGCTACACCTGATTTTTCCGCAGCAACGGTATATGCCGCACCTGATGTAACCTTTGCATTCGGTTCTATTATAGTAAATGGCATCAGCAATAGCCTTATACCCGCTAACACTACCAGGTATGTAACCGTAGGACTTTCGCTTACTATTCTGCCTGTTGAATTAACATCTTTTAATGAAACTGCAGTACATAACAAAGAAGTAGTATTGAACTGGAAAATCAGCACAACAAATAATAACCCGTATTTCACAGTACAAAAATCAGCAGATGGAAAAACATGGGTGAATCTAACTACTGTAAAAGGAAATGCCAATCAAACAGATTTTAGCGTAACTGATACTGATCCTTTCACCAGCGTATCATATTACCGCCTGCAGCAAACTACAGGCAATAATGAATACCGCTATTCAGACATAAAAAAAGTTAGCTTACGCGTTAACGTTACATTACACATATACCCCAACCCGGTTTTAAGCCAGGTTCTTATTGAAGGAACTACCACCGAATTAAGCCAGTTGAAATTATTCAGTGTAACCGGGCAGGATATTAGCGGGCAGATACAGGTGATCAGCAGGAACAGTTCAAAAATCGTAGTTGATCTTTCGCGACTCAGCAAAGGAATATACATGATGAAAACAAACACAACCGTTACCAAGTTATTTAAACAGTAGGAGGTTATGATGTAAGGTTTGTTGTCAAATCAGAAATCATAAACGAAAAACGTTTACAAAATCAACATCGTTATTTTTATAGATGCCGGGAAAAAAGAAGGCCGTCCGTACAGAGGCGGTTTTTCTTTTCTCACTTATCCACTCACACCGGTTATTGGTATCCGTTGTTCATCTCCTGGTTATGGCTTGCCTCAACCTGAAATAAAGAACAGGAATAAATATTTTAGTGGCGTGGCAATCTCGTCTGGCTCAAGCAATACTGTTTTATTATGTAATCCTGCGGTCGAATAGCCGGAGATTGCTTCTGACAGCCTTCGCACACTGCTTTATTTCAATGCCATCCCAATGACCCGAAGAGGAGGGCATCGCAATGAGTGTACACAAAAAAGACTACTCCGCAGAACCGGAGCAGTCTTACCTATTCAAAATTTGTTTTGCTGTTATTATTGTTTCACTATGCGAAGTATCTGCTTGTGTTTTGCATCAATAATGATTTGCACAACATAAATACCTGCCGGGAGCTTAGCAATATTAACCTGCTTGCTTACAGCACCCGCTTCTTTTGTAAACGCCTGCTGCAACTGCAACTGACCGGCAGCGTTATATACCAGTATACTTGTTTTACCTGCAGCAGTACCATTTACTTTAATATTCATCACAGATGATAAAACAGGGTTTGGAGAAACCGTTGCTTCAAAGGCTTTAACATTAAACACTCTGTCATTATTCAATGACACATCCTCAACCGGGGCGGTTTCTGCTGAAGCAGTACGTGTTGATGTTGCCGCTGTTACTAACACTGCCACATTTTTACTGCTGGTTTTACCATTATTGTCTGTAACAGTTAACGTAAACCCATAACTGCCGGCAATCATACCTGTTACGGTAATTACAGCATTGGTTGGTGTTTTTAATCCATCATAAGCCGGACCTGTGTATTTTGACCATTTATAGGATACAATAGTGTTGCCTGCCGCCGCTACAGATGATGAGCCATCTAATATTACACTATTTGTTGGGAGTGTTAAACTGATTAAGCTTTGAGCCACTTTAGCTGTTGGCGGATCGGTTGATGCAGCAGTGTCAGGATTTACTACCACTACCGTTCCACCTGTTTTAGAAGATCCTCGGCTATCGGTAACGGTCAGACTATAAGTGTAGGTTCCTGCTATTAAGTTCGTAACGGTTGTTTTAACACTCGTTGCATTTGTAATATCACCTCCTGCAGGACTGCTTGCGGTTTTTGTCCATTTATAAGATACGATGGTGTTACCTGTTGATGCTTTCGACAAAGATCCGTCGAGTGTTGCACTATTAACCGGCAGTGTAATGGTTTGACCTTTACCCGCATTAGCAGTTGGTGGATCGGTAGAAGTTACAGATGTATTTACGGTAATGGTAACATTATCTGTAGCAGTACTTCCGTTACTATCCTTTACCGTTAGCTGGTATACATAAGTGCCTTCAACAAGGTCGGTAAGGTTAGCCTGCAACCCCGATGAAAGCAAAGAAAGCAAACCTGCGGTTGGCCCTGAAACCTTTGTCCAACTGTATGAAGTAATAGAACCTGAAGTAACAGCTGAGCCGCTTGCATCTAATGTAATACTGTTGGTTGGCAATGTAAGAATCTGATCAGGTCCGGCATTGGCGGTTAATACAGGCGTAACGGGTGTAGATTGGGATCCTCTCGTTTTTGATAACATCCATTCGTATACATTCAATCCATCCTGTTTAAAAGCAGGATCATAGGTTTGTGTCCATGCATCATGACCCGTTTTATCAAATATAGTTATCAATGCCGCAGGATGGGCTGGTAAAGAGGCATTCAACGCGTTAACCAGTGAGATTGCGCCGCTTGCAGGATTATACGGATCACCCGAATTGTTGGTAACCCAAACCGGCAATTGAGCAGTACTTACGTTTCTTAATTGGTCTGCATTGTAAGTCGCCCCAGGGCACACCAGTAATGCAGCAGCAAGATTTTCTCCGTTTTTGGAGGACCGGGCTATATACACCCATTCAGAAATGCCTCCAAGACTTAATCCTGTAAGATATATTTTTTGTTCATCAACCCTGTAATTCGCTTTAGCGTAATCAATCACCGCCTGTATAGAGGCGGTCCAGTCATTGGCATTCTCCATTTGCGGGCAAATAACTATAAAAGAATAGGTTTTACCTCCAACAGTAAATGATGCCGGAAATGCTCCATTTTTAATTCGTTTTGGAATAGCGATATTCGCTACTTTTTCCAGCACACCCGGAGAACCATTTCCCCTTTCTCCCACGCCATGCATGGCAATAAGCAAAGGGTATTTTTTTGTTGGATTGGCTGCATAATCATTGGGAAGTGATTCAAGGTATCCGCCAACATTAGCTTCGATGCGGGTATATTTAGACACCAGCGCCGTTTGCATCGTTTGTGCGTGAACGGTAGAAACCATTGAGGCAATAAAAAACAGCGTAAAAACGAAAGATAATAGTTTACGGTTTAGAAGTTTTGCATAAGTTCTCTGATTGTTCTGGTACATGATTTTTCCGGATTTAGAAAAGATTAGAGAATAGTTTAGCTGTATATAACTTTATATGAGTTATACGTGGAATAAATAAACAAACAAAAAGGTCAGATTTTAATGACTATAGCGGTAGAAACTTTCTGGAGTGGGACACCCAGGTTGCGTAGATTTTTCAACATAGTTTAGTGGATTTAGATAATTTATAAAATTGTTAAAAAGAATTGCAAGTATTGTACCAAATACGATTTTTAATATTCCAAATTGGAAAACTTATTGATTATTAATTAAAAATTATTTATTCCCTGTAGTAAAATATTAGACATTAAAAAAGCAAAGCGACTACTTATTTAAAAATATTATTTTCTGTTATTTGCTAATTAACAGAGCATGCTATTTGATGCCATTAAAAAATAAAGACCGCTTATTTGAAACGGTCTTTATTTTATTTTTTTTATTGCTGCTTCACTATGCGCAATATTTTCTTGTACTTATCATCAACAATAATATGCACGATATAAATACCTGCGGGAAGCCTGGATATATTAACAGATTTATTTACAGCGCCTCCATCTTTTCTGAACTCTTGTTGTAACTGCAACTGACCGGCTACGTTATACACCAGTATGCTAGCCTTACCTGCCGCGGTTCCATTCAGTTGTATGTTCATGTTTGATTGTACCGGATTGGGACTTACCTTGAAATCCAATACTTTATTTACATCAACCATAGATGGCAATGCTGTTGCAGCCACTTCATCCGGATTAGCTGTGCGGTTTGCAACGGCAGCATTAACCACCACTGCTACATTTGCACTGCTGGTTTTACCATTATTATCTGTAACAGTAATAGTAAATCCATAACTACCCGCAACCAACCCCGTAACCGTAATCTTAGACTCGGTTGGCGTTTTTAATCCATCATAGGAAGGACCTGTATATTTTGTCCATTTATAAGATGCGATTGTATTACCTGCAGACGCAACAGATGATGATCCATCTAATGTTACACTGTTTGTTGGGAGTGTTAAACTGATTGAGCTTTGAGCCACTTTAGCTGTTGGCGGATCGGTTGATGCAGCAGTGCCGGGATTTACTACCACTACTGTTCCACCTGTTTTAGAAGACCCCCTGCTATCGGTAACGGTGAGACTATAAGTATAGGTACCGGCAATTAAATTGGTAATGGTTGTTTTAACACTGGTTGGGCTTGTAATATCGCCTCCCGAAGGACTACTTGTAGCTTTTGTCCATTTATAGGAAACTATAGTATTGCCTGATGATGCTTTTGATAATGATCCATCCAGCGTTGCCGTATTAACCGGCAGAGTAATGTTTTGCCCCAAACCCGCATTTACAGTTGGCGGATCTGTTGAAGCGGCTGTGCCATTTACAATCACCACGGTGCCGCCTGTTTTAGAAGAACCTCTGCTATCAGTAACGGTCAGACTATAGGTGTAGGTTCCTGCTATTAAATTGGCGATGGTTGTTTTAACACTGGTTGGACTTGCAATATCTCCTCCCGAAGGACTACTTGTTGCTTTTGTCCATTTATAGGAAACTATAGTATTGCCTGATGATGCTTTTGATAATGACCCATCCAACGTTGCTGTATTAACAGGTAAAGTAATGGTTTGACCTAAACCTGCATTTACAGTTGGCGGATCTGTTGATGTAGCGGCTGCATTTACTATAATGGTAGTTGTGGCAGTTTTTGTAGCGCCTCTGTTATCAGTAACCAGCAGGCTGTATGTGTAAGTGCCGGCAATCAAATTGCTTACAGTTGTTACAGCGCTTGTTGAACTGGCTATATCGCCACCGGAAGGACTGGAGGTAGCTTTGGTCCATTTGTATGAAACAATAGTATTACCTGCCGAAGCAGCAGATGCTGATCCATCAAGTTTGGCAGTATTAACGGGCAATGTAATTATTTGATTAGCACCGGCATTGGCTGTAGGAGGATCGGTAGATACATTGTTTGTAGAATTTACATTGATGGTAACCATATCTATGGCGCTGTTGCCAAGCATATCCCTTACCACCAATTGATATACATATTTACCGGCGGCCAACCCCGTAAGATTGCCTTGCAATCCACCCGAAACAAGACTTAATACACCTGATGACGGACCAGAAAATTTTGTCCAGGTATACGAATATATAGCTCCTGATGTTACTCTTGATTTGCTTGCATCTAAGGTAACACTGTTAGTAGGCAAAGTAATAGTTTGATCAGGTCCTGCATTTGTAATTACAAGAGGCGCAGGCACTGAGGCTCTCGATTTAGATAACATCCATTGGTATACGTTTAACCCTTCTTGTGTAAAAGAAGGATCATATGTTTGTGTCCATGCATCATGTCCACGACCAGCAGCGGGAAAAATCGTAAGCAGCGATTTAGTTGGAGGTGGAGGCGAGGTAGTATTAATGGAGTTTACTAATGCGGTTGCCTGTGTGGCCGAATTAATAGGATCATCTGCATTGTTAGTTACCCAAAAAGGAATTTGTGACGCAGCTATATTCTTTAACTGAAATGCATTAGCTCCTGTGCCTGGACAAACAAGTACAGCAGCGGCCAGCGTTTGACCACGCCAAGTGGTACTGGCACAATATGAAAATGTACCTACTCCACCGAGGCTTAAACCGGTAAGATATACTTTTTTCTCATCAACACGATAGTTTGCTTTGGCATAGTCGAGTATAGCCTGGATAGAATTCTGCCAGTCATTTTCTGATTTCATTTGTGGGCAAATCACTATAAAAGAATAGCTTACGCCACCAACAGTAAACGTAGCCGGAAAGGTTTTCAGTTTAAGTAATTTTCCTATTCCTACATTTTCCACTTTTTCTAACACGCCCGCACTGCCATCTCCCAATTCACCCGAGCCTGCAAATGCAACCAATAATGGATATTTTTTTGTGGGATTACTACTATAATCATTAGGAACAGTTTGTATACAGAACGTACGGTTGTTTGCGTTGTTTGCGCATTCGTATGTAAACCTATTGCTGAAAATAAAAAAACAAAGAAGAAGCATATTTTCCTGAATGTTAGAAAATGCCCAGAGCGGTTTTTATAGTTGATTAGGATCATACTTTTACGGATTTAGAAACTTAAATATGAATTCAGAAAATAATATACTGTTTAACAGTCAGCAAGTGAGTCAATAAGATTGTAGAGGAAAGTCGTCTTGAAGTACAGGCAGTAGAAGCCCGTGAGCAAATTCCGGGTAGATTTTTGCACATAAATAATGGATTTAGAAAATTTTTATAATTCGCCAGAGAACACGCAAGTATTGTACCAAATACACCTATTAATCCAATAAAGTGGAAAACTTTATCCGCAATATTCAGCATTACTGCAAAAGAAACAGCGTAATGATTAGAAAAATAAAAACATTTAAGAGACTTTATTGCTAATTATCAAACGTATAAAGCATTGAAAAATAAGGCTGTTAATGTTTCACTGCGTACACTCAAATAACAAGAGACAGCAATAACAATTATTGAGTCAAATAATTATTGAGTCATTAAAAAAAAGCTGGATGGATCCTTAATAATTGGCGGGTTATTTTTTTGTGTTCTCTTTTTTTGGGGCTTTACCTGCAATATGAGAAAATGCTTTTTTAAGTTTTATAACCCATGCAGATAAATGATTTACTGAATCAATGCTTAAGGCATTTTCTTTGAAATCAAACAATTTTGTGGCTGTAAGGTTTGTGGTTGACAACGCATATATCAAAAATTGTAAATGTTCAAGCTCGGCAATTTTCTTTCCCGCGGAGCCGGCTTTTTTCCAAAGCATTTCTAAATCATCTTCCAGTTTATCCCATCCCATTGCATTATTTATCTTCCCGTTTATCATCATCATGCATAACTCAATATTCGTTGCCGCCGCCATATCCCAATAATCCATATTAGCAGAACCATCCGCTTTGTTGATCTTATCCATAAGCGCAGCAAGCTTTTTAGTGGCTTCCTGTATGGTTGTTACGCTGTATGTTTTATTTGAAACCTTATAGCGCTGTCCCCAATTCACCGATCCGCCCAGAGATAAAATACAACCGATTTCTATGGCATTAGTAACAGAATACGGTTCATTATTATTTCCCTTTTTCAGTGCCGCTCTTTCATAAAACGAAGCTGCCGTTTTATACGCTGTTTCTCTTTCCGATTTATTGTTTAACAACATCGCTTTGCGTTTATAGGTGCTGCCCAAAAGATTAAGTCTTTCTGCCGTTTCACCTGCCGCAAGTAATACATTAAGATCATTGATCACCTGACCTATATTGTCAATATATTGTCTTGTTCTATGTGTACTTTTTATTTTATCATTATAAAAATCCTGCACATACAACTTGGCCCTGGCGTTGCAGTATTTTTCCATACTCAAAAATGAAAAATCAGCTTTCTCACTTTTCAGCAAGGTTTGAAATCGCTCCACCGCTTTTTCGTACATGCCCATTTCAAGATAGATCATTGCCTGCCGTTCAATAATTGGAGCTGTAAAACTGATATCTCTTTTTACTGCTGCAGTTATAATCTCTAACTCCTCAAGATTTGCTTTTGTTGTTTTTTTACCCATCTGCAATTCATTCAGCAGATTGTCAAGATGTATTTCAGCTTCTTCAGGAACTATATAAGATGGCGACCAGGCTCCTTTCGTTTTCGTAACATTCCTGAAATTAAAAAAAGGATCTCCGTAACATTGGTAAGCGCCCCAGGTATTATTACCGGGATGGTTGTCGTAAATATAAGTTCTTGCCTTTTTAACCGCGTCACCAAAATCATCTCCTTCAAACATGTGCAGGTAAAACTGCTTTGCAAAATCAAGCGCCGCAGCATCGTTTACCGCCCAACCGGCTGCTACTACCGCCTTAACTCCAATGCTTATTAATTGCGTACCTATATTCGCGGCCAGCTTATACCTATCCTGGTATAGTGCTTCATCTTCCGCATTTATGTTTCCAAGGTGACAACAATTTACAAATACCAACTGCGGCACTATGCTCATTTGCTCAATATCAAATACAGAAAGAAATATATTATTGCCTATTACCATTCCCGATTTTTGAGGAACCTTAGCATTATATAAACCGTGTCCTGCAAGGTGAATAATGGAATAACTATCGGAAAAAAAATTAGATACCACATTAGCGGCATCCATATTAATAATAGCCGTAACAGGATAACCCGCATCTTTCAAAACGCCTTCTACCACTTTCCCTTCCTCTCTTGCCCCCGGTAATTGACCTACAAATCCATTAAGCACAGGGTCAGCCACAATAAGGGCTTTGTTTTGTGGAGCTCTTTTTATTTTGATCCTGTAGTCTGACGTAGATAACTGCCTTACCATACCTGCATTAATACAAAGCGGTTTAGCATTAATGCTGTTATCCTGCAACAGTTCCCATGGGTAAGCTGCTGTATTGTTATCCAGTATCCACGTAATATTTCCTTTTCTTTTCAATTTCTCTTTCAGGTCGTTAGGCATCATTAACTCAAACAATGTTTTAGCCGATGCAGGCGACCACTGGTTATTGGTAGATACGTTTGCAATAAAAAGATCAATAAGCGTAATGTTATTGAACATACGGTTTTCTTCCTCCCGTGCATCTCCCGTGTAAGAGTCGAATATCATACTGGCAGGCTCTCCGTTATTTTCATTTGCCGCTTTATATTTAACGGTTACCCTGTTCCACCAGTCATCTGATGTATCGAGTGGTATTCTTTTCCTTACGCCCAGCAAATCTTTTATTTTTTTATTACCGATGACGATATTATAAGCGCTGTTTTCGTTTTTTACTATTTTATTCAACGCATACATGCAACTCAGTGCCCGGTACGAATACAACTCAATAAATTCAAGGTGTTGAATGATCCTGCATTTATTTTTGAACTCACCAAGTATTTTTTCATTGGCATTATTTACACCTTCAATAATCGCTTTTATAGATCCTTCTACAGACAATCCGCCATACCCGCTGGCAATTAACAGGGCAGATATACCAGTTCCATTTTTACCTGCGGCAGTATCTATTATAGAGAGTAAATAATTCAATACACCCTGCTCTGTGGTTTTAGCCAATTGATGTGCCGTAAGATTTTCCGCCTCGCCAATGCCTACAATAATAGCTCCGGCGAAATTATTGGTGCAATCCATAAATATTTCATTACTGCCGATATCTCCGGGATATAAACCCAGCTTGTGTTTGGCAGACAGCATTCCATTCAAATTGGCATCAATTACTTTTTCCGCGTACAAAATTCCATCATTGTTAAAGTGTCCTGCTAATACAGGAAATGAGGCATAACTCAAATCACCATTACTTACGGTAACGGAAACGGGTACCCTACTACCCACGGGATCTTTTTTCTTATCCTGGTTTCCGAACATCACTTTTTGAATACCACGTTCAGATATATCAAAATTTACCGGTACAGGCGCCCTGAATTTCTTTTCAGCGCTTCTTACCAAAGGCGGATTTTTACTTAATAGTGAAGTTGATCCTTTTAATAGTATTTCTTCAATACCATTAAAAATATCCGGCTCATTAGCTAAAGCTCCATGCGTTACGCCTACATAATATACATTACCCGCGGCTGCCATCTTTTTAGGAATGCCTGATTCCCAGGTAACGCTCTGGTCGCCTTCCGCAGTGTATACAAAAGCCAACTCAATCCTTGGTGGTATTACATCGTTAAAATAACCGCAGGGTGTTTGATCATCCTTACCAGCAATATATACAGCGTTGCTATAGTCAATATCATTTGCCGTTTTGTTGATGGCATTACGATACTTCTTAAAAACAGCCAGGTCATTTTCAGAGGGTATGGGCCAACTATTATCTCCCATTGTATCCCGCATTTTTTTCCAGGTAGCAGATTCTGCAAAATCATTTTCCGTTTCGGTATTTAAGGGTAACAAACTTAAAATACCAGGGAATGCCCGGAACATATCAACAAGCTCCTTTTTGGTATGACGCATGTCAACCCTGCTTAACGAATTGATGATAGCGTCTTGACCAAACAATACTGCGGGGATTCTGAAAGATCCACCCAAAGGTGAACCCAAAAAAAGCAATTGAAAATCTTTAGAGGCATTCAGTTTTTGCCATGTATCATCGTGATTAATAATAAAATCACGCACCAGTACCCCGCCCATAGAGTGTCCTATAATTTTTATAGGTTGATTAAGCTGCAGCAGTTCTTCTATTTTATTCTTCAAATCTTTTGCGCAATCATTTAATTGCCTGCGCCAGTCAAAAGGATAAATGATAACGTCATAACTGTTCGATAGCCTCTCAGCAAGTTTTCCGTAAGATGATTTAATAATAGATGTGGCAGTTAACCCCTTACTGGTTGAATAATCCAGGTTGATCAACCCACCCTTCAACATCTCCCAATAATTCAACCATAATTTTTTGCCCCTGCCATAAAGATTAGAGCCCATTATGCCTGGCAATAATATTACAATTGGTTTTTTCCCAGATGGTACCTTGGCATATGGAAACAATTCACCATAGTCCAGTCCACGATCATCTCTGTCGCTGGTGGGTACAGCATTTTGCAAAACAGATTTGAAACCCGGTATCTGCTTACCTGTTGGTGTACTGAGCGCCAGGTTAATTACTTCCCTTGTTCTGTTGTTTGAAAAATATTTCACGTGGTTCACATCCGTATCCTGCGCAAAAAAATATTGAATGGCTGTTGTTCGTTTAACGCCGAGATACATGGAATCTGTATTAACTACCAGGTCGTTTCTTTGCCAGTAAAACAACTTACCAAGAATTACCATCAACCCTTGTCCACTTAAACTAAACGTTCCATTACCTGATACTACAATCAAAGGATCACCTTCTACCCCACTCTTTTCAGAAACATCATTCAATATTTTGATAAAAGGAGATGCGGGGCTTTGCGCTTCTATACCGGGCAGAACGTTTACATTGTCTTTAGTGGCTACGGCGGCTGTAAGCAAATCTTTTAATGCACCCGCAAAAGGATTGGCATCACCTCCAAAAATATTAAAGAAGGCGTTTAAAATATGATCAAGGCGTTTGGATGCCAATTTAGTACCCGCGGCGGGGCAGGCTACTCTTATAAATTTGGTAACAGTAATTTTTTTCTTCTTAAAAATAGTATTGAGTGCCTGGATATTCTTTATATCACTTTGCCTGCCTTTTTCTTTTTTCAATAATGCGATATGATCATCCGTAAATCCAACAGGCGCTTTACCATTGTTACTGCTATACATATTCATAATATCACCCACAATACCTCCCCTGGAATGGCTGATAATATGCAGCTCCGCATTATCAGGCAACAGCAGTGCAAGTTTTACTGCATTATCCAACGGACTTTCCGTTAATGTTCTATGCTGAAAGGCAATCACATTATCTTTATAGATATCAAATAATGTTGCCCATGCGGCGGATTCTTTTAGTTCTTTAAAGGCACCTAAGGTATCTGAATTAGTGCCATGAATAAAAAGAAAAAAAGGACTTCCAACACCCTTATTGTCAAACGCGCTGAATGCAAAATTTTTGTTGATACTGAAGATTGCTGCACCCTTCTTTATAAGTTCATCTTTGTTTATTCCTTTTTTACCGGCAGCAGCATCGGGTATATTAGTAAGATTTTTATTTTCCAGTTTTTTAGCAATTTCTCCAATAGCCACGGGAACCACTTTTTTTGCGAATACCTTTAATGCAATAATGGCAATCGCGCTTACCACTCCCCTTTCCGTTGCAGGAGCTTCAACCGTTGACGGCAGCTCAAAAGTAGCAGCCACGCCACGTTGCGAAGCTGTTTTTACCAATACATCTGCTTCAGGATACAGTTCGTGTAATGTATCCGCATCGCACAACCAGGTGGTGTTATCTGCAAACACAAACTGCAGATTATCCTTTTCCGTTAGTGCAATGGTATGTTTTTCGGATTGATCGCGGCTTACACTTTGTAAAGCGTAAGTAATACTGGCGTCTTCGTTTATTTCTTTCTTACCGTAAACAACAAGGTTTTTTAGCTGGTGCATATCAATACGTCTTTTAAAAGGAATGTTGATTATTTAGAAATTGGGCCTGCAAGGGAATAGCAACGCGGTTTTGAGAAGACCTGGAAAATGTATGTTTTCTTAAAGTAGGAACGCTAATGTAAAGAAGATTTGGGAGAATATGTTATTAAGCCTTATTTCAAGCAAATTTTATTAGTGCAGAATAAAACGCATTAATATAGAAGCATTGAGTTGACAATAATTTGTAAGACTGTCACATCTATGCTCTGCCGTTTCAGACTTAAGCTGGCATTATATAAGTTTGCTTAGTTTTATGTGGTCAAAATTACCGGATAAGCCGTTCTATGTATTTGCCAATAATGTGACGATTAAACTTTATTACCAAAGCGCTGTTTTCAGTTTAAAATGTAAGGATTAAGCTTGCTGATGATTTCTTTCAACCATTGCAGTTTTTCCTGTTCAGTTGCGTTTAACGCTTTATCGTAAATCTTCTTCAGATTACCCGCGGTTGATTCTTTCATCCAGTTTTGAGGATTGCTTATTATAGAAGCTGCGCAGTACTTTCTTGCATCTGTTTCATTTAAGCCAAGGCAGGCAAGTTCAAGTGCCGTAGCGTTAGTCCAATAATCTTTTGCCTTAATTTTTAGTTGCCTTTCTACCGCATATTTCACAAGAGGCAAGAATTTACTAAACCTTTCATCCGGTGCCTCACCAAAATACATCAATGTAAGTGCATTAATACCCGGGTAGTAATCCCTGGGATCAGTTTCAAATCCACCAAGATATGCATTGATAGCATCTTGCCTATACCGGTCGCTTATGTAGGCGTCAGATTTACTATCGTCCATTAATCCTTTGTATACAGCACCCAGCAATCCGTTTGTTTCAGGATCTGCACCATATTGATCTGTTATTGTTTTTAGTATCTCTTCTGCTTCAAGCCTTTTGTTTGTTTTATTGTATGCAAGCGCCAGTTGTTGTTTTATGTAAACATTATCTTTATATCTTTCATCTACCAGTGGCTTCAACATACTTACTATTTCCGAAAAGGCACTTACACTCTTATACGCATCAATAATGGAATAAAGGAGATCATATTTATATTGTAAGCCGGTGCCTTCAGCTTTTTGAATTTGCAGCATCTCATTAACTATTTTTTTTTGATCAACTGCAATCTTATCTTTTTCTTCAACGGTAGCAGCGCTGTTCTTTTCTTTATCCAGGAGCTTCCATTGCTTTACAAAATCGTTAAGGCTTTGTTTTTGAGTTTTTAAATTGATGACTTTTTCTGCAAACGCATCTGCACTTTGTTGCAGATAGTTGAGGTTTGGAAATTTATACGCTGTTATTAATTGAGCTATCGGGCTATCCTGTTGAGCTCTTTGTACATCAAGGTTTATTTCAATAAGATTTGACAGGCTTTCAATTTTTGCTTCTACGTCTAACACTGTACCATTATCATAACTATAAGGAAAAGTTCTTAGAGCTGCCGTATCAAATGGAAGCTTTGTATTCAGCTCAAAAATACTCACTGTAGTAAACGGTTTCAGGGCATGACGAATACCTAACTCATAAAACACATTGGCATTGGCAAAACTCAGATCGGCTACAGCAAAATCACAAAACATCAATCTCTCGTACATAGGCTTGTGAATAAAGCCACCACTTTTTTCCTCATCTGCCCTTATAGGTTCAAGACCTGCTTTAATTATAGCCGGTTTTATAAAACTCTTATATACCTTATCAAAATCAATTTCTTTTTTAACGCCATCGGTTTTTGTTCCAAAAGGCATCAGTACAAAACAAAAAAGTGACATGCTTTATATTTTAAACGATTCCGGGAAATGTTCTGCTTTTACCTGCGAGGCAGACATAACGTTGTTATTAATCTTTGCCCCGGTTTCAGCAGCTTTCTTCCCAATGTCATATAATTCAAACCGGCTGTCGGCATTACTCATTTCAACAAGATTATCCACCTCTTCTTTGCTGTAATCTTTATTCATCAATGCTTTTAGTGTAGGTTGATCTATCCAAAGATTATAGCGCAGATAGGTAAGCAGTCCTTTCTTTTGTGCTTCACCGGTTATG
Organism: Agriterribacter sp.; assembly: GCA_044223805.1. GTDB lineage: Bacteria > Bacteroidota > Bacteroidia > Chitinophagales > Chitinophagaceae > Agriterribacter. The sequence continues at coordinate 17,880 of JBGALP010000005.1, forward strand.
CAATCGTTGGAAAGATCTCCAATTTCTCCATCAATTGACCATGGTGTTGCGCAATTAGACAACCACTGCATCACCGCCTGGTTATGCCAGCTTGCATCCTGCATCAGCATATCAGGAATTTGTTGAGCCCATTTAAGCAGGTTGTTTTCAGAAACACTTTCGGGAATTTTATCCCAGCGGCTCATACCCGTGCCAACGGACACCAGCAATATATTTTCTCCTCCTATTTTCCATTTATAAGGAAACCCTCTGAGCGTAGCTACCATTAACAATTGCAATGAAGGATTATTGGCCATGCTCACACCGCCGTCAACAAAAGCAGCAGTTTTAAGCGTTCCACCCACATCAATAATCTGAGGTAAAAAGTACGTTGGCGCTGCAGCGCTTGCTCTCACCGCTTTCCACAATGGTATGTCTTTATTCATACCATCCACACTGTTGAAATATTTACCACCCGGGTGATTAAGTAATGGCCATACGCTATTTGTGTCTGCCCGTTTTGCTACAATACACAGCCCTGTTTTTATTTCACTGCTTTCAAGTGTAATATCACCGAACATTTTTTTTAACTCATTTTCCAGAGGGACATGATTGTAGCCTGCTTTTAAAATATCTTTCAGTGTGAATATATTCCACCATTTATATTTCTTTCCGAAAATTACTCCGCCTAAATCGAAATACTTTTGCTTAATGTCATCCACTTTCATGCCTATAGCAAGACAGGACGCAATAATAGAACCTGTGCTTGTACCGCCAATCAGGTCAAAATAATCGCAGAGCCTGAAATTAGGATTATCACCATGCTGTTTTCTTAAAAGATCTTCGATGGCTTGTAAGTAACCTAATGTAAGCGCGCCACGGATACCGCCTCCATCAAGCGCAAGAATTCGTTTGGGAGTAGCAGGATCAAGATGTTGGGCAAGTGATGGCATAATGTTGTTTTTACAATGTATGATTGAGAAAAAAACTATGGGCTGTTGCAGTGTAAATCCTGAACACACTAAAAAATAAATAATTAAAACGGTCCGCCCGAAGATTTTGGAAGATGTAAGCCTTCTTAGAGTAGTGCTACTAATGTAGAACTAAATAACTGATTTTGCAATACTAACACCACTTAAATTTATGGTGAAAACATGTTTTTACGAAACCATGTTTATTTATACCACTGAATCGTGAAAGTTTTTGAATGTAAAAAACATTAATAGCTAACGGCAATGATCATATGAAGAAAAATACTTAACAAAAAACCTTATTCTTTTATCGCCTCGAGCACTTTTTTTGCCGCGGCTTTTATTTGTACCCAATCTTTGTCTACTTCGTGTGGAGGAAGCAGATCAAAAGAAGTGAACGTTTCTCTTCTAATTCTATCCAGCCCGCGGAAGGGTTGACCGCCTTTCCAGGTAGCATTGGCAAAACGTTCAAATAGTTTTACATCCGCCTTGCTCAAACTATCGCTTACAATTGACAGTAATACGGTTGAAGGAAGTTCTTTTCGGGCGGTGGCAAGATAACTTATGCCACATTCCAAAGCGTAAAAACCCGCGATATTGGTGGCGATTTTTTCTTCTTTTAGGCTCTTCTTTTTTGTAGCAGTATCTTCATCAGGTTTTACAAATGGGGGCACCGGCTGTTTTTGTTCATTATAGTAAGCCGCCTCCATGTGTTGCGCTATCTCCAGTGCGAATGTTTTATCCTTCAGTAACAGGCTTAATTTCTTTAACTGAGTTTCTTTTGAAGCATCTGCCACATCCTGCATGACAGGTAATAATTTCCCTGTGGCAGTAACTACCTGGTGATAATCTTTCTTTACTTCATCTGCCGGCAAAAAAACCGATGAAATAAAATTATCCCGTTTTATTCTTTGCAGGTCACGGAATGGCTGTCCCGCCTTCCAGGTGGCGTTAGCAAAACGATTTAATATTAAAATTTCTGTTGAATCTAATTTATTGGACTCAATTTTCTTCAGCCATTCTACAGGCGTTCCACCTTTTTCTTCCATTAACTCACCAATACCACATTCTAATGCATAAAATCCTGCCACATTAATGGCTATTTTTTCTTCTTTCACACTTCGGGCAACTGTTGCGTTATCTTCGCCAGCAGATAAAAATGAAGGTACAGGTTGGTTCAGCGCGGCATAATAAGCAGCTTCCTGGTTTTTTGCCATACTTAAGGCAAAAGAAGTATCCTGCAACAGCGCGGTTATTTTAGTTAGCTCTTCCCTGATCTGTTGGTCATTATTCATATTGGTTGCTTTTGGCTGGGTACACGAAGCGCAAAATAACAACATTCCTGCAATGCAGACAATTTGATGAAATTTCATTGTTGTGAATTATTAAGTTAATGCTGCTTGACGAAAGTGGCAGAGATCAGGGGATATCCAAATATAGGATATGATAAGCAGGATAAAAAAACTTCCCCGGTATTATCAGGGAAGTTTTCAGAAGATTTTTTAAACCATACTATTTATTCAAATCAAATTCCACATATCCTTCTAATGCCCGTTGTGGAGCACGGTTAATATAAAACTGGCGATCCTGAGGAGCGGTAGTACCCAATCCATCTACATAACGGTTGAACATGCAGAAAGAAGCAGCAATCAATACGGCATCATGGATCTCTCTGTCTGTAGCGCCTTCAGCTCTTGCCGCTGTAATCAGATTCTCCGTAACATGTTTACCGCCTTTTTGTACAGCAGCCGCTATGGCTAACAGCGATTTCATTTTTGGTGATAAGGGCGTTGATGTAAAATCCGCTTTTATTGCGTCTATGTCTTTCATTTCGCATTGAAGGTAATGTTGGGCTAATGCACCATGCACATTCTGACAAAAGAAACAATCGTTAAGATAAGATACATAAGCGCCTATCAATTCCCGCTCCCCCCTACTTAATGTGTTATTATCATCGCGTAATAACACTTCAGCCAGCGCATTCAACGGTTTGGCTGTTTCAGGGCGATATGCCATCAACCCTCTTATACCGGGTAACTCATTTTTAAGATCAATATGTGCCATGCGATAGTGTGTTTGTAGTGTGCTGTTTATTGTTTATTGATGGCGGCTTCCGCTAATTTTGTACCATCTACCCGTGCTTTTATTTTAGCGAAAGCAATATCTCTTGAAGTAGACGTATCATCAGCAAATGGAGAAAAACCGCAATCATCTGTTGTGCCTATTTTTTCAACAGGAAGCACTGATGCGGCTTCAAGAATTATTTCTTTTATTTCTTCAGGTGTTTCTATACGTGGGTTCAATACATCTGTAACTCCAAGAAAAACCGTTTGACCGGGTTGTATGTTTTTTTTGATAGAATTAAGCACTGTTCGCTTGTCTTTTTCACCGGCATATTCCAGGTAAAAATTGCCCGCTTTCAATTCAAATAGTAGTGGCAACAAATCGGCGTATGGTATATCCGCGCTGTGTGTTGAATCATGATCGCCACCGGGGCAGGAATGCACGCCTATCTTTTTTCTTTCTTCATCTGTAAACCTCGACAATACTTTATTGTTAAGATCTATGAAAGACCGTAGTACGCCACCCGAAGGATCAAGCTTTAATGCCAGCCTCGCTTCGGTAAAATCTATCTGCACATTATATGCGCCACTGTTGAGATTTTGACGGATATCTTTTTCCGCTTCGTTCAACAGGTCATTGATAAATTGTTCATGGCTATATCCAACAATACCTTCCCGCGGGTATAGTAAACTGATAGCTGATACGGCGATCACTGCCTGTTTTACCGGAAGGCTGGTATGCTTCCGTGCATTTTGAAGAAAGCTGTTACTGTATACCTGGTACTTAAAAGGTCCGGCTGTAATTTTAGGTAACTGACGGGTATGCCCATCCGCAAACGGTATAACCACACCATTGGGATCAAGCTGCTGCATACCCGAAATAGGATAAGTTGCAAAACTGGGTTTGGTTTGTTCGCCATCAGTAATTACAGGCGATCCTGTTGCTTCAAAGCGCTTAATCGTATCTGTTATGGCGGATTCAAATAAGGCATCGAGTTCCTGTTTGGTAATGCTACCTGCTGCATGTGCCTGCATACCTTGTATTAACTCAACGGGACGAGGAATACTTCCTACTGGTTCTGTTTTAATTTTCATAAACCTGTTTTTAATGTTAAATAATCAGGATATGTGGTTTCAATCGTTATAATTTATTTACCGGTGCTACCGGTAATGAATAGCCTACATCTACCATTCTTCTTCCCATTTCGGCATACACATTGGAATCGGTGGGTGTTAGTGTTGCCAAACCATCAACATAGCGGTTAAACATGCAGAAAGTGGCTGCTATTAATACAGTATCGTGTATTTCCCTGTCGCTTGCGCCCAGTGCTTTTGCCGCATCTATATTTTCTTTTGTTACAGCCTTTCCACTAATTTGTACCTGTCCTGCTATCGCCAACAAGGCCTTCAATTTATTGCTGATGTCAGACTGCTGCATATCTTTTAATACTTCGTCTACTATAGCAGCTTCATCATTATATAAACACCTTGCCGCGGCAGCGTGACTACTCATACAGAACATACAATTGTTCATGCTGGATACATAAGCCGCTATCAACTCCCTGTCGGCCGATGACAGCGGTGAATCTTCTCTTAACAACACATGCGCCAACTGGTAAAGCGATTTGCCCGTTTCGGGCCGGAACATCACCAGGCTTCTGATGCCCGGTACTCCCTCTTCTAGTGTGATATGTGTCATATGGTTTTGTTTACTCAATAACAAATGATTTGTCGTCTTTCTTCTTCGTAAAAAAAACGACCAATAATCCTATGATAAATACCAATGAAAAAATAAAAAGAGAATTGCCATAACCTCCCAATTGCGTTACCAGCACCCCAACAAATAACACTGCAATAGCTGTAAAAATTCTACCTACATTAAAACAAAATCCTGTGGCCCGGCCACGGATATTTACAGGAAACAAGCCTGGAATATAAACAGAAAGTACGCCCTGGCTGGCACCAAAAAATAATGCCAGTATGCCTATCTCAACATAAATAAGAAACGAAAAAGAATGATTTGTTTTTAGCAGTACAAAAGATAATATGGCAGAAACTAAAAAGCAAAGAATCATTGATCTTCTTAATCCTACTGCATTCACCAGCCAGCCGGAAAAAAACCCACCTGTTAATCCTCCCATACCTAGCATCATCATGCTTATACCTCTTTCTTTTTGGGCATCTGCACCTGTTATTAAACTTTGAATCCAGGTAGGTATCCACGAGAAGATAGCCCACAAACCAATGAGCATTGTGCCAAAAATTACAGCGCCAGTAATTAAATCATTCCGGTGACCAGCGGCAAAAATATTTTCTTTTTGTTTTGTTTGCTGCACAACCGCTTCACGATTGTATTTCCATTGTTTGGATTCCCTCAATAACCAGATAGAAAGTATAGCTATAGCAACAGGAATAATGCCCACTAAAAATCCCTGCCGCCAGGAAGAAACAAAATAGTCTATTACACCCGCTGAAAAAATGCCCACCGGCATTGAGATAGATAAAATGCCAATAAAAATGGCTCTTGTTTTTTGAGGCCATTCTTCTACCATCATAGTTGTGGTGGCTACCAATACGGCGCCTAAACCAAACCCTGTAAAAAAACGGCAGATAACTACACCCCACCAATCAGGCATGTAACCTGTTAAGAGTGTGAATACTCCATAGCAGGCAATGGAAAAAATAACTCCTTTTTTCCTCCCGGCTTTATCGGCAATCACACCTGCAATAAAGCCGCCGAATGCCCCGCCTAAAATAAATACGGCATTTATATACGCACTGATATTGTTTAATTCATCTGCATTTTTTTCGCCTAAAAGATCTTTCACCGCCACGGGCAAATAAACTGCCATAAGTGTAGACGCTGTTCCGGTAAATGCCGTAGCCAGAAAACAGACTATGAACAATATCCAGTGATAAGTCGTTATCTTTTCTTCTATGTTAGTAGTCATGACGGCTTTTTTAAGTGATCATATCCTTGCGGTAAACGGTTATAGCCGTTGCTTTTCAGACGCTCTCCAAGGCTTTTATAAAAAGCGGGATCAGTGGGCGTAAACGTAGCAAGTCCGTCTACATAGCGGTTGTATAAACAGAATAATGCAGCTATTAAAACGGTATCATGTATCTCCAGGTCTGTGGCGCCGGCATCTTTTGCTTTTTGCACCGCTTCTTCGCTTACATTTTTGCCACCTTTTTGCACCAGCGCGGCTATCACCAGCAATGCCTTCATTTTATCTGATACGGGCGCAGTGTCTATATCTTTCTTTACAGATTGAGAGGTTGTTTCTTCACCCAATAAAACATCGGCCGCTGCAGTGTGCGCCGTAGTACAAAACACACATTCATTGCGATGCGAAACGATAGTGGCGATTAATTCTCTTTCACCTTCGGTTAATGAAGATGGTCCGCGCAACAACGTTTGCGTGAGTTCACGTATGGGGGCAGCAGCATCTTTACGGTATTCCAATAACCCGGTAATACCGGGTAAATGAGCTTCCAGCGCTATGTAAGGCATAAAAAATAATTATGAATGAAAAAACACCTGCACACCAATGTATTACGAATGGCACACATTATTACGAACTAAATACTTGTTAGATCAATAAAGTTATTTAAGTAATTAAGAAGCTGCAGCTTCCGGAGGTTGAAGCGTACCGTCAAGAAGGGTATGTATAAGTGTTGAACTTAACCCGGCATATTGTTTAACGCGTATTGGAATATAACCTGAAAACAAAACCAAAGATTCCGGTTGATCGTACTCGTTAGCCAGCGTAGCTTTTTTTACTGTACTGCCGTTTTCTTTTTGTTTAGAACCGGGTGCATCATTTACCTGCTGACTATATTTATCTTTCGCATTAAACAATTTTGTACGGTGTTCATTGGGCAAACACAAAACATATAATGTGTCGTTTGCCATCTTCCGTTTTACATAATTATAATGCACGCCTCCCCACTCTATTTCACCGTCATACCTTTCATAGTCTGCCAGGTTAGTGCTGTAAGGCAGTTGCACAGGCACTTTCACCAATACCAGGTCGGCATCGGTATAATTTTTATTATCAATGTACGCTACAGTTTGCTTTGCATTTTGTTGCTGGAGTAAGCTAAAAAAAAATGCATACCCTACCAGGTTAAACACATGTACGGACAGAAGTGATATGGCAAAAAAAAACTTCACCAGCAGTTAATTAGTATCACAAAATAATTGTTTTATGTGATATGAAGCCAAACTCCTGAAAATTAATATTGACGGGTGCAATTTAAAATTGTCGCAGGCGGGTGAGACTGACCTGTAGCAGACGCTACCGGTCGGTGTCTCACCATAGCCATCATCTTAGCTAATATCACTTCAATACATTTTGTTCCGGTAGGAACATTTGGTAGGTAGAAAATATTGAAATGATCTGCGTGCCGTAGGTACGCCTTGTGCCATTAGGATCCCCGGCACAAAACGTTCCTAACGGAACGAAAACGAATCACTGATTTTATTCTACCCATAAAATGTCCCAAAGGGACATTAAATACAATCATTACCTAAAAAGCTCTTAAAGTTGACGACTATGGTGAGACCCCGCCCGGAAATTCATATGTGGCGACAATTTTAAATGTACCCATATTGACAACAGTAAAGCATAGTTGTTAATTTCTGAAAAAAAATAAATTTATATTTTAAACGTACGTTTTTTATCGTACCTTAGTGGTATGAAAGTTTCAAAAGGAAAAAAGGCTATTGAAATATTACCGACTAAGTCAGAACTGGAAGTGTTACAATTATTATGGAAACATGGTCCTTCAACTGTTCGTGCAATACACGAAGCATTAAATGAGCAAAAAGAAGCGGTACAATATACCTCTACACTCAAACTAATGCAGGTGATGACGGAAAAGGGAATGCTGCACAGAGATGAAAGCAATATGAAGCATGTATATAGTGCGGCACTGGAAGAAGAAAAAACCAAAGGTTCATTGCTCAGCCGTTTTCTCGATTCGATGTATGATGGTTCTGTGAGTAATTTAATGGTAGCATTGCTTGGCAATGACAAAACATCAAAAAAAGAACTGGAAGCGGTGAAAGAAATGCTCAAAAAATTAGACCCAGGAAAATAATCTTTAATACTTGCATATGTCGGTTCATCTATTAATTATAACAACCTTGCACAAAATGGCAGAAGCATTATGCTGGATGCTTGTTCATTCAATATGGCAAGGTTTGATCTTGGCTATAGCTGGTATAGGCGTTTTAATGGTTACGAAAAAAGCTTCCCCCGTAGTAAGATATAACCTGGTGAGCATGTTGTTTTGGGGTTTTGTTATTGCAGCAGGTATTACATTTTTTGTAGAATGGCAGGGAGTTGCAACCGATAATTTCTCTATTTATCGCAACAATCCGTATTCTCTTCCTCCTTTTTTAGCAGGCTTACAACAGTTAGGTTCAGGTTTTCGTAGCGCCTGTTCAGCCTATGCTCCTTTTATTGTATTTATATGGTTGATAATTGTATGCTGGAAAGCTTTGATAATGCTGCGTTCACTGGCTTATTGCAATCGCATACAACAGCAAAGTCATTCCCATCCCGATGATTACTGGAAGAAAAAGATTACTATACTTAGCGACAAACTTCACATCAGTAAAAAAGTATTACTACTGGAATCTGAAATAACAAAAGTGCCTATAGTACTTGGGCATTTTAAGCCTGTTATTTTTTTACCTGCAGGTTTAATGATGAATATACCTGCCGATCAGGTAGAAGCTGTTTTATTACATGAACTGGCGCATATCCGCAGAAATGATTATGCAGTTAACCTGGTGCAAAGCGTGATAGAACATCTTTTCTTTTTTAATCCTGCTTTATTATGGATGGGAGATATACTGAGACAAGAAAGAGAACATTGTTGTGATGATATAGCGCTTGCTGAAACAGGCAACAAACAACAGTTTATTAAAGCTTTAATAACTTTTAAGGAATACGCGCTTCAATCTCCTGGCTTCGCGCCTGCTTTTGCCGGGCGAAAAAACCATTTATTGCACAGGGTAACAAGAATTGTGTACAATAAAAACAAAGGATTAACTCCGGTTGAAAAAACTTTTTTCTGCGCAGGAGTTATAATAATCACAATGCTGGCATTTACTGTGGGTCATCGCGCTTCAGTTATTAGCACACAGGTTACACCTGTAAATAATACAACTGCTGCTTATTTTGAAAAAACAAATGATGTGTTGCCTTCATCAGAAGAAACAGATACTCCACCCGAAAAAAATGACATACAACACTTGCAAAAAGAAAATGTGATTACCGAAAATACTCCTATTGCAGCTCATGAAGTATTGCTGTTATCTCAACAGGATGAAGAACAGAATATAACAGAAAAAATGCCGGAAGAAAAAGATGAAGCGATCAATGCCGATGAAATGATGGCATACAACAATAAACTTCAGGCGGAAGCAGATCAGTTTCAGGCTATAAGAGATAAGGAGCAGGCGATGCTTGATTATCTGCAAGCCGAAAAAGATTTGAGCGAGGCGGAAGCTGATCGCTTAAAAGCTGATGAAGAAAGAGCTTTGGCAGATAAACAAAAAGCCGAAAATCAACTATTAAGAAAAATGCAGGAAGCTGACATATATAAACAGGTACAATTGAAAAAAGAAATGGAAAAACAATTTTACCATTCACTGCAAAAAAGAAACTAAAAATCACACACATAAACCAGGATAGTCTTTGCTATCAAACGGTATGCGCAACTGTTTGAAACAGGAGTCCTTTTTCCCAATTAATACATTCTTAAAAAATTCACTGCGGTGAAAAGAAATTTTTATTGCCCAAATTAAATAATAAAACATCATGAAAAAGACAGTTGTATATACATTGCTAGCTTTGAGCTTTCTTGTAATCTATAACGGAACTTTACAGGCACAGAAAAAAAATTCGTCAACCCGATCTGTGATAAAAAACGATGAAGGAATACAAACATTTCATGTGGAAGGAGACCTGGCTGACAGTACCAAAAACACTATATTCCTTTACAAAGACGGTAAAAAGTATGTGATAAAAACGGAAAATGAAAAAATAAGCGAGCTTACAATTGATGATAAAAAAATGCCTGAATCATCATTTGGCGCTTATGAGCTGGTTGTAAAAAAGATAATGATGCAATTAAAAGTGGATCGTGCCCAGGCTGAAAAAGATCTTGTGCAGGCAGAGATAGACAGAAAACAGTCGGAGAAAGACCTTGAGCAGGCTGAACTTGATAAAATTCAGGCGGAAAAAGATATGGTTAATGCGGAAGTTGACAAAAAACTGGCAGAAGAAGAATTGATAATTGCAATGAAAAACAGGGAAGAAGTATTAGAGGTGAAACGACTTATGGAACAGGAAAAAAAACAAGCCGATGCTGATTACCAACAAGCGTTAAAAGATAAAAAGCAAGCAATGCGTGATAAAGTGCAGGCTGAGACCGATGCAAAACAGGCTTTGTTAGATAAAAAGCAGGCTGAAGAAGATAAGGCAACATTAGCATCTATAGTAAAAGATCTTGTGACAGCAAAGGTAATTACAAACGAAAAAGACCTTAAGTCTCTTTACCTCACCAATGGTGTATTAATAGTAAACGATCAGAAACAACCTGATAACCTGCAGGAACAGTTTAAAACCAGATACCTGAAAAAGAAAAACAGGCAGATTAATTATTACAGCGAGAATGGTTCTACCCGTTTTTCTTCGATAACCGTAGATGATTAGTAATAGCGGACCGATTATATAAAACTATATGGTGTGAGGCATTAAGCCTCACACCATTTTTTTACACGACCGTAAATACGCATTTTTGCAAAAAAAGAAATGGCTAAACCCTCCTCTCCTCTTATTCCCAGCCGGTTGGCTAAGAGAGCGCATTTAGATAAAGAAACCATTTACAGCATTCTGGATGAGGCATTGTATTGTACTGTTAGTTATTCAGTAGATAACAAACCTTTTTCCATTCCTACCGCGTTTGTACGCTACGAAGACAAAATTTATATACATGGTTCTGTGGGCAGTCATTTTATACGCGAAATAGAAAAAGGTATTCCGGTATGTATTTCAGTAACGCTGATGGATGCATTAGTTGTAGCCAAATCAGCATTTCACCATTCTATCAATTACAGGTCGGTAATAATATTTGCAGAAGCCGAAAAAATAGAAGACCATCAAACAAAAAAAGAAGCCTTTGAATGGCTGACCAATAAAATTGTACCTGGCAGTTGGGGTTACCTCAGAACTATAAAAGATAATGAAATTGCCAAAACTACAGCATTAGCTTTTTCCCTTGGCCAGGCATCTGCCAAGGTACGTAAAGGAATGCCTGTTGATGATGAAGATGACCTTGAATTACCTGTTTGGTCTGGTTTGATTCCTTTGCAAACAAAACGAATGGAACCAATACCAGACGATACAAGTAAGGCAATGCTTTTGCCAGATCATTTACAGATTGATGAAGTATAGTATGAAACAACCGAATTATGTGCTATAGGCTGTATCAACTGGTATGGAAACAATTACGCTGGTACCTTTTCCAACAGCGCTTGAAATAACATATTGTCCGCCCATGGCTTCGGTTCTTTCCTTCATACCAAGCAGACCCAGTGTTTTTTGAGCGCGTTTTGTAGCATCAAATCCTCTTCCATTATCAGCGATAGTTAACACCGCATTTCCATTGTTTCTCCGCATCAGCACTGTTACCGTTGTGGCCCCTGAGTGGCGGCTTACATTGGTAAGCGATTCCTGCAAAATACGGTAAAGCCCGGTTTTATATGCCTCGGGCAAAGACAGTTCTTCCTTGGGAATGTCTACTACTGTTGCAATACCTGATCTTTTTTCAAATTCCTTAATGTGCCATTCCATGGTTGCGTTAAGCCCAAGGTCATCTAATATGGAAGGGCGAAGTTCTGATGCAATTCTTCTTACTGAACTTATAGTAGTGTCAATCGTTTGTAAAGTCTCTTTAATTTTTTCTTTAACCCCCGAAGCGCTTTCCTCAATTCGTTTGTCCATCCACGATATATCCATCTTAAGCACCGTAAGCATCTGCCCCAGCTCATCGTGTATTTCATGAGAAATATGCATCCGTTCCTCTTCTCTTACTTTTTGCAAATACGCCGTAAGCCGTTTAACCTCATTATAGGATTCTCTCAGTCTTTCTTCTGCTTTGTATTGTTCTGTAATTTCCTTAGCCAATACCAACCGCACCGGAGAGCCATGATAATAAATATCGTGCGTAACAATGTCCGCATAAATAATAGTGCCATCTTTTTTCTGGTGCCGCCATACTCCGGGATAATATAATCCCCTGAACTGAGTATTGAGTTGGTTATACATTCTGGGAAGTTCAAGCGGATCAACCAGATCTTTCATTTCCATAGCTAAAAACGCTTCATATTCATAACCATATTGCTGCAAACCAGCCTGATTAACATCTAATACTTTATAACCCGGTAAAGTCAGCATCCACATAGGCAGTGGGTTGCGTTCAAATAACAACTTGTACTGCTGTTCAGATTCCCGGAGATTTTTCTCCATCTTTTTTCTTTCCGTAATATCAATGCCGCTACCTAAAAGACAAGGTCCTCCATTATATTGAATAAGTGTAGCACGGAAGTAGTAAGTGGTGCGGGTACCATCTTTACTTAGAAAAGTGGCTTCTGCATCGTTAATCCCTTTTTCAAAAACAGCTTCAATCCTTCCTGTAATATATTCTTTGTCTTCAGGGGCGAATAATTCTACGGGGTGAATAGTTGCTATTTCTTCAGCAGTATATCCCGTAACTTCTTCCAGTTGTTTATTCCACCTTATAAATTTTCCATTGATATCATAAAAATAAAAAACACCGGGAAGACTGTCTATAAGCTTATCTGCGAGTTCTCTTGATTCAGCAATGCGTTCTTCACTTCTTACCTGCTGTGTAATATCTCTTATGAAAACAGATAGGCCGTTTCGTGAAGGATAAATATTGTTTTCCTGCCACAGATCAAGTGGCGCATAATAGTCCTTACTGCGCACATGTTTTTGTGAAGCCATTGCCTGCTCAAATGATTTATACGTAGCAGATCCCACGGCATCCGGAAAAACTTCCCAAACACATTTCCCTATAAGCTCGGCGGGATCTTTATGAATCATTTCGCCGGCCTTTTTATTAATATAAGTATAACAGTAATTGTTATCCAGCGCTATAAAGCCATCTGTAACTCTTTCAAAAATATCAGTAAGGTCGCTTGTTTTTTCCTCCACCTGCCTGGCAAGAGACTGATTAAACAACAGCAGTTGTTCTTCCATTTTTTTTCTTTGCGTAATGTCTCTGAAAAAAACAACAAAAAAGGGTTGTTGCTTTACAAGCAATGACGAAATACGCAATGAAATATCAAAGCTGCTGTTGTCTTTCTTTAAGGCTTTCAGATCTATTGTTTGTCCGGCGATCTTTTTTTTGGCTGAAAAAAAATACCGGCGGATAAACCTGTTATATAGCTCCCTGTAGGTTTCAGGCAAAATAATATCGGTAAACGTTTTTCCCATTACCGTTTCAGGGCTCCAGCCAAACATTTTACTTGCTTCTTCATTCCAACGCGCAATCCTGCCCGCAGCATCCAGTACTATTATTCCGTCAGGAGCGGCTTCAAAAATAGTTCTTAATTGCTGTTCACTATCCTGCAAAGCCTCTTCTGTCCGGAATCTTTGCAAATCCCTGCGGTTTAACATAAAAGCATTGTATGCCACCAGCGCTACAAATATTACAATGATAGATAGCGCGAAATATATAAAAGCATGATCAACATTATATTTATCATGGTGATAACCCGATAAAGCAATAAGTCCGAAAACGGATGGAATAATAATTGCTGCCGGTATTAATACTCTCGAAATAGCGCTGCCGGTAAGTTTGCTGGTAAATAAAGCCATTAATGCTTCCTGCGGTTTTAAAAAAAGTGTGGCGAGCGACATAAACACAAAACAAAGCCCGGTATGAAGCGCCATGGGGAGCGACAAAATAATTCCATACATCTTTTCTGCTTCATACAAATATCCCAGTAATGCCAGCAAACCCAATACGAATAAAAACAGGGCGGTAATCTGTCCCAGCAATCTTGTTATTTGATGCTGTATGTGAAGAAAAATCAAAGATGATAAAGCAAAAACAAAACCCAATGATACTGTAGGCGCCATGCCGGTATAAGTAACAAGTATTTTATTATTCAAAAAAGCATGAAATGCAGGATTGTAATTAAATACGGTAATACAAAACCGGGTTAATGCAAGAATGAATATAGTAACGGCTATTATAAAACCGGTTTTTTGATTTTTTCCGGCAAGCAAATAAAACGCGAATACTGTAAACAAAAAGAAAGTAGCGGTAAGCGGATACATTAACGTAACAGGCGAAATCATTCTTTTTAACTGATCAATATTGGCATACCATCCAATTAATACAAAGGTTGCCACCACACCTACTATGGCGATTAACCTGAATGACCATTTATATAATTTCTTTTGCGATGCTATATCTGCAGGCAATACCATGCTATATCAATAAGATTTTTACTAACACCTATAATACCATTTTTTAAATACAAGGCTAAGTTCAGGATGGGGTTGGCAGTGGCAGATAAGCTTATTAATACCTAAAGCACCGTCAGGGTGTTTTACTTTTTTCACGGGATGATTATTTCAAGGATAAAGAATTAAAATGATCAAAAACCGCTTTATGTAAATATAGTAATATTAATACAGTAAAAACAAAATCTAACATTAGCCTTTGCCGTTAGTATATGGAAACGCCTATAAAGTTATATGTGATTTTTAAACAATGCGGGAGCTACAGTTTTGTTGGAAACACTGTGGCAGTTAAAACATGCACATTGGCACATTGAATACAATAAATATGTAGGAGAGGTTTATTTGGGGTTTTGCTTTTTACCTTTAAACATTTCGAGCATTCTGTCTGTTACTACAAAACCTCCAACTACGTTTATTGTACCTAATATTACGGCTATAAATCCTAATATAAGCGCGGTATAGTTTTCATGTCCGGCCTTGCCCATTACAATAATAGCACCAATTATTACCACTCCATGAATGGCATTAGCACCGCTCATTAACGGCGTATGCAATACAGAAGGCACTCTTCCTATCACTTCAATTCCTACAAAAATCATCAGTATTACTATATAAATGATCTGCTGATTGTTTGATATCCAGTTTAAAAAATTTTGCATACGGTTAATTTATAATAATTATTAATCACGACTTCTGCACACGCTCATGTACTATGTTGCCATTATATGTTATGCATGCGCCCTTCACCAGTTCATCTTCAAAATTCAGGTTGAGGTTGCCATCTTTATCAATGATCAGTGATAAAAATTGTAAAATATTTTTACCATATAATTTACTGGCATCAGAAGGCATGGTGGAAGGAAGATTAGAATTACCTACAATACTTACACCATTAAACTGAACTGTTTCATTATTTTTTGTAAATGGAGTGTTGCCACCGGTTGCTGCGGCAATATCTATTATTACTGAACCATTACGCATATTACTGAGCATTGGCTCCGTAATAAGTATAGGCGCTTTTTTACCAGGAATTTGCGCAGTGGTAATTACAATATCGGCTTTGGCAATGCTTTCCGCAATTTTTTGCTGTTGCTTCTGTTTGTATTCGTCTGATTGTTCTACCGCGTATCCTCCCGCTTTAGTGGCATCTGCAGCACCTTCTACTTCAATAAACTTTACTCCAAGGCTTTTTACTTCTTCCTTTACAGCAGGGCGTGTATCAAACACCTCCACCATAGCGCCTAATCTTTTGGCCGTTGCAATTGCCTGAAGCCCCGCCACACCTGCACCTAGTATTAAAACTTTTGCGGGAGCAATACTACCTGCTGCAGTCATAAACATGGGAAAATATCTTGAATATAAATTGGCGCCAAGCAGCACTGCTTTGTAACCGGCAATATTGGCCTGGCTGCTTAATACATCCATACTTTGCGCACGGGTTGTTCTGGGCAACATGTCAATACTAAATAAGGTTATTCCTGCTTCAGCATAACGTTGCATTAATCCGGTGTTATACAATGGCTGAAATATGCCAATCACCACAGCGCCTTTTTTCAACTGCTTTATTTCCTGTTCATTTAAATTATTTATAGCAAGAAGAATATCGCTCTGCATTAATATATCGGTATGCGAAAACGGCTGTATATTTTTAAGTTGATAGGCATCATCATTGGCATAGGCTCTTTGTCCGGCGTTGCTTTCTATTCTCACTTCAACATTTTTCTTTTGCAAAGCTTCCGCCTGCTCGGGCAGCAACGAAACCCTTTTTTCATCCGGTTGTTCTTTCAATATTCCAGCGATCATAAAATGAATGTAAAGATTTTTCAGGAATTAAAAACGTATCACAAAATCCTGCTTTTCTTTGAAATCAGTATTTATAAAAATAATACCAATAAAAAACAGGTCTATTGAACAGGTTACCTTATTATGCGTCCTTATCATTTCCCATGCTTCTTCCATTTCCACGCTCCAATGTATATCATCAAAAATAACGATTGATGTATTATGCAAAAAAGGGAGTAGTTCCTTAAAATACCGGGCAGTAGGTTCTTTTTTGTGATTGCCATCAATAAAAGCCAGGTCAATTTTTTTTAACGAATTAAGAGCGGGTATAAAAGTCTGGTCAAAATTGCCTTTAATCAGTTTTATGTTTGAGATACCTAACGCCCTGAAATGATTTTCCGCAATAGCGGCAATATTTGTAGCGCCTTCAAAAGTAGTTACAGCGGCACTGCGGTTGGCAGATGCCAGGTAAGCAGTGGTAAGCCCCAGGGAAGTACCCAGCTCTATTACGGTATGAGGCTGATAGTAATTGGCTATTCTGAAAAGCAGTTGCGCATATTTGGCGGGTTTTAACGACCAGCGCGCTATATCTTTTATTTGTCTCTGCTTGTGTGTCATCACTGATGAACCTGCTCCGAAATCCTCTACCTCCACAATTGTTTTGCTATACAATAATTGCTGACGTAAGCCTTCAATTTTACTATAAGCATAAAATTCCCGGTTATCGTTTAACACTTTAGTAATGAAATTAAAAACAAAGGGAGAATGTATGCCATGTCCTTTGCCGTTAGCAGCAGTAATATAATAATGCAGGTATTTAAAAGCAAGCTGAAATTTATTATACATGCGGCAATAGTATAAGGCTATTGTTTTCTTACCCAGGTTTGAAAAGAATAAGCATATGCATGTTTTGCATCGGCTGAAAAGTCCAACTGGTATACTTTTTCCCATCCAGCTTCATCAATAGCAGGAAAAAAAACATCACCATCCAGTTCAGTGTGCACCCTTGTCATATAGATCTTATCTGCCAGAGGCATATAAGCCTGGTATACCTGCTGCCCTCCCGCTATAAAAACTTCTTTACAATCTTTTGCTTTTGCTTTTTCAAGCGCATCTTCAGGATTAAAAGCAAGTTCTGCATGTAAGCCTTCCGGCAGTGTTAGTTGTTTACGGGTTATAACAATATTGTACCTGCCAGGCAAGGGTTCACCAGCCAGTGATTCAAATGTATTTCTACCCATAATAACCGGCATTGCCCATGTGGTATTTTTAAAGAACTTCATGTCATTGGGCAAATGCCATAATAATTTATTGTCTTTGCCAATAGCATTGTTTTCGGAAGCAGCCACAATAAGCGAGATGATCATAATTTCAAGTTTCAGGTTGCAGATTATAAGTTTATGGTTTAGGGTTTGAGGTTTATGGTTAAATACAAATCCCTCGTGTTCCTTCGTGTCCTCGTGTCTTTGTGGTTCAATGTTTCCTTATACCGCTACCGGTGCTTTTATTGCAGGGTGACTCTGGTATTGCTCGAGTTTGAAATCTTCGTAAGTAAAATCGAAAATGTTTTTAATACCGGGATTGATCTGCATAGTGGGCAAATCGTATGGAAGCCTGGTTAACTGCAGGTTGGCTTGTTCAATGTGATTGTTGTATAAATGTACATCGCCAAAAGTATGTACAAAATCGCCAGGTTCAAGATCACATACCTGGGCTATCATCATAGTAAGCAAGGCATATGATGCGATATTGAAAGGAACGCCCAAAAACACATCAGCCGAACGTTGATATAGCTGGCAGGAGAGCATTGGCTTTCCTCCTTCCCTTGGTTCCGCCACATAAAACTGGAACATATTATGGCAAGGCATTAACGCCATTTTTGAAAGATCAGCCACATTCCATGCACTAACAATCAATCTTCTGCTATCCGGATTATTTTTTATCTGTTTAATCACATCAGTTATCTGGTCAATCACCTGTCCATCTGCTCCTTCCCAACTGCGCCATTGTTTGCCATATACGGGACCGAGATCTCCATTTTCATCTGCCCATTCATTCCATATACTCACACCATTATCAGTAAGATATTTGATATTGGTATCGCCTTTTAAAAACCACAGCAATTCATAAATAATACTTTTGATATGTAGCTTTTTAGTGGTAACCAATGGAAACCCCTTGCTTAAATCAAAACGCATCTGGTATCCAAAACAACTGATGGTGCCCGTTCCGGTTCTGTCGTGTTTCTGAACGCCGGTATCCATAATATGCTGGAGCAATTGAAGGTATTGTTGCATGCGTGCAAGTTACGGCAAAAGGTAGAAGGTAAAAGGTTATGGGTTAAGGGTAATACAAAAAAAGACGAAATGTGCATTGAAAGTGGATATTTTATCGTCCGGTGGTTTTCTTTACCATGATTTTTACTGTTGAATAGTTTGTTTTCATAAATATTCTATGATCTTTACCGCAGCAATATCTTTTGTATGAAATTGATTTTTACACTTTGTTTTTTTATTTACAGCAGCTTATCAGCGCAAACACAATTGAAAATACTTACTTACAATATATATCATGGCGAGCAGGCATATACAAAAGGTGAACCAAACATAGACGATATAGCAAAACTCATCAATGAATTCAAACCAGATCTGGCAGCCTTCCAGGAAGTAGACAGCGCTACCGGCCGAAGTGAAGGCATATATAAAGTTCGCACAGATTTTATAGCGGCGCTTGCTCAAAAAACAGGCATGTATGGCTTTTTTGGCAAAGCGATGGATTATGATGGAGGCGGTTATGGAGAAGGTTTATTGAGCAGAAAACCAACAAAAGCTACTGTAACAAAATTGCCCACGCCAAAAGGAGGCGAACCGCGGGCGTTGATCTACATAAAATATCCGCTTAACAAAAATAAAAAACTGGTTTTCGCCGGCACGCACCTCTGCCATCAATACGATGAAAACCGGGTAGCGCAAACAGAGCAGATTAATAAGACATTTGCCGAATCGAAAGATCCTGTTGTGCTTTGCGGCGACCTGAACTTTACGCCAGGCAAACCGCCGTATATTGTATTAGAATCTGCATGGGAAGATGCGGCTGTATTAAAAGGAAATCCGGAAAATACTTTCTCATCTCAAAAACCTTTTATACGCATTGATTACGCCTGGCTGAAAAAAGGATTTAAATGGAAAGTAATTGATGTGCAGGTGCTGCCTTTTGCATACTCCGACCACAAACCAGTTTTGATCACGTTGGAAATTCAATAGAAAAAAATGAAAAGAAATGTAATATTTGTTTGCGCGACGCTGCTGCTATGTTCGGCCTGCTCAAAAACGCAAAAAACAACTACATCTGTTATGAACAACGGAAAGAATATTGTGGTTGCGCATCGTGGCGCATGGAAGAAAAATGGATTGCCCGAAAACTCTATCGCATCTTTACAGGAAGCTATCCGCCTGGGCTGCGCCGGTTCTGAATTTGATGTGCATATTACCGCTGATGATAGTCTTGTTATTAATCACGATAATGATTTTGCTGGAAAGCCGATTGAAAAAACAACTTATGCTGCGCTGGCAGAAACAAAATTATCAAACGGTGAAACTATTCCAACCTTGCGACAGTACCTGCTTGCCGGTTTGCATCAGCAAAAAACAAAATTGGTGGTAGAAATAAAACCTTCCACAACCAGCAAAGAGCGGGGCATATATGCTACCGAAAAAATTGTTGCATTGGTGCAGGAATTAAAAGCTGCATCTCATGTATTGTATATCAGCTTTGATTATGATATTGTAAAAAGATTGCGTGCCTTGCAGCCGGCAGCTAATGTTGCTCACCTTAATGGCGACAAAACACCTGAACAATTAAAGGCAGATAATATTACCGGTGCCGATTATAATTTTAATGTGTACAAAAAAAATCAGGATTGGATAACCGACGCGAAGAAAAAAAATATTGAATTAAATGTATGGACGGTGAATATCAAAGAGGATATGCAATGGTTTATTAATAATAAGTTTGACTATATCACTACCAATGAGCCTGAGTTATTGCTTGAGTTGATGAATAAATAATGTAAAATCCTATAAGGCTTGCAGCATGATCATTAGCCGGCTAAGCCTCATAGGATTTTACTATGTAAGTAAGAAGTGAGAAGCTACTTCTTTACAAGTTTCAGATCATAGGTATCGTCGTCTCCGTTTGTCAGTTGAATTCTTAAAATACTATCAGAAATTTCAACAATCTTAATAGTTACTCCATAATAGTATGGGTTAGCATCAGTACCCATATAAAGTATGAGTGAATTTTGATTTTCAGGATCCCACTTCCAGTTCAACACCATCAATTGAGATTCAGAGCCCTGATTCATCTTATATGCAAAAGTACCTGAAGCGGTAAACTGAAAATCAATCTGCGTAGAATCAGTATCATTTTCGCTATCACTATAAAATGCTTCGCCATCTTCTTCACGCGTAACTACCCATTGCTTCAGCAATGACTTTTTATCCTGAGCGATGGTAAGATCAGTTGCCTTTTTAGCTTTTACGGTTAAAGGCACTTCATCATAACTGCAATTGAAGCTGATAGAATCGCCTGTTACTTTTATGTTAGATAGATTCCCGAATCCAGCGAATGAAATCGTTGAACTATCCTCTGCCGAAAATTTATCTCTGTAGGCAGAATAGTAGTTGAATACTAAAATATAGGTACTGTCGCTGAAAAATTCAACAGACGTTACACGCGGTATGTCCTGAACTTTTAACGATGGTTTTAACTGCTTGAGAGAAGGATTACTGATTCTGGCTATTTCAACATCAGCATTCCACTTTCCCTGTACCTGTGAAAAGAGCGTTGGCTTTTCTTCAGGAGGCGTAGGGGTGGCAGTATCATCTTTCTTACAAGAAAAGAAAGTAGTTAAACACAATAACAAAACAAAATAACGATTCTTAAAACGAATGTTCATGAAAAAGGATTTAGATTAATAAAATTTATAAGAATGTTTTCGAATAGTTCGATCATCCAAATAAAAAATCAGAGAAATGAACGGAGTTTTGTAAAAGGAATTGTACAACTGATGTAAACTTCGTTTATTCATTTTAGTGAGTGAGTGGATATACTTACAACTAACTAACTGTTACCAGATAATGGTTGACATATGATTACGCCTGTGAAAAAGTTGCACACCAAAAAAAGGGTGGGAATTTCGAATTTATTACAAGTTGAGGCGCTATGTTGAATAGTTATGCTGCATAGTGCTACACCAGTACAAGAGTGTGACACAACGAAAGCTTAATTCATATACCGCAGCTAAGTACATTATAGGGATTCGGTTATCAACGCTCCGCTGCAAATGCCCACGAATTCCTTCTGCCAAGTTGCTCCTTCTTTACGTCTGTTCCCTCCTACCTCACCGTCTTGGAATATTCATCCAGTATTTCCTTTTCTCTTTTGGTGAGACTGTTAATACCGTGTTTATGGATTTTTTCGAGGATCTGGTCTACTCTTTTCTGCGTGTCTATTTTCTTAGCATTATACCTGTCTTCTATGGTGTAGTTCCTGTTATGTTGTTTGTAAAAAAGATTATCAACAAACAGCAAATCGGGTTTTTTGATAATTATAATGATGAAGGTTATACTTGGGAATAGAATAATCAGAATGGGGAAATAATTATCTACCAATGATGATGGCTCAAGCAGTATAGCTATGATCATCCCCGCAATAGCCGCACCCAAATGTGCTTCATGACCAATATTCTCTTTACGCGAACGGATACCATATACAGAATATAACACAAATGCCAGACCGAAGATCCAGCCGGGAATGCCAATGGGAATAAAAAATAAACCGATATTAAACCCAGGTGAAACGGCAATAGCTGCAAAGATGATTCCACTCACAGCGCCAGATGCGCCAACAGAACTATAATCTCTATCTTTTTTATGCAGCAGTAGAGCAAAGAGATTTCCACATATCAAACTTCCGAAATATACCAGCAAAAACTCCAACGGATTTAACGCAACGCTGCCACCAAAAAGAAACAACGACAGCATGTTGAAAATAAGATGCATCCAGTTTACATGCAGAAAGCCGGAAGTAACAATACGATCGTATTGTTTGTAAAGAAGTACTTTTTCTACTTCAAAGGAGTAACGATTAAAAAAGCCGCTGTTGTTAAAACCTTTATAGGAAACAATACAGTTAGCTATAATGATCAGCAGGCTTACAATGCCGGTATATGTCATATCTGTTCAGGATTACTATATCAACCCTAACAAAAATAAGAAATTACTGGTTTGGAAGCAGTCCACAGCCATAATCAACCATTGCAATTCCAGGAGATAGCGTCGGCGCAATTACCTGTTAATCGTATATACATGTTCAAGCGCCTCGCTATGACGTTAAGATGTTGATACTTTATCATCATCTTGTTGATCAAAAAAGATTAACCTCTTACCCGTCACTGCGATCCCGCCGGCAGGATAATTTGACTTGAACGAATATTCAGGCGGGAGAAGCAGTCCCCAGCCACAGCCTGATAATTTGTAGGGGATAGCTTCGGCGCAGTAACGTGTTGATCATGCATGAACGTAAAGCGCCTCGCTATCACGCGAAGGGCAACTATTCCTTCTTCAACAACCATATATCGTAAATCTTGGAATTTTGCCGCCAGTTCAGGTTTGATTCTTCAGGCTCATCAAAAGTGATGGTTATTTTACCATCGGCATTGGCATTGAGTGGTACTACCCATTCTTTAAAAGTATCGGCGTCTTTATGATATTCGGTTGGGCTAAGCCTTTGTCCATCGGCACGGATCAAGGCATCACCAAAACCGCAAACCCTTACAATATACCTTGTGCCAGGATCGAGATTGGTGTACTCAATGGTAGGGCAACGTTGAAATGTTTGAAAAGATAATCGTTTGCGGCTCTTACCATTATCCCACCAGGCAATATCTGTGGCATCATCAGAAATGGTTTTTACCCGTGGGCCTTTACTTATGCTGGAAATATCGTCGTAATAACTTCCTTCACCGGGATGCTCCCAATTACTTATTAGTCTCACTTTTTGCAGGGCTGAGTCCTTATCTTTCATAGCCGATATTTTCGCAAATTCATCAGCCAGCCACCAGCGGTTATTCAAAGGATAATCCACAAAATCAAGCACAGCCCCACGTTCATATCCACGTGCTTTGTATTTAGGTACGCTTGTTTGCAAACCAATAGAAGTATAAAGATCAGCGCAGAGGTTTTCTATGCGTTTTCTTACATCTGTTGATATGGGCATATTGTCTGCCTCATTTACTTTGTTCAATGCACGCGTGAGCGTCTCTCCAATATTACTACCATCTACTTTTTCAAGTATAGCATCAGCATTTTTTTCCAGCGCCTGTTCGTATATTAACCTTCGCCTTGTATATGTATCATAATAGGCACGCAGCAAAAGCATTTGCCAGCGCCAGTTATTTTTAAGCGCAGACTGTTGTGCTTCCAGTGTTTTCCAAAAAGCGAAAGTGGCTTCCACTCCCCCATTTTGTGCCAACGCGCCTTTCCAGTTTTGTTCTAACGCGGCAATGCCCGAAGCGGCTTGTTTGGCTACAGCATATCCAAAGAAAAAACGGCTGTACTCTTCCAATACTTCATTCACATCTTTTGATGGGTCCCACGCACCCATGCTCCATATTACTTTGTTGATATCATCATGACATCCGTCTGAATAAGAAACAAACCCATCTGTAAAGGGCGCCAGCGTTTGCTGTATTTTTGAAAAGCCAAAAGGGCGTGGATTAACAGATTCGCGACCTAACGTTAACGCGTAAGCCTGGTCCCATTTTTCTACAGGGAACTCACAACGGATGGAATGGGTGATATCAGGATATTCTCGGTGCTTATATTTTGCAGGCAGCCTGAACCGTGTTTCAGCAATTGGTGGACTTCCTGGGCCTGATACTACACCCTCCAACCAATCAGGATTTTGTTCGCGCAGGTATGTATAAAAATAATCTACCTGTTCTTCATTAAACCCTTGTAAGGAGATCCACACTTTTGCATTGGGATGATATTTTACCAGGCGATCGTGAATCTCTTTTAAAAAAGGCATTACATCCGAAGGATGATTTTCTCCAGGATCGCCACCAGGAAAAAAGATATGATCTAAACGTGGACATTTTTTATAAAAATCTTCATGCATATCAAGCTCTGCTTTTCGTTTATCCTTATCCTTTAGGTCAAAAGTTGCAGGTGTCCATACCCAATAATCCATATCATATGCCTGGCAGAGCTCACTCATTTTTATACGCATTTCAGCGGAAGGGATTTTAAAATGCGGACTTGGCGCTTCTCCTTCCTGGAACGGAATACCTTCAACTGCATTGGAACCGAATATGGCAAGATCGCGGATATATTGTTCAAATTGTTTTACCGTCCAGGCATCGTACGAATTAGCCGTGGTGCGATATCCTAGTTGATGCCCTCTTATCGGGTATTTTGGAGAAGAAGAAAAATCTACCGGCGCCTCAAGCTGCACTAAATTTTTCTCCATGTGTAGTTGTCGCAATAACCATCCGGCGCCATATAAAACGCCCCTCGCATCAGCACCAATTATCCATATTTTTTTAACACCCGTGCTTACAACCCTAAAGCCTTCTTTTTTGAATTCAGCGCCAGAAGGATCTGTTTTGAACCCTGCATTTGCATTTTGCAATTGTGGGTCAGAAGAAAGTGTTATAGATATAGTAAGAGACGACTGCAGCAAATTACCGTTTGCCACCTTCAGCGTTATGCCCGTGCGTGATTGTATTTCTTCTGACAACACTCTTAAAACCGTTTCCCGCATAGGCGAAGGAACAGATGGCGCAATGTTTATAACTGCGTTTTTTAGGGAAATGGGTTGAGCTGCAGCAGGTGTATACAAACTGCTTGTTATCATCGCGGCGCAAAAAAAGCGCACAAAGAAATGACGAAAACCTGGCCTGGTTTCTTTTATACACATCGTAGAGCAATATTTAATGAACTATTACCCGGCAATGAGCAAAAGTTGCATTAAATATACTGACAGGCAAGCTGAAATGTTTTGATAATGATGATTGCAACCAATGATCGCAAATAAGGTTCGATCATTATTTTACTCCGCTGATAATGGATTCTTTTAGATCAATTACGTATGTATCAGACCACCTGTCATGCCAGGGATAAGATGGTGACCCAAAAGCGCTGAATGCGTTAAAGGGAATAGCGCGGCAAAATCCACGTAGAAAAGCGGTCTGGGTAGTTATAGTACTTCCGTCCATATTTACAGCTTTTGTGCCGGTAATTAATTTTCCAACCGATCTTCCCCTGGTAAGCGCTTCGGTAAACCCCATAACTATCCCATATAATATCAAACTTATCAAACGGCCGAGAAGTCCAAAACCTTTATAAGATGAATCTATCCATTCCAAAGTGGAAGGAGCCATATAGGCTATAAAAAAAGCGAGCAGAAAAGCTATGATATAAAATACAATAATATCAATGAGGTAATTAAGAAAACGTTTACCTGTACTTGCCTGTACAAGATGCGTCGTTTCTATATCCGCTAACAGATTATCAGAAGTGTTTTCCATACATTATTAAGTTTAGAGCTCCCTGTTTAAAAATATTTTAATTATAGTTAAGCATTATCTCCAATTAAAAAAATATACCCCATATAGGTTATTGCACCTCTCAGCGAAATGGCCTACATTTAATTTATCCAATCTAAACGATCTTCTGATAAACGGCTCCGTTTCCTAAAATATAGCTGTTCCATAAATCTACGGCTTCAAAAGCTTTTAAAGCATCAAGAGGGTTAAGCTAAAAACAATCTTTTATGAGTAAGAAAGTATTCATATCCTCCACCTTTTCTGATTTGCAGGAATATCGCATATCAGTTCAAAATGGAATAAGGCAGTTAGGACTGGAAGATATTTCTATGGAAAATTTTGGAGCCAGGGATGAAAGACCTAAGGAGGAATGCCTGAGAATTATTAAAGAAGACAGTAATTATTTTGTTGGCATATATGCACACAGGTATGGATTTGTTCCTAAAGGCGATGAAATATCTATTACACAATCGGAATATGAAGCAGCTTATACCAGCAGCATACCAAAATTAGTATACATTATTGAAGATGACTTTCCCTTCTCACCAAAATATATTGATGACGGAAGCAACAAAATTAAATTACAGCAATTCAAAGAAGATCTGTTCTCAAGGCATATCTGTAAACGGTTTAACAATAAAGACAATCTTACCGCAAGTGTTGTAGCCGATCTTGGGAGAACGATTTCAATCAACGAAAAGAATAATCTTGTTGGAGGAAATATTCCGGTTAAAGATATTGTTTCAGTTTCTGCTATAGTGCCTACTGATAAACCGGTTGAATACTGGAGCAAGGAAAGAAGTAAAATCTATGTAAATAATCGTGATATTTTCCTGGTGCATGTTATTAAACCCTCTGTAAAAGAAGGGCAATTATATGATGTGTTTATATACTTGCTCAGGCACAAATCCGATGATCTGTCTGACGTGAAATACGCGGAATTCTTTTTAGGACCATATTGGGGCAACAAGGTATTTCAGGCAGTGGAAGAAAACAAGGGATTTATCGGTATCTCCACATCAGCATACGGAACATTTCTTTGTATGTGCCGGGTAACTTTCACTGATAACTACCAGGTTGAAATAAACCGGTATATTGATTTTGAATCCGCAAGAATGTATTGACAATGGAGCGTAATTCAAAACAAATGATATTGCTTCCTGGGCACTTCTTTAATCACATCGGCGAAGGCTTCTTCTAATAAAGGATAACTAAATCTAAAACCAGTTTCCATAATTTTTGCAGGCACCACCCAGCGGCTTTTTAATACCAGTTCACTTTCAGTGCCAATGAACGCTCCTCCAATGGTGAGCATCCATTCATAAGCAGGTAGGCCAAAAGCATGACCTGTAACTTTTCGTAATGTATGCATGAATTCATTATTAGTAACAGGATTGGGCGAACTGCAATTGAACGTTCCAGAAAGTTCTTTATGCTCAAATAGCCATTCAATCATATCTAATGTGTCTTTAACGTGCACCCAGCTATACATTTGTTTACCACTTCCCTGCCTGCCACCCAAACCAAATTTGAGCAAATTAAAATATGGGATTAATACACCACCTGCGCCTAACGTAATTGCCATCCGCAACGCCACTTTTCGGGTAAGCGGTGTTTGTTGTGCATAAAAATCCTTCTCCCATTTTTTACATACCTGCACAGAAAAATCATTATGCATTTCGCCTGTATATTCATCCTGTGGCCGATCTGTTGCATGACGGTAAATGGTTGCGGAAGAAGCATTGATCCACAATGCAGGAGGCCGTTTACATTTTCTTATGGCATCTCCGATAGCATTAACTGAATTGGTGCGGCTATCAAAAATTTCCTGTTTGTTTTTTGCTGTATAGCGACAGTTTACAGATTTACCGGCAAGGTTTATGATAATATCTGCACCATCCAAAGCTTTTGCCCAGTCTCCGGATGTTTTGCCATCCCACTTTTCATATCGTACTTTTTTCAGGTCGGCTTCATTAAGTGCGTTAAAATTATTACGATTATTCACTGCATGTTTTACCTGCCTTGTCAGGATAACAAGTTGATTATCTTTTCCCCAATATTTTATCATTTCTTCCCCTATAAATCCCGTACCTCCGGCAATAACAATTTTTTTATTTTTCATATAATTTCTTTTCAGCCAACAATATATAGTATCAATAATGCAATAGAACTGAGATTAAGCGCCGCTATCCATCGGTTATGCTGAATAATACCTGCATACTCCATACGACGTAAATATTCTCTGATGACAAAAACGGTAAGTAATAAAAAGTATAACTGAATTACGACACCCGGTACATACAAATAATTAACCACAGGAATAAACAGCAGCAAAAAGGTAATAGTTAATATCGCCAGCATATTTACCTGACCGATATATTCAAACGCCTTTTTTACAGGTAAGGTGAACGCTAAAAAACAATTAACAGCAACCAATGCGAAATGTGCAATTTCTACATCTTCAAAACTTTTATTATAGCCAGGTAGATGTAGCAACAGTTGTTTGTGCACGGGGTAAAGCATCAGCGAATTGAATACAAGAAAAAAACCGAGAAAAAGCAGCCGGTAAAAATAATTGCAGGAGGGAGCACAATCAATAGCGCCTGCAGCACATTTTTTTGCTACAATAACTTTTCGGTTGTAAGATATCAACCTGTAGAGCCTTCTCAAAAACCAATCAACAGGTGTTATAGTACATACTTTTTTTATCAAAGGAAATTTAATGGAAAGAATAGTTACCAACGCGTCAATACCATATACTACTTCTTTGGTTTCTGCATTTACCAAAGGGATTTCTTCTTTTGCCTTTTCAAAGTCAATAACATTGATCAGGTCATCATCAATTTCCGAAAAGGGTCGTCGCTCGTCAGCACGCAGAAACCCGAATTTTACAAACATACCAGAATACCAGGCACACAGGGGGCAGTTATCATCATAAATCAATAGTCGGGTTTTCATTTCAAAGTATTTATATTTTCAGAAATTAATGAAAATACAAGATTAAATAAAAGCCGGGATTACCGGCTGGTCTTACAAATATTTTACTTAAATAGCTTAACCAGGTTATTAACGAACCAGTTTTCTTCCGCTTTTATCATGGCGTCCAGGGTTTTATCGGCCTGCATTCCCAATTTCTTTATCCCACTAACAGTATCCATCAACGCTTTTACATGCCTGTCACGCTTATCCCCTTCCGTTTGCTCCAGCTTGTCCATCAATTGAAGCATAGGCTCCAATTCCCTTTTTTTCCGTTCCTTCACAATCTGCTTGATTACTTTCCAGATATCTTTTTCAGCGGTAAAAAATTCTTTGCGTTCACCTGGCAATATTATACGCTCAGCTAATCCCCAACTGATTAAATCCCGCACATTCATATTCACATTACCCCGGCTGATGTTTAAAGCTTCCATCATATCATCCTGGCTAAGCGGATCAGGACTAATTAGCAATAAAGCATGTATTTGCGCCATGGTTCTGTTTATACCCCAGTTAGTACCAAATGCACCCCAGCTATTAATAAATTGTTGTTTGGCTTCTTCCAGTTTCATGTATCAAAGTTACTCATTGTTTCCAAACTTTCAAATATTTTTGAAAATATAATTATTTCGCACACCTCATTCTCTTATACTGATTGAGCGAATAAATAAGTATGACCTATAACAATAAAAAACTCCCGGTCATATAGACACGGGAGCTTCTCGTTGTATGTATGATGAGTAAAGAATATTAATTATTTGGATCCGCCAATTTTAAAGAATATACCTACATCAAAAGTCCAGAATTTATCTACGGGTTTTGTATCAATATCACTATTCAACCCTGGCACTGTCAAATTATCTTTACTGCCCGAGCCAAATAGAAAATTATAGCCAGCCTGACCAAATATACCCACCGGGCCAAGCTCAATATTTAACCCTGCTCTTGGGGCGGCTCCAAAAAAAGTTCCTTTATCACTTGTGCTGTAACTGCTGCTACTGCCGTCTGCTTTAGAGATAGCTACCACCTGCTTGCGGAAATAGGCTCCTGCATCAACTCCCAAATAAGGACGAACAGGCGCTTTGCCAAAATAATAATCAAGTGAAGCGGTTACCGGCACAATAGTATTGCCACGTACCATTTTATAATCTACACCACCAGATGAAAAATTATCCGCTTTCATGTCCTTATTGGGGTAAGCTCTTGCAGCCACGCCTATGGCAAACTTATCTGCAATAAGAAACTTTACATTACCTCCAAAACCCCATTGCGAAGTATTTGTACCTTGTAACCGGGAACCGTGAAGACCAATCTGAACCTGACTGTAAGAATCACTTGCCATAAAGGCGAAGACGATAGTTGTAGCAAAGACAAACAAGATTTTGTTACGCATAAAACACATTTAGTTTTTTAAAACATCTGTACATTAATTAGATAATGTTCAACAACATTTATTCAAGTTTAAAAAACTATGCCAAAAAAATATACGGGAATGAATAGTCCTTCTGCTCATTGCGCACGATAAGAAATATTTAATATAACGTTAGCAATCGCAGTATATACAATATTATTGTGCATTACACACAGTAGAAATAAACAAGATTAAAGTGAATAGAAAAATACTCAGGTAAGAGATACCGCAATGAGGTAATTATTCCTCATGTTACAAAGCCCTTCTTTCTATTTCTTTATTAATAAGGGCTAACTCGCGGCCTGTTTGTCCGGCAACGGAACTGTTCTCCTGTGCACGTCTCATTAAATACGGTACAACATCTTTAATAGGACCAAAAGGAAGATACTTACTTACGGAACAACCTGCTTTAGCAAGATTGAATGTGATATTATCGCTCATACCATACAATTGGGAAAAATGAATATGAGGATGATGGAGAGAAATATTGGCTTTCTGTAATAACCGGGTAGCTAATAAATTGCTTTCCTCATTATGCGAAGCAACAATCAATGCTATTTTATCTATATGCGCTATACAAAATGTTACGCCTGTATTATAATCATCATCTGTTGCCTGCTTACTGGGTTGAATAGGCGAAGGATAGTTTTGTTCCTCTGCCCTTCTGCGTTCTTTTTCCATATAGGCGCCACGAACCAGTTTTGCACCAAGAATAAAATCTTTCAATTCCGCGGCTTCTAAAGAATCTTTTAAAAAAGCCAGCCGGTCATGGCGATAAAGTTGTACCGTGTTATATACAACAGGTATCGTTTTATTAAACTTTACCATCATCAATATCGTAATCACATCTACAGGATCCTGTATCCAGGTTTCTTCAGCATCAACCAATACACCAATATTTTTTTCGGCTGCAACCGTACAAATTTTTTCCATCCGTAACTGCACTCTCTCCCATTCTGCTTTTTCATCATCTGTTAACGATTCTACCGCTTTTGCATACCGCTTCATCAAAGAACCCTGGTGATCAGCAACAGAAGAATCTAATTTTTCCAGCAAAGCGAAACGCGCAAAACCTGTAACTTTTATACTCATAAAAGGAATATTGGTTTGCGTAGCAGCATAATTGATCACTCTTATAAATTCTTCCATCGAATGATCAAAAGCATCTTCGCCATCGTATCCACCTTCTACTCCGTAGTCCAATATTACACTCACATGATATTCACCCAGTTTTTTTGCAACAGGAGCAGTTTCTTCCAGCGTTTCTCCCCCCACAAACTGATCAAATATGGTATTGCGTATAATACCTTTAATAGGTAATCCAGCTTTTATAGCCCAGGGTGTTAAGCGGGTACCTATTTTTACCAGCCATGCATATCCCATAGATGAAAAAAGAAACTTTGCCTTTTTTAAAGCCTTATCGCTTTTATATGCAAAGGCATTTTCTGTATTGTCGAAGGAAATAGAAACGGGCTCACTCATACACATTGTTTGCATAAATGTAAGTAACCCGGGCTTATCAAAAATGGTATAGCCGCAACTTTTTATAGACGGCCAATACATTGCTGTTTTAATTATCTTGCACGGCCATGAAAATTACAAAAACAGAAATATACAAACTCAGTATCCCGATGTTTCCTTTTACCATTGCAACGGGTACTATGCATTATGCTCAGAATATATTTATAAGGTTACATACAGATGAAGGTTTGTATGGCGTGGGAGAATGTTCCGCCTTTCCGATGATAGTAGGCGAAACGCAGGCAACCTGTTTTGAAATGGCGAAAGACTTCGCTATTTTATGGAAAGATAAAAGCGCGTTGAAACTGGAAGAACGTTTAGCCGAATTGCACGCCTTTACAGCTTTTAACAGCACCATCAAAAGCGCATTTGATATGGCATTATACGATCTGCATGCTAAAAAAGCGCATATGCCATTGTATATATTTCTTGGTGGAACAAAAAAGAATATGGAAACCGATCTTACCGTTGGGATTGATACGCCGGAAAACATGGCAGCGAAAGCGTTGGAATTTAAACAAAAAGGGGTTCACATCATTAAAGTAAAATTAGGAAAGCAGCCTGATGAAGATATTGAACGGATAAGGCAGATAAGAACAGCCATAGGCAACGACCTACTGCTTCGTATAGACGCTAACCAGGGATGGAGTGCTAAAGATGCGGCTTACGTATTACAAAGCCTGGAGCCTTTTAATATTGAATTTTGTGAGCAGCCCATGAGAAGTTATAATGATCACCACCTGCCGGAATTGAAAAAATCTACCTCTATCCCAATTATGGCAGATGAAAGCGTTTTTGATCATCACGATGCAAACCGCCTTATAAAAGCAAATGCATGTGATTACGTTAATATCAAGTTTGCGAAAAGTGGTGGAATAACCGAAGCAAAAAAAATAAACGCGGTATGCGAGTTTCATAATATTCCTTGTATGATGGGTGGCATGCTTGAAAGCAGGGTGGCTTTAACAGCGTTTGCTCATTTCGCTTCAGCAAATGATAATATTAAGTATTATGATATGGACACCTGTATGCTCGGGCATAAAATTGATCCCATTAAAGGAGGTGTACAATATAATAATTTTATGGTAGAATTACCCGATGCTATAGGTATAGGAGCTGATGTGGAAGATGATTTTTTGCAGACACTGGAAAAAGCGGTTATTTAGAAACCTAATAAAGTGAGACGTGAAAGGTGAGACGTGAAAACCAGTCACCAACAGAACAATACTTAACATTCAACTTTTTATATGGACGGAATATCAAAAAAAGCAAGTGAATCGCTGATACAAATGACAGAATTAGTATTACCGAATGATACCAATGTGTTCGGAAATTTAATGGGGGGCAGATTAATGTATTGGATGGATATAGCCGCGGCTTTATCGGCCCAGAAACATGCTAATGCGCCGGTAGTAACGGCATCGGTTGATAATATTTCTTTTGAGTCGCCTATTTTATTGGGTAACGCGGTATACATTGAGGCAAAAGTGAGTCGCGCTTTTAAAAGTTCTATGGAGGTGCACATGCGGGTGTGGGGTGAGAATCTCAAAAACCAAAACAAATATAAAAGCAACGAAGCTTATTATACTTTCGTAGCGCTGGATGCTGAAGGTAAATCTGCGCCGGTACCGCAACTGATCCCGGAAACAGAAGACGAACAAAAATTGTTTGAAGGCGCTATGCGCAGGCGTCAATTAAGGTTAATACTTGGGGGTAAGATGCAACCCAACGATGCAATCGAATTAAAAGCATTATTTTTTAAAGAATAAAGTTTAACTACGCTGTTGGTTTAAATGTATCACTCTGTTCAATAGCATCCATCATCTGCTCCAGTATAGCATCAAGATTATCATCATAATTAATATGCATAGGTGGTTTGATGGCAATAGAAAGTTGTGTGCCGCTCTGCATCAGTTTCAGACTCTTTTTATGAAAGGCTTTATTAAAATTGGTAATCACAATAGGGATTACTACCGCTTTGCTTTGTTTCACTAAAAAAGCGGTTCCTTTTCTGCCTGCGGCAAAAGGTGTAGTGGTTCCCTGCGGAAAGGTTATTACCCAGTTTTGTTTTAAAGCATTTAATATCTTCTTACTGTCAGACAGGTTTAATCCTTTCCGCACGCTCTTATCTTCTTCCACCCAGGTACGCTTTACGGTTAGCGCTCCCGCCAACGCCATTAACCTGCTCATAAATGTTTTCTTCATCGTGTCTTCTGCAGAAACAAAATATACATTGGTAAATGGATTGAGCAAATAATATGGTATGCCTAACTTATTTTGTTTGCGCCACTTTACCGCACAGAAGATATGCAGAAAGGCAATCACATCCATAAAATAAGTTTGATGATTGCTTATAAATAAAACATTTTTTTTGGGCAGATTTTTTATATGCTCCGTTCCGGTAATTTTTAATTTATTTATTATAGCAAGTCCGGGATAAGATAGTGAGCCGATGATGACATATACAATCTTTCGAACAATCTTTACATAACGCAACCTTTCCAGAAATGACGACATAAGCAACTTATTTTCCCATTGGTTTGGCACACAATATAGGATATTTGTAAAAACTTTGTTAACCTCGTTGCAACGATGTATATGCTTTATGTAATCAGCAATAGTTGTACATCCTGAACTAAAAAAAAGAACATCATGAAAAAAATTGTATTTGCGTTTTTATTACTTACCGGAACTTACACCGGAATGACCCAGGTGAACAGTAATATGCTGATAAATCCATACCCCAAAACAATCGCGGTAAGCGGAAGCGCCGAAATGGAAATTGTTCCCGATGAAATATATGTGCAGGTAGATCTAAGAGAATATGAAAAACGTGGTACCGGCAAAATAAACCTGGAAACTATTAAAGCCATATTTTTACAGGCGTGCAAACAGGCAGGCATTCCTGACTCAGTGATCAGTATAGCCACATATGAGGGCAATAACCTTTCGTATTGGTTACTAAAAAAGAAAAAAACACCGGATATGATGGCGGGCATCAGCTATCAGCTAAAATTCAGCAACACACAAAAAATGGATCAGCTGATAGCGTTGCTGGACGATGAAGCCACCCAGAGTTTCTCCATTACTAAAACATCACACAGCAAAATAACTGAATACCGCAAACAATTAAAAATCCAGGCTATAAAAGCGGCAAAGGAAAAAGCTATTTACTTAGCAGAAGCTATAGGCGAAAAAGCCGGAGAAGCGGTAACTATACAGGAGCCGGTTGAAACCAGCGTCTTCCCGGTTTATGAAAACTACCGGTTTTCAAATACAATGTCACAATATAAAAACAATATTGTTGCCGATTCCGAGAGTACTGGTGTTGACTTCAAAAAAATAAAATTAAGATTTGAGATAAGTGCGGTATTTGCGTTAAAGTAGTATGCTTTTACTAATATTAACAGTAAACCCTTCATGCTGTATGGAGGGTTTTATTTTATACGGGTAAATATCTCCACAAAAATTGGTTTGACTCGCCTTGCGTGAGCTATTTCAGACTAATATTTCTTAATATAACTTAACCTTTCTTATTTGTACATCTCTGGTATAATTTTTTATATATTGTATTACCAAAAATACATTTATGCAAAACTGGCTCAGAACTTTACTTGCCGGATACGGAGCGTACAAATGGGGCGGTGGATGCCTCGGATCAATTTTAGTTTTTGTAATTATTTATTATTTGCTCGGGTATTGTTGATGTTTTTGACATCATCTTTTAATATGTACGGTAGTTAAGGTGTATATTAGTATTAGCTTATGCCTGCAAAAAAAACTATCCGAAGAATTGTTTTTGTGTTATTGACGGTGTTGCTGTTTTTTATTGGCAGATTTGTATACCAGGCTACGCCTATTATTACGGGTTTTGGAGCAAAAAATTTATGTTCAGCTATCTATCTGCAGCATAGGTCTGCGGAAGCTGTTATAAAAGACGACTTGTCAGATTTTCCGATATCACTGGCAACGTATACAATAAATGAAAAAGATTCTTCTGTTACAGGAACTATTTTAGGGTTTGCCAGGCAAACAGCTATTTACCGAAATAGCGTTGGCGCCACATTGGTAAACGATTTTACAAAACAACAGGTGCGTAGTCAATCGTGGACGCTCCCGGTAGCTAACACCATTCACAGAGATAGTATGCTATGGCCTGATGGCGATAAACTACCTGATACATTATCTTCCCACATCAATCAACAGGCATTACACAATATTCTTCAATCCATATTTAAAAAACCAGATCCTGCGAAAACGCGGGCGTTTTTAATAGTATACAATGGGCAAATCATAGCTGAACAATACGCCGATGGGTTTGACAAGTATACGGCAATGCAGGGATGGTCAATGTCGAAAAGTATAACGGCGGCGCTTACCGGTATATTAGTTAAACAAGGCAAATTACAGGTTAATGCTCCCGCTCCCGTACCTGAATGGAAGCATACTGAAAAAGAAACTATAACATTGCGGCAATTGTTGCAACAAACATCAGGGTTAAGGTATTGGGAAAATTATGCGAGTCCAAGCGAGGCTACCAATATGTTATTTAAAAAAGGAGATATGGCTGGCTATGTAACCCATTTGCCGCTTAAATATACACCTGGCAGCGTATTTAATTATTCAAGCGGCAATGCCAATATTGTAAGTAAAATAATCAGGCAAACAGTTGGTGAGAAAGATTACCACAGTTTTCCTTATACTGATTTGTTCTTTCGTATAGGGATGTATCATACAATTGTTGAACCAGATGCTTCAGGTACTTATGTAGGCTCTTCCTATACCTATGCTACCGCAAGAGATTTTGCGCGCTTTGGACTGCTGTATTACAACAATGGCAAATGGAATAATGATCAAATATTACCTGATGCGTGGGTAAACGAATCCACACAACCATCTTCCGCAGATAAGTTGAAACACTACGGCTATTTTTTTTGGTTGAATGGTTTCGACAAGAATGATCCTTCCAAACGCTGGTATCCTGATGCACCTGAAGACATGTATTTCGCGGATGGATTTGGAGGGCAGGATATATTTATCATCCCATCAAAAAAATTAATAGTAGTACGGTTAGGCATGCGCGTTATAAACGAAAATGAAATACTCCGGCAAATTATTGAAGCTACCAGCACAGCACAAAACAGATAACTATATACCTATACCATTGTAGCTAAGCACACCTTTGCACAGCATTAATAAAAATAAGCTTGCCTGTATCAATTTCTCCCAATTCTGTTTAACTTGAATCAAATACAAAGGCTATGACTATGACTATAAAAATACCCAATGCCACCTTAACTTATTACCCTTATATATCGGTATTAAGCAAGGTGAGCGTCGCTTTGGGGAAAACAGAAAAATGGCTGACATGTTTACGAAATGGAATATAGGTAAAGAAACTACTATACAATTTTAAAAACATCCTGACATATAATTTATACAACAAAAATTCACAAAACTAACTTATATGACCAAAGCAAGACTGGAAGCATTCAGCGACGGCGTAATTGCCATCATCATTACCATAATGGTTTTAGAATTAAAAGTACCCCATAGCGACAATTGGGAATCATTAAAAGAACTTTGGCCTGTATTTTCAGGTTATGTGCTAAGCTTTTTATTTGTAGGCATATACTGGGGCAATCATCATCACCTGCTGCTTACTGCAAAAAAAATAAATTCAGGCATACTGTTGGCTAATCTTAATTTATTGTTCTGGTTGTCACTCATTCCCGTTGCTACAGATTGGATGGGAGAAAATCATTTCAGCAAAAATCCGGTTATATTATATACGGTGCTGCTATTGATCAACGGCATCTCCTTCACTATACTGCAAAAAATGATTTCAAAAACATATACGGAGGACAGCAAAATTAAAAATGCCGTTCAAAGATCCTCTGCAAAAGGTTTTCTTTCTATTGCCGGTTATTTATTAGCTATAATAATAGCCTTTTTCAATCCTGCCATTTCAGGAATTTTGCTTTTTATTATCGCTATTATGTGGCTTGTACCCGATAAAAATATTGAAAGAGCGCTTCGCGGAGAAGAACAGGATACATGATACTATAGCTTCATTCCTTATTTTTGCCGCATGGTTAAATCAGTTTTATCTTTTTAATATCACAATGTGTGTAATATAAATCTTTATCAATGCATGCAGGACGCCGTTATTCATTAAAAGAATTTTTATACTGGACACGCAGAGACATTTATGTTTTAATAGTGTTTGCAGCTATTCCTACAATACTATTTCAGTTGTTGCATTGGAAATGGCTGGCATTGCCCTGGGTGCCTATAGCATTGGTTGGTACAGCCGCGGCTTTTATTGTAGGATTCAGAAACACGCAAACCTATAACCGTTTATGGGAAGCAAGGCAAATTTGGGGCGCTATAGTAAACACAAGCCGGTCCTGGGGTATAATGGCAAAGGACTTTGTAGGCAATAATGACAATCAGGATTATGCCACTATTCACCGTCAATTGATTTACCGGCATATAGCGTGGCTAAGCGCTTTACGGTTTCAACTCCGCGAGTCTCGCACATGGGAAAACATTAAAAACAAAGTATCGAACCTGGAATACAGTAAGCTGTATGGCGTTGATGAATGGAATTCAAAACTGGAAGATATATTGCAACAATTTTTATCGCAGGAAGAATTGCAATATGTGCTTTCGAAAAAGAATCGTGCAACACATATCATCAGCCTGCAATCGGCGCAGTTAAAAACATTAAGAGAAAAGGGATTACTGGATCCGTTGAATCATGTTGAAATGGAAAATCTGCTGGTAAATTTATATGAACAGCAAGGCAAATGTGAGCGTATCAAAAACTTTCCTTACCCGAGACAGTTTGCTACCATCAATCAATTATTCATCCGTTGTTTTGTAGCATTAATTCCATTTGGAATGCTGAACGAATTTCAAAAACTGGGTGATGTAATGGTTTGGTTAACTATACCTTTCAGTGCCATAGTAGGCTGGATATTTATGGCAATGGAAAAAGTAGGAGAAAGCACAGAAAATCCTTTTGAGGGAGGCGCGAATGATGTTCCCATAACTGCTATGACCAGGACAATAGAAATTGATTTGAGAGAAATGCTGGATGAAAAAGAATTACCGCCGGCATTAATGCCGGTTAATAATATTTTGATGTAAAAAAACAATGGTATGCACATACACAAATGGCTTTTAATAAGAACGGCTATTCCCTTTTTAGTGATATTATTTACATGGGTAAAAGCAAACTCCCAGGCACAGTTTAATGGATGGTTTGCATCGTTCAATACCATCAAGCTTAAACACAAACTCAGTTTTTATTATGATGTGCAATTAAGAAGTACAAACCAGGTGCAGCATGTACAGGCATTATTGCTTCGGCCGGGGCTAAACTACAATGTTTCTAAAAATAAAATTCTTACGGCGGGATATGCGTTTATACATGGCCGCAGAACAGCATCTGGTTTAACCGGTTACTTCCCCGAACACCGTATATGGGAACAGTTTACCGTATCGCATAATGTTGCTTTTTTTCCGTTGGCACACCGCTTCAGGCTGGAACAACGTTTTCTTAGTAAAACGGTTGCTGCCAATAACGAATTACAAAAAGATGGTTATGCTTATGCCAACAGGTTCCGGTATTTCTTCAGAAGTGTAATTCCCTTCAGCGGTGAAAAGCAGTTTACCCACGGTGCGTTTGGAGCGGTACAGAATGAAGTATTCTTAAATATCGGCGACAAATCAAACGTAAACGGAAAAACCTTCGACCAGAACAGGGCATACCTTGCGCTTGGATACAGGTGCAGTAAGAAGTTTGATGTTGAAGCAGGATATATGAACCAGTATATCTCCGGCAGAAACAGTGCTGTTACCAATAATCATATATTGCAAA
>JBGALP010000232.1:0-7896 GCA_044223805.1 Agriterribacter sp.
ATAAACAATCCCATGCATCTGCCCTGTTATTCCGATCCCCTTTATATCATTGTACTCCAGTTCAAACTTTTTTATAATTCGTTTAATACATGCAATAATCCATTCGGGATCCTGTATCTTTTCCCAGGGCTTGTCGGATTCTATCATGGATTTATTAGCAATAGTTACAGTTGTTGTTGTTTGATTTAAAAGATTGTAAACAATACCACAGATAGAAGTTGTGCCAATATCAATTCCAATAAAATGCATAATATTCTTTAATTACCAACGCTCATTTATATAGTAATAAAGTTCCAGACCGTATTGAGGTAACAGACCTTCCATACCTGTTTTTATACAGGTTGTTCTTTGGATGTAACACCGAGTTTTTCTTCTAATTGTTCCAATGGAACTCCTTTGGTTTCAACAAACCAAAACCACACAACAAAAAATTGTACAACCATCATAATTGCGCCAACAACAAAAGGGATGGATAATCCAATTGTAGGAATAGCCACAATTACCGGATATACCTGTGCCGCAATAGCCGCTAATGCCCAATGGGTGAAACTGCCTAAGGATAGTCCTTTGCTTCTCACCTTATTGGGAAATACCTCGCTTATATACACCCATATTACTGCTCCCTGAGAGTAGGAGAAAAATAAAATGAAAGTGGCTATACTCCACGGAAACAATTCAATGAAGTTCCTGCTCCAGGCTATATAAGCGCACAAAGCCAAAGGAATTGCCGCTCCCCACGATCCGATCAACAATAATTTTTTTCTGCCTATTTTATCAATGGTTAATAGCGCAACGGTAACTGCAATTAAATTGGCAAGGCCAATAATTACAGGTTGAAATTTGCCACCGAATTTGGCACCTATTTCATTTAATGTATCATTTAAGTAATATAGAAATCCGTTAACAAAAGAAAATTGATTAAACGCAGCTACAGCAACTCCCAGGAAGATGGGATACAGGTATTTTTTTTGAAACAGCTTTTCCTTAAACTGTCCTGCATCCGATTGTAGTGATGCTTTAATTTCTTCCATTTCCTTGTCTATTTGTACTTCGCCAATTTGCTGCAATACACTTCGCGCCTCATCATCTTTATTTACCAGCATCAACCACCTTGGACTTCTTGGAATAGTATAGAGCATAGCTGTAAAAATCACCGCCGGTAAAGCGCCCATACCCAACATCACCCTCCACTGCACATGAAGCGCGTCGAGGTTTAATACCTCAATCAAGGCATTTGATAAATAGGCAAGAAGAATACCGAGGCAAACATTAAACTGAAATAATATAACCAATCTACCCCTCAGCTTTGCCGGCGAGATCTCCGCAATATACATTGGCCCGAGTACGGAAGAACCACCTATTGCTAAACCACCTATAAGCCTGAAAATACACAGCGACCAATAGTTCCACGCAAATGCGCAGCCCAATGCCGATACAACAAATAAAAATCCCAGCATCTTCAGGCTCTGGCGTCTGCCCCATATATCACCTGGTTTTGAAGATACGAGGGTGCCTATAATGGTTCCTATAAGCGCCGATGAAACCACGAACCCCATTGACCATTCTGAAAGATTAAATAAGGTTTCTATGGATGAAGTAGTACCTGCTATTACAGCGGTATCAAACCCAAACAATAAACCTCCTAAGGAAGCAACAATGGCCGCGCGTATGAGCGTTTTGGTAATGATGTAATCTTTAGTAGATGTAGAAACATTTTTCATTTGACGCAATTGAGTTAATGGAAATGATTGGGCATTTGATCACCAATACTATTTATTACAAAGCAACTTAGAGAAAATCTTTTCAAATCGCTGCCGCTATTTAGTCATTTTCAATTTTCATTATTTTGATATTACGGATACCGGTTTCCAACAGGTTAAAGGAAATGTTTTCAACAGTAAGATCCTGACGGTATGAGATCATCGTGTTTTGACCAGCTATTTCAGCATCTACAATGGATCCTCCCAATTTAGCATTACTTTTTACAAGTATTCTCACCGTAAAAGGTTTATCAGTTCCTGTAATATTTTCTATGGCATAGTTTCCTACACTTTGTGGCGATCCTTCCTGTCTTAATGATGGCTCAGGCGCAGCAAAAGCATCTTTTATTGCTGAACCGTATTGAGCGGTTAACGCTTTTGTATCAATCTGGAATTCACAAGCTTTGTTGTATGCATCGTTAGCGGACGACAAAAAAGAAACAGCCAGTTTGCCGGCTTTTTTCTTTGAAGGATACACATCAAAACTGATGATAAAAGACTTTTCTTTAACAGGAAATGACACCACCTTATCTATATTTTTGGCCAGCACTACCGTATCGCTGGTAGCGGGTAGCAACTCTTTCATCCATTTGGTACGGATTCTCCCATCGGCATTCTGTATCAATTCGTGTACAACAAAGGGACCACCCCATCCATTGCGAACCGGGAACCAGCCTGCCATTAAATAACGCCCATCATTAATTTTTGTAATGGCCGGCACATTAATACCGTTGTAAAAATCAAGTCCCTGGTTTACCATATCAACCCAGCCCTCATCGCCTGCATTTGCTGGCTTACGCCAAAGATTTACAAACCCACCTATAATATAGTCGAATTTGCCCCAGCGGAAATAAAAAGTACAATCGCCGCCCGGGGGGAAATCAACATTGATACTATGCCAGTTGCTGTCGAGTGTTTCTGAAGCCCACATTCCTTTTGCCCTGAAGTTGGCAATCATTTTTAATTTTCCTTCCGGATCAATATACACACTTGGGTTTTCACAATAATGAAACAACATTTTTGATTTCTTAAAATCATCTACGCCATTCTGACTAAAAGCATAACTGGCTCCTGAAGGATACCCACTGGTAAGATCGAAAGGAAAGCCCCCGCTTTTGCCGTACTTTTCATAATATGCTTTTTGTTGAAAAGTCATTGTTTTTTCATCAGGGTAAATGCGTGAGGTATGAAGCCCATACGCAATATTGAGTTTATTGTTAAATACAAAAGGCGATCCGGTACCGATCGTTTCCCATTGTTCTTCTATAGGCACGGCGGCTTCATGTTCGGTCCACGTCTTAAAATCTGAAGTAGAAAAATGCTCGAAATAATGCCCGCCAACACCAAACTTGCTGGCATGATGCCTTCTGTCGAAGAGGTAAAACACATGATACCGCCCCTGGTAATAAAGCGTAGCAACATCACCCACCCAGGCATTGTGCCCACGCGGCATCCAATATTGTACTTCCGGCGTAAACTCACTTTTCTTTGTTATATCTCTTTCTGCTGCCATTACCGGAAAAGATATAGCTGCATGGCTTACATAATTGGAATTAATTTCCCATGAATTGCTTTCTCCAAAGTTGGGGTATCCTATTGCAAAATCATTGTCCATAACCTGGCTGTCTACATACATGGTCCATCGTACAGCAGTAAAGTTTAAAATGACTTCATGTTCACTCCATGGATTTTTTAGCGCCGCTAACGGAAATCCAATCGTCATTTCACGGGTAAAAACTTTTTCTAAGGGTGATGTGAGGGTGATTGTAGCTTCCAGCACAGGAACAGATCCATCGCTCATAGCGGAGGCCGGATAATTTTGTCTGTTACGATTGGCAGGATCT
The DNA here is from genome assembly GCA_044223805.1 of Agriterribacter sp. Taxonomy (GTDB): domain Bacteria; phylum Bacteroidota; class Bacteroidia; order Chitinophagales; family Chitinophagaceae; genus Agriterribacter. The sequence continues at coordinate 3,605 of JBGALP010000232.1, forward strand.
TCCTGTTTCAGATTTACAGATACTATGCCTGGTATTTCCAAAAGTGATTGTTCCTTTATTGTATTGCTGAGGCTTACCGACATTTTTATGGTGAAGCCATCTTCCCTTTTTCCTGCAGAGAAACTGCCATTGGTGTAACTTTTGTTGAGGATGCTTTGAGGAGCAGCTTTTGTTTTGAAAGAAAAAAAAGGACTTAGTAACTCCATTTTAGCAGATTCCTGCACGTGTTGCGCCATACCAGCATGCACCAGCAGGATGCTACTCAATATAATCAAAATTGATTTTCTCATTTCCGTTATTTAATTTTTAAAGATATTCTATAGATCAAGCTGAATGTGTTTACTGGAGCTTTTTGTTTTCCCAGGCAGATTTTAATGAGTGTATTTCCGCAGTAACATTTATTTCGCCGTCGGAATGCAAAGCGTAAGAAATAGCATCATCAGGCATGAAGCAGGATGTTATAACCACCTGTCCATCGTTACCAAATATTTCAATAGTAGTTCTGTCTACCAATATGCGCAATGTAATCTTTCCGTTTATGGGTGCCAGAGGTGCCTGACCCATTGTATTTAAATCGGTAATTTTATCACCTGATAAAGCGCGCCAGTCCTCAGGCACAAAAATATTGGGTATCCACTTTCCGCCGCAATAAAGCATTTTCTTTGCGGCATCGTAATGAATGGTGGCTCCCCTGATGGAAATATCAAAGGAAGCGGCCTTTTTTACATCAACTTCCAGGCTCATATCATACACATCAGCATTTAGTTCTTTTAGTGGATTTTCCGACTGCTTATTCAGCACCTTCTTCCATTTGATTTCTTTGTCGTACAGGTTGCTGATTTCCTGAACCGGCATTCTAAACATGCGTATGCCAGATGGTGTTGTTTTCAACTTTATTTCTGTAGGAAAGTTCATCTGCTGTTCAAACGGCATTCCCGGGTAGGGTTTTGTAGGCATCCACGCTATGTGTACCGTTCTGCCATCAGGCGTGTTGCTCCATATTTGACCCGCATAAAAGTTTTTGCCGTAATCTGCTATTTGCACGCCCGTTTCAGACTTGAAGTTTTTACCATCAAACGAGCCAACAACATAGTTACCGTTTGCTCCGGAAAGCAGCCATTTCATTTTGGATGAGTCGCCGTCAACCGGCAACGGTTCAAAACCCGGACATTCTGCCACTCCTTTTAGAGAAACGGTTGATAAATAATCCCACTGCTTCAGATCTGTAGATGAAAACAATCCAAAATCGTTGTCCTTATCCATATACAACGACATGATCCACTTCTTACTTAATTTATCCCAGGCTACTTTGGGATCGCGGTTGGAACCGTGTATATTTTTGATGACAGGGTTTTGATCATAATAAGTAAACGTGGTTCCTCCATCGGTACTATATGCTATGCACTGAGTACACTCCGGTCCAATACCATCACCCGGATTACCACCGTTAGTAATAAAAGCAATTATCGGTTTTTCCTTGCCGGTTTGAAAACCCTGAAGCATTGTTCGCATCTACTACTGCTGATCCCGACCAGCAACCGCCCCACACCTTGTGAGGTGTAATATGTTGTGGTATCTGTTCCCAATGTACAAGGTCTGTACTGGTAGCATGCCCCCAATCTTTATAGGCCCCCAGCCTGTGCGGAGGCATGTATTGAAAAAACAGGTGATAGGTGCCGTTGTAGTATACCAACCCGTTGGGATCATTTAACCAGTTCTTCTTTGCTGTAAAGTGAAATTGCGGACGGTATTTTTCAGTATAATATTGTGGCAATCCATCTTTTTTTACTACAGCTATGCCCGATAAAGCAGCCACCCTGGCATCGGGCAAATAGCTGTTCCATATTGCTATACAATCAATCCATCCTTTAAAGGTAGCCTCAATATTGTTTTTTGCACTATCGCCATGAGTATACGGTTCTTTATATTGAGCGCCGATTATTACAGGACTGTGATTCCAGTTACGGGTTTCCCCTTCTGTAATTTCATTATCGCGCAAACCGCCATCTATATATAATTCTGAAACTTTTCCATTGAAACGGAACAGGATATCATGCCACTGCAATAATTCCTCTTTTAATAATTTATACTTTAAAAGATGTGCGCCGCCAATATTATCACTGCCAAGCATTACTTCAATGTATACACCATCTTCTTTTTTGTGTAATGCTGCACTGTAAGCTATTGTCTGGTCGTTGCCAGACTTGTTGAATAAAGGGTTGTATTCCTTTATAGAGTCTGCTTTCATTCTTACAAACAGGGTTATTTCTTTACCGGTTATGTTAAGTTCCTCGTTTACGTCCTGTTCTGCAGTAAGGGAGGAAGAACCATCAAGATATACAGCTTTTCCATCGTTCCCACTTCCTGGTAAGGCAGGCTTTTCTTTCCCCTCCAGCTTAACCAATTGTACTGAACCTTGTTTCTGTAGTTGACTGTTTAAGCCAGACTGATCATTGAGGTCGGCAAAAGACCAGGTCGCAACCGCGTCATCGAATACGGGAGTGGTTCCGGTGCAAGACATCAATAACAGCAGGCAAGCTGATAAGTAACAGGTAACGCGTTTCATGAAACTGTTTGTAGGGTTATAATGAATAATATTTGTTTTATACACTAATTTTTGATTCTCCTAACCAGTCGGCACTTTTTTACCCTTGCGATGAACAAGTTAAGTAAATGTAAAGTAAATGTATATTTTAAAATAAACTTAAGCAGTAGCGAAAATATCATTTCAAGCTGATTTTACAATTTTTTTGTTCATTTATATTAAAAGGACACCATTGTTATTATTTTATTCAATATTTTTTAGTTGTATTATGTTTACATTTAGTTTACATTTGAGGCGCAAAAAATGTATTATAAATATAGTTATGCGAATGGAATTATTTTTAATAAAACAAAAGCCTAGGTAATTGCGTAGAAAACAACCAGGGATATTTGAAGCTTTAAAACAAGGAATAATCAGCGGAGTGTATAAGAATGGAGCATTATTACCTTCTGAAGAAACTATTGCAAAACAGCATTCAGTCTCCCGCCCCACCATCGCTAAAGTGTATAATCAATTACAGCATGAAGGGTTTATCACGAAAAAAAGAGGATATGGATCGGAGGTTACGTATATCAGTATAAAATCTCCGTATACAATCGGGCTGTTATTGCCGAGCTCGGGTGAATCTGAGATATTCAGCATAATCAACGACCAGATATTACAGTTTTCAAGAAAAAACGAGATCAATTGTTTGTGGGAAGGCGCTACTGCCAGTAACGCGGAAATCAGAAAATCACAGATTGAACATGATTGCGAAAATTGTATACAGCAAAAGGTAGATGCGATTTTATTTTCTCCATTGGAGCGGCTACCCGATGCAGATGAAATAAACGCAAGCATATTTAACAAGATCATCCATGCAAAAATCCCGCTTGTTTTAATTGACCGTGGTTTAAACATTCCCCCGGAAGCAAAAGGATACGATATAGTGTGGCTGGACAATTTTTCGGCAGGCGGTGTTATGGCACAACATCTCATACAACAAGGCTGCGAGTATATTCACTTTTTTTATCGTCCGGATTCTGCTAATTCTGTAGATCTCCGCCTGTCAGGCGTAAGGGATATGGCGTTAAAAAATAAATTACCGTTTACTCAGCAGCATATTTACTGCGGAAATCCTGCTGACATTGAATATATAAAAACAATGAAGATCGTGCATGGCAAAACCGGCATCATCTGTGCCAACGATTCTACTGCCGCTGTTTTACTCGCCTCCCTGGAAAAGATGAATATCAAGGCTACGTCAGACTACCTGATCTGCGGCTATGATGATATGAAGTATGCTCAGTATCTTAAGTATCCACTCACAACTTACCTTCAACCTTGTGAACAAATGGCAAGCATCAGTATTGAACTTGCCATGCGAAGAATAAAAAATAATAATCACATTCCGATGATCGTAAATGTAAATGGAAAAATCATAGAACGCGAATCCACCATATTTAAAAAGTAGATCGAAGCTGCTTACAACGTTCTGTCATTCTCCGGGCTTTCATAATAATCAAAGTGATTACCCATAGATTCTTTTAGTTGGTGGGTAACATCATCCAGCGCCTGCTTAATATCAGCAGGTAGCTTAACGGAAGCTGAGCGGATGTTTTCTTTTAATTTATCTATGGTTCTTGCGCCAATAAGTGCGCAGGTGATAGCGGGATTGGCTATTACCCATTGTGTAGTAATATCTGCTATTGTTGTTCCATAATCGCGCGCCATCTCACGGATACGGCTCAACGCTGCTGTTGTTTCT
>JBGALP010000233.1:0-7772 GCA_044223805.1 Agriterribacter sp.
GGAACTGTTCATAAAACAAAAATGCGATCGTAAATGATCGCATTTTTGTTTTGCTCTTTTTTAGACGCTTATTTCTTTTTCTTTTTTGCAGGAGGTGGAGGTGGCGGAGGAGCCAAATCTTTTATCCTGATATTCCTGAAGTATAAAATATCCCCGTGACCAAGATAGCCGATATGACCGGTTTTATTCATCAGTCCCGGGTGTTCTCTGTGATCTGCTGTACCATCTTTTGATGCTTCTGCTATATCACCATCTAATATAACGGTTCCATTAAGTGTAACTTTTATCCTGTTTCCTTTTGCTTCAATCTCTTCTTCGTTCCACTCGCCTAATGGTTTAAGAAATCCTCTTTTTGCTGGAATGATGCCATATACAGACCCATGATACTGATAAGGCTTAAGATCCTTGTATATATCCGCATCGTTATCCAATACTTGTATTTCCATACCCTCGTAAGCGGCATCGCCTGTTAATGGTGCACGTATGCCCACACCATTATTAGCGCCTGGTGTAAGTTTGAATTCAAAGCGATAAACAAAATCGCTATACTCGTTGGTGGTATACAAATTGCCGCTTCCACCTTTTTTAGGATATACAGCCAGCGTTCCATCTTCTATAGTATAAGCGGTTTTATTACCGGTCCATTCGTGCAGGTTTGTACCATCAAATAAAATTTTGAATCCTTCTTTCTTCTCCGCATCAGTAAGTGTGTAAGGTTGTGGGCGTGGAATCTCCCTGATGTATACATCACGGTAAGCCACATACGTACCATGTGCCTGCAACTCAATCTGCTCTTCGGGGAATATAGGCAGGTTACGATCCCAGTAATTTTCAAGTGGCACACCATTTACTACAAGCTGTCCGTTCAGGTAAACAGTTACCTGGTCGCCAACCATGGTAATGTGAAAAGTGTTCCAGTCACCAATAGCATTATCAGCCATTACCAATGGTTTGCTTTCATTTTTTTGATTATTGTATAAACCACCGGAGCCAACCTGTGCGCCAACATCTACACGTGATGTATCCCATATCTGCACCTGCGGTGTGCCTCTCAGGTAAATACCCGCATCACCATCTTTGGTAATCTTCCAGTCAACATACATTTCAAAATCGCCATATTTTTTTTCTGTACACAGGTTATCACCATGACCATTAAATACCAACAGTCCATCTTTTACACCCCATCCATTACGCATTACCGTATCAGCTTTCATCTGATCCTTGGCCAATGTTTTAGCATCCATCTTTGCCCTCTTAACCGGATCAGCAACCAGGCCCTTCCAACCTGTAAGATCTTTACCATTAAACAATGGAACAAAACCAACACCTTTTGGCATTGCTGCCAAATGTTTACGGATGGCTTCTTTCTGATAATCGCTTTCTGAACCTTTTAATACGCCAATTGTTTTTTCAAGCAAGGCACGTACGTTATCACCGTAAATGTTTTTATCAGCCAACGCTATATTCATCACGGCAGAACCGGCTTCCTTTTGAACATCAGCATCATCTAAAAAACTGCCTGCATACAAGAGTGCCTGAAATGTTTTGCATTTTTCAACTTCGGATAATATTTCCTTTTTCTGCCCGGTTGTTTGTGCATATTCCATGGCATCGCGAAGCATAATCAATTTCTCTGCGCCATTGGCACCGGAAATGCTTATCTGCTTTACAAAAGCATCCACTGCATCTTTAGTGTGAGATGCACCCTTTCCGGTTTGCTGCAGCAACTGGTATAATGCTGTAGTTCCCAATCCACCCTTCCAGTTAGCTAACGCAACGATCGCGTCTTTCTTCGCTGCATCGCTACCGTTAGTAAATGCAGATGCTACGGTTTGTAAGCCTTCTTTACCACCAATACCGGATAACACATTATAGAATAACGACTTTTTGTCTTCAGGTGCTTTATTCAATAAGTTAATCGCAGCTTTACTACGATTAGCAGCATCGGGTATCCTGTTGAACGCGGCAACCAAAGCGCCCTGTATATCATTTGCATCCCGTGTGTTTTTTGAACTTAACAACAAAGGATATAATTGAAGCAATTGTTTTGGTGAAGCCATTTGCCTGATAGCAGCACGGGCAGATTTGCTTACTGCTGTATCAGCGCTGTTCATCAGCGGCAATACTTCCTTCATCATATTATCATCAGCACGGGCGCCCAACACATCAATTACAGCAGCTTTTCCGGCAGGAGAAGCATCAGCCAATGCACCACCTACTTTTGATACTACATCATCACCTTTTATTGACAACAAAGCAGATTTTACAGCAGCGGCTTCTTCAGGAGTAGCTGTCTTTAGTAACGCTAATAATTGAGGCAATGCTTCCTGCTGACCTATTTTACCGATTGCTGCTATTGCAGCCAGTTTCACATTTCCATCTTTGCTGTTTAATGACTGCGATACTACCGGCAATGCAGCTGTTACCGCTTTATTGCCAAACATCCTGATCATTTCTGCCTGCGGAGCAGCACCTGATTTATTAAATGCTTTAACCCATTGTACAGCACTGGCATTATTGATATAAGGCTGCGCGAATTTTAATGCAGCTTCACGATACTCCGCATTCTTATCCTTCATAGCACCCGTTAATAACGCAGTACTATTTTCACCTTGTATGCCGGTTAAAATTTGTAAAGCAGCAGTACGGGTATGCACCTGTTCATCGGCTGTGGCTGTTTTTAATAATTGTTTCGCAGCTTTTTCAGCTTCTGCTGTTTTACCGCCTGCCACCAATTGGTTCAGGTATTTAATGTATGAAGCAGTTGCATCTGTTACATCATAAGTGTAATTGCTTTTAGCAGCCGCATCACTTAATATTTTGGCAGATGATGGATCACCAATATTTGCCAACGTATACAGCGCTACTTTCGCTGTTTTAGCATCTGCAGATGTGGCCAACGCAGCAACGGGCTGAGCCGCCTCACGGTAACGGGTATCTCCTAACGCCTGTATAATGGATAACTGCGCATTTCCTGAAGCGCTGCTTAAAGCCTGCACCAATGTTTTGTTAGATACCTCACTGTTTATAGTTGCCAGTGCACGCGCAGCGGCATCAGACAAACGGTCATCTTTTAAAAACGGTTGCAGATAACCGATAGCATCATCCTTACCCACATGCTCAAGCTGTGTAATAATAAACAACTGTGCTTCTTTATCGGTAAGTTTTGTCAAGGCATCTCCATATCCTTTTACAGCAAGGTCACGCCATTTTTCATTGCCCGTTTGAGTAGCAAAATAAGAGAACCCATTAATGGCATAATGCAAACGGGTATCATCACCACCGGCATTTAATTTACTTACCAGTTCTGCTATACCGCTAACACCAAGATCAGCTACCGCCGCTGCATTTGCCTTAAGTTGCGCAGCATCATCTGCCGGTGTTTTTGCCAGCAGATCGGCAATCTTGGTTGAGGTTGTCCTGTTCGCGTCTGTTTGAGCTATAGTAACACTATATAACCCGCAGAGCAGAAGAAAGGATAAAAATAATTGTCGCATTATAATATAGTTATGTGTTGTTATGATTTTTTATGAAACAGTATTGATTATGTATGATGACCGATTAAATGAACCAGGGTTCACGCAATGGCGGATTGAGCAAACGGTTTGCACCTTCATCATCAATAAACTCCTGCTTTACGGGATCGAATTTGAGGTTACGTCCTAATTGTAATGCAATCTTTCCCATATTTACAATAGTGCAGGAACGATGCCCGTTCTGTTCATTAAGTGCAAATTTTTTCCTGTTCTTTACGGCGTCTACAAAATCTGTTACCTGTGGCAACGGATCAGGAAACGCGGCGAGCTTCTTTTCAAAATCAGGAATATCACTCTGAAATCCTTTAAATACTTTTCCTTTTGGCCCTTCTATATAAGCGGCTTTTTCTTCAGTACCGGCGCCATCCAATATAATCTGGCAACCATCTTCATATGTATAAGTAATTTTGCGCCATGTACCCACCGCGTCATCATGCTGTTGTGGTGCATCAATTTCTACTGATACCGGGCTGGTATCATCTTTACCTAAAAAGTATTGAATAGGATCAATATAATGTTGGCCCATATCACCTAAACCACCACCATCATAATCCCAATAGCCACGGAAAGTGGTGTGTACACGATGCGCATTATATGGTTTATACGGCGCTGGTCCAAGCCACATATTATAGTCTAATTCCGCAGGAACAGTTTCTGGCTCCAGGTGGGTTTTCCCCACCCAGAAAAACTTCCAGTCAAAACCGGTATGGCGACTAACCGTAACCTTTAGTGGCCAACCCAGCATGCCGCTTTCAACCAGTTTCTTAATTGGTTTTACGGTGGTGTTCATGCCATAAAAATTATCGGAGAACCTGAACCATGTATTTAAACGGAAAATTCTGCCATTAGCCTGCACTGCTTCTACCAGGCGTTTGCCTTCACCAATCGTACGGGTCATTGGCTTTTCGCACCATATATCTTTACCTGCACGCGCCGCGTCTGCAGCTATAATACCGTGCCAGTGCGGCGGAGTTGCAATATGTACAATATCTACTTCTGGTAAAGTGATCAGCTCACGGTAATCCTTAAACGTTTTTACGCCTTTGCCACCACCCATAGCATCTAATGCCAATTGAATATGCCTCGAATCTACATCACAAACGGCTACCACTTTAGTGCCGGCATATTCTATATGTCCGCGGCCCATACCACCAACACCCACAATGGCTTTGGTGAGCGTATCACTTGGAGCCAGGTATCCCTGACCTCCCAATACATGGCGTGGCACAATAGTAAATGCCGCCAGTGCGCCTATTGAATTTTTCAAGAAGAGGCGCCTGGAATTTTTTTGTTTTGCTTTCATGTTATTGATGAAGAGTTTAAGATAGATATAGGCACTAAAGTACCGATAAAACCAATAACAGTGTTATGCAATCGTTTGCCCTAAAAAACAGTTTTTGCTTTTTCCAGTGCGTATTTTCCTACTTTCTCTCCCTGCACCAGTCCATTGTCTATAGCATCCATATAATGAATGCCACCGTAAAAACGGGATATCGCCGCTTCGGCTGCGGCCTGTTTAAAGGAAGTAAAATGGCGGGGAGGCAACCCGAACGACACCTCCACGGTATCAGTAAATGCTACATTTTCGCCAATATAGCGCGAAAGAATGATTTGTGAAGTAGAAGAAATACAGGAATGTCCACTCAGGTATTCGGGAAAGGGAGGTGTTTGCAACAATGGCTTCCAGTGGGGATCAAGAATATTCCTGATAGCCGTTTCAGGACGTACACGGTTACTGAAATATTTTTCATTCCAGCAACCAATAAAGCTATCCATCAAACCCATCGCAACCATCGTATGGATAAAAAAAGATTCATTGAATGATTTTTTAGCGTCTTTACACACAATACCGGTGATGCCCAACCAATGTGCTCCAGGCGACATTTTTTTTAACCCCACCATCATGTGCCCGTCATCCTGCACCGCAAATGGATTACAATCCCAATAAGCGGCAATAAGCCTGTGATCTTCTGTAAGAAAATTTTCTCCCTGCTTATAGTTGTCATTAAGCATTTTGTAAAACAGGGAGTTCTTGTCTTTTGAGAATGGAACCGGTGGCGGAGGTTCAAACTGATTGGCAGAATCGAGAAAAAACGGACGCACGGTATTAAAATGAGGTTCCACTGCCGGTAAATATGCAGGCGGTGTGGGATACCAGTATTGTTCGCCTTTTAATGGAGCGTAACGTTGAAGATTACTAATCTTAACATAATCATCTCCCTTTGCATAAGCCAGTATGGCTTTGGTGACAATCGCAGCGTACTTTTTTGATTGAGCAATCTGTTCTTCGTCCAATCCATCTTTTAAACAGGAGTCAATAATGGCTTTTTCCAATGCTTCCAGTCTTGTACCTGATGGCTGCATTTTTTTTGCGGTTGCTATCATTGCCAATAATGCCGACAATTGGTAATCATAGCCGGTAATAGTATCAGGCTTCTGTATTAAAGGATATTTATTTACTACACCATGAAACGATTTAAACGCCGAATCGTTTTGCGAAATAATTTCATATCCCGATAAAAAAGCGTAGCTAAAAAAACGTGCAGCAAGCGGCGGGTTGCTTACATCGTGGATCATGATCTGCGTCATTTCCCCGATTACTTTACTGATATGATCAGTGGTGAGATGAGCAGCTTTTTTTTCTTTTTTTGAACAGGCAGAAAGAAGAGTTATCACAATTAGAAAAAGCAATATTGGTATAAATTTCAAAATTTCAAAGGTTGGTGAAGACACCAACATGGAGCGTAGCCCTGCGCGGTGTCTCCACCGCCCATCTGGAAATCCCGAACGATAATTTGAAATGAGCCAAAGTTTTTTCCTCATCACCTTTAAATTATTTGAATTTATATGCTTTTACATCGTTTTGGTTAATGCCAAACAACAGCATATTATTTACATGAGCCACACTTCTTACATCGCCCCATATGTTAAAGCCAGATTCCCATTGAGGAACATATGTAAAATCGCCCTTGCCGTTTCCTTTTAACAACACACCGTAGTTCGCATCCGATTTACCAAACCTGAGTCTTGCTTTATTGATATTACCGCAGAGTAACATATCTTTTTTCCCATCTTTATCGTAATCTAACACTGTAATAGTGTATACCGGAGATTCCTGCGCCTGTAGAGGTAGGGGCTTTGAATGGAATTTTCCATCAGCACCCATTTCAAGGTAACTGGTGCTTAAACAATTTACTGATAAATGTTGCGCACCCGACAATTCATTATTACTGAAAATATCATTGATGGTTTTGTCTGCATACTCTTCATACGTGGTATACTTCGTTCGCATACTTGCCATCTGATCCAGCAGTTCATCACGACTTACATAAGGATAAGATTTACCCTGGATATAAAAACAAAGAAAGGGATCAACGGAGCCGTTATCATCAAAGTCTTTAAAATACATCTCAGCAGGTTCCTTATCGTTTGCTTTACATTGTGTGTTGAGTCCTTCATTACCCACTATCAGGTCTGGCTTACCATCTCCGTTCATATCTTCAACAACTAACCTGTTCCACCAACCGCTGCAAGGTTTGTCAAAGTACGATGCGGTTTTATCTTCGAGCTTGCCATTGTTATTAACAAACACTTTTACAGGCATCCATTCTCCCACAACTACGAGGTCTTGTTTTTTATCGTTATTAATATCTAACCATGCAGCATCTGTAACCAACCCGGCTTTTTGCAAAGCAGGTGATATATTTGTGGTGGCATCTGTAAATTTCCCTTTGCCATCATTCAATAATATAAAGCTCTGTGGCGTTTCAGGATATTTACCCGGTATAACTCTCCCTCCAACAAAAAAATCAACAAAGCCATCACCATTTATATCAGCAGCACGAACACAACTTTTGCTGGTCAGCATTTTGGGTAAGGCATCTATTGCTTTTGCAAAATTGCCTTTACCATCGTTAATGTATAACCGATCCTGCAATGCGGCATCTTCCGCACCGTAATTATGATAGCCGCCGCTGGCAACATATATATCCGGGAAGCCATCACCATTTATATCCACTATAGCGGCGTCTGCATCTTCACAATTTTTATCCGTATCAAATACAGGTTCGTTTTTTTGTACAAATTGTCCGTTTGGTTGCTGTATAAATATAGCGCATGGAGTTCCGCTACCACCGCCAATAAAAATATCTTCCAGTTTATCTCCATTTATGTCTGCCTTTGCCATGCAGGGACCCGCGAATGATAATGGGTTTATTAATAATGGCTGGCGCTTAA
>JBGALP010000234.1:0-8909 GCA_044223805.1 Agriterribacter sp.
CGGTTATATCATTTGGAACCGGTAATATAGTTTCAATGGGTAATACTTTATTAATGTGTTTTATTGGAATTGTTTTCGTGGTACTGTACGGGTTAAACCTTAAACATTTACGCTGATTCCAGTTGCTTTAAAAAAGCCTCTATTATACTTAAAAATAAATTCTGCTTTTTACCATATTTTCATACCTTTGCGGCCAAATAAGTTGAATAAATTTTGGGATGTTTTAAAAAAAATTGAGATGCCAACATTAGTCGCAGAAAAAAAAGCAAAAGTATTTTCAGAATTCGGCGGTAGTGCCACTAACACAGGTTCTACTGAAGCACAGATAGCACTACTTACAGAACGTATTGCCCATATTTCAAAACACCTTCAGGCTAATAAAAAAGACTTCTCTTCAAACAGGGGGCTTTTACAATTAGTAGGGGAGAGAAAGAGTTTGTTGTCTTATCTCAGCAAACATAACCTCAAAGGTTATCGCGAACTGATTGAAAAATTAGGAATCAGAAAATGAAATTCTCCTTCTCTCGCTATTCCCAACAAACTTTTGTTAAGGGCCTATTGGTTTATAGACTGCTCATTTTGTATTTATCTACCCAGCTTACCGCATTTCCGTATTTTTCTCCACCTTATACACCATGCTGTAGGTTTTTAAATGCAAATTATTTATGCTTTCTCAACCAATTAGTGTTTCATTTGACTTAGGCGGCGGACGCGACGTTACCATAGAAACCGGTAAGCTGGCCCGCCAGGCAGATGGCGCTGTTACTGCGCCAGGGTAACTGTATTATGCTTGCAACGGTTGTTGCCAATAAAGAGCCCAAACCGGGTCAAAGTTTTTTTCCGCTTAGTGTGGACTATATGGAAAAGTTTTCTTCGGCTGGTCGTATTCCAGGCTCATTTTTCAAGCGCGAAGGAAGACTGAATGATTATGAGGTATTGGTTAGCCGCTTGATTGATCGTGCGCTTCGTCCTTTGTTTCCGGAAGATTATTACTGTGAAGTTCAGGTAATTATAACGCTTATTTCAAGTGATAGTGAAGTTATGCCAGATGCATTGGCTTGCCTGGCAGCATCTGCAGCATTGGCTGTATCGGATATTCCTATTAAAGAAATTATATCAAGGAGTTCGTGCTTAGGTAGCCGGAATTTCAGTAAATCCTTCCCTTGCCCAATTTAGCAGCTGCTGATATGGACTTTATTATTGCAGCTACCGAAAAAAACCTGATGATGGTGGAAGGTGAATCAAAAGAGTGCAGCGAAGAAGACCTGGTAAAAGTATTGGAAATAGCCCATGAAGCAATCCAGCCCAGATTAAAGCACAACAGGAATTAAGAGATAAAAAAGGAGTTACAGGAAAAAGAGAATATGCTAAACCTGTTCAGAACGAAGAGATTCTTGAAAAAGTAAAAGCCTTTGCGGGACAGAAGATATATGAAATAGCAAAGTCAGGCACTGCAAAACATGAGAGAAGTGATGCTTTTTCAAAGCTCAAAGAAAGTTAATGGCAAGCTTTGGCGAAGAAGCTGAAGAAGAAACCTTAAAGTTTGCTGGCAAATATTATGAAGATCTGCAATGGGAACTGGTAAGAAACATGATTCTCGATGAAGCCGGATCAGGTTAGACGGCAGAAAACTTGACGAGTTCGCCCTCTCAATATGGAAATTGATTTGTTACCAACACCGCATGGTTCTTCTTTGTTCACAAGAGGTGAAACACAGTCACTTACAACCGTTACTTTAGGTACTCCTTTAGATGAATTATTGATAGAAAGTGCGGCAAAATCAGACTATTCTAAGTTCATTCTTCACTATAATTTCCCGCCGTTTTCTACAGGCGAAATTAAATTCCTGAGAGCTCCCGGACGTCGTGAAGTTGGGCACGGAAATCTTGCTATGCGTTCATTAAAACAAATGATGCCAGGTAGCGATTATCCTTACACAGTGAGAGTAGTAAGTGATGTGTTAGAATCGAATGGTTCTTCTTCAATGGCAACTGTATGTGCAGGTTCACTGGCATTAATGGATGCGGGCGTACCTTTTCCTAAGCATGTAAGTGGGGTGGCTATGGGACTGATTACCCGCAACTCAGATAACAAATATGCCATTTTAACGGATATCCTTGGTGATGAAGATCATTTAGGGGATATGGACTTTAAGGTTACAGGTACAAGAGACGGTATTTGCGGCGTTCAGATGGATATTAAAATTGACGGCTTGAGCATGAATACTATGCGTGAAGCATTGGAGCAGGCAAGAAAAGGTCGTTTGCATATTCTTGATGCCATGTATGAGTGCGTAAACGCTGCCCGCGTTGAGGTTAAGCCACACGCGCCTCGTATGGTTAAACTGATTATTGACAAAGAATTTATTGGTGCAGTAATAGGACCACAAGGTAAAGTGATCCAGGAAATTCAACGTACAACAGGAACAACTATTAATATTGAGGAAGTAGGCACAGTAGGAGAGGTAAGCATTTTCTCACCTGCTAAAGAAGGATTGGATAAAGCAGTAACCTGGATAAAAGGAATAACTGCTATGCCTTCTGTAGGAGAAGTGTATGAAGCAACAGTTAAGGGCATCAAAGAGTTTGGTGCATTTGTTGAATTCCTACCTGGCAAACAGGGTTTATTACACATTAGTGAGATAAGCTGGAAACGCCTTGAAACAATGGATGGTGTGCTTAAAGAAGGTGATACGGTAAAGGTGAAACTTATTGGGGTGGATCAAAAAACCGGTAAATTTAAATTAAGCAGAAAAGCACTGATGCCAAAACCTGATTTTGCACCTAAAGTGAGGCCTGCAGGTAATGGAGAAGCGAATGCTGTTGAATAATTAATTACATTAATGTATTATTTTACGAGCCATCTGTACATGTACAGTTGGCTTTTATTTTTTCACCATGAACGAACTATATATAGTAATTGAAATAGCCACAGGAGATGCAGAGCAACAGGATTTTTTGATAGCTCAGCTTAATGATTGCCTGGAAATTGACGGTTTTGAACAACTTGATAGCAGCATAAAAATGTTTCTAAAAGAACAAAACTTCAAGGAGGATCAATTTAAAAATATTATACAAATAAACAATGTAAAATACAAACAATCAACAATTAATAATGAAACTGGAATGCAAAATGGGAATCTTCGTTTGATCCTGTGCTAATAAATAAATTTGTAGCTGTAAGAGCTGATTTTCATAGTAAAATAGAAGATGTTGAATATGAAATTATAATTACTCCGAAAATGAGTTTTGGTACGGGTCACCATGCTACTACTACCATGATGCTGGAGAGCCTTAGGCAATACAATCCATCAGGTAAATCTGTAATTGACTTTGGAACGGGTACGGGTGTGTTGGCAATACTGGCAGAAAAAATGGGAGCAAAGGATATTCTGGCAATAGACTATGATGATTGGAGCATAACCAATACTGCGGAAAATATAGTTCAAAATAAATGCTTGAATATAAGCCTGCAGCAGGCTGATCATTTTCCTGCCTCGGGTAAGTGGGATATTATACTGGCAAATATTAACCTTAATGTTATTATAGAAAATATGCCTGCGTTGGCAAATGGGTTGAAAAAAGACGGCATATTAATTATAAGCGGAATTCTAAAGGAAAATACTCAGGAAATTTTAAAAGCTGCAACAGATAACGGATTTGAGACAGAAACTATAAATGAAAAAAATAATTGGCTTTGCCTTGCGTTTAAAAAAATGCACACAGATTAAAACGTTTTTGGTAACAAAAAAAAATTATATTTGTAAGGCAACTTCAACCTGATATTCATGAACGAACTGACATTAGTAACATTAGCCTATCTTATAGGATCAGTGCCTACTGCGTTGTGGGTAAGCCGTTCTTTTTTTGATATTGATATCAGGGATTATGGTAGTGGTAATTCAGGTGCCACTAATACCTACCGTGTACTTGGTTCTAAATGGGGTACAGTTGTTATGCTGGTAGATATGATTAAAGGATTCCTAGCTGTAAAGCTGGCTTTTCTTTTACCATTTTATGTTGCTGATGAGTTTGCCCGAACTAATTTTCAGATAGGGTTAGGACTATGTGCTGTATTGGGACATATTTACCCGGTATGGGCGCAATTCAGAGGAGGAAAGGGGGTGGCTACACTATTTGGATTAGTATTAGGAGTGTCTCCCTGGACGGCATTATGTTGTATTGGTGTTTTTTTATTGGTTCTTTTTCTTACAAGATTTGTATCGCTCAGTTCTATTTTAGCCAGTATGGCTTTTCCCATTTTCATCCTGGTTATTTTTAATGTTGATAATCACGCTTACCGCATTTTTGCCGTAGCTGTTGCGCTATTGGTTATTCTTACACATCAAAAAAATATTTCCCGCCTTATCAAGGGAAGCGAAAGTAAAGCACCTATTCTCAAGTATCGCGATAAAAGAAAGATAAGACGTTCCAGCTTTTAATTTTAATGCTTTTTTTGGTATAACTATTGAATTACATGCTAACAAATTCAAAATAAAAATACATGCGTTTACATTCATTACTTTTTATCGGCGCAATTTCATTTACTATAGCCTCATGCACCACCAATGCTATTACCGGAAGAAAACAATTGCAGTTATTACCGGAGGCGGATTTGCAAAATACAGCAAAGACACAGTACCAATCATTTTTATCTGAAAACAAAGTATTAAATACCTCTGCAAGTAAAGATGCGGAAATGGTTAGGCGTGTGGGAAACCGTATAGCAACCGCTATTACTGATTATTATACAAAGGAAAATAAAGGAAGTGTGCTTCAGGGGTACCAGTGGGAATTTAATCTTGTAGATTCAAAGGAAGTGAACGCCTGGTGTATGCCAGGTGGTAAAGTAGTGGTGTATACCGGTTTATTGCCAATAACCCAAAATGAGGCAGCTTTGGCTGTGGTAATGGGGCATGAAATTACGCATGCTATAGCGCAGCATGGAAATGAGCGAATGAGCCAGGAACTGATTGCCCAGGGGTTAGGAACAGTTGGTAATGTGTTAACATCTGGTAATTCAACAGTAAATAGCATTTTTCAATCTGTATACGCTCCTGGGGCGCAAGTAGCAGTTTTATTACCCAATTCCCGCAATCAGGAACTTGAAGCAGATAAATTTGGATTAGTTTTCGCCGCAATGGCTGGTTATAATCCCAATGAGGCAGCCGCTTTTTGGGAAAGGATGTCAAAAGCTTCAGCAGGACAAAAACCACCTGAGTTTTTAAGTACGCATCCCTCTGATGAAACCCGCATAGAAAAAGTGAAGCAATATGCTGCTGACGCCATGAAATATTACAAACCAATGAAGTAAGGTTAAATAATGAATAGAATTTGGATGATGGATTTATAATAACAACATCAAATGTCCGGTTTTATTCATTTTTATTTAATAAAAACTTGTCATTCAATGATATTTTACGTAGTTTTGCAGCTCTTTTGCAATCTAAAAATCCCGTTGAAGCATGATGCAGACTATGTTTGAGAAACTTCAACTCAATGAAGAAAAAAATTTACTCATTCAAGGCTTACCTTCTTCTATCGAAAAACAGTTCGCCAAAATATCTTTTGCTAAGAACGTTACACCTTTATTAAAATCACGACGCATTGACTTTGCTTTGGTATTTGCTATAAACCAAACACAGTTAAATGGCATATTAAAGGAAGTACTTCCTGCATTGGATAAAGGTGGAAAGTTATGGGTAGCTTATCCTAAAACAGCTTCAAAAATTGTAAGTGACCTTAACCGGGATTGCAGTTGGCAAATGCTTAACCAGAGTGGTTTTGAAAGCGAATACCAGGTAACGCTCGATCATGTGTGGACGGCATTGCGTTTTATAAAACCTGAAGAGTGTGCCAAAGGTGTTACAAGGTTTATAAAGGGTGAGGTTGAAAATACTGTAGGTATTGATAATAAAAACAGAACCATTATTCCTCCACAAGATCTGCAGGTTCAATTCAATAAAAACAAAAAAGCGCAACTTTTTTTTCGATAAACTTTCTTTACCAATAAGAAAGAATATGTAAAATGGATTGCTGAAGCCGGTACCGACACCATCAGGCATGACAGGATTATTGAGACCATTGAAAAATTGATAGCAGGAAAAAAAAATCCTTCTGAAAAAGAACAAACACAGCGTAAAGAGTTAAGACACGCGAAATCATAAATTTCTTTCCCTGGCTTATTTATATATCACTGTACCATAGTGCTGGGTGAGTTCTATTTCCATTTGTTTAAGATGCTGATGAGTTTGTAGCAGATTAAGCTGGTCGGCAGGAGATTTGGCTTTTTCAAGGTCACGTTGATTTTCTACGATAAGCCTTTTTATTTTTCGCAGTTTCAGGTAGGTTAGTGTTGATAATACTTCTTCTTTGTATAGCTCTTCGCGTGTAGGCATCGTCCCATCATAATGTTCCTTCCAATTGTGGCTTAATTCATAACGTGTATCCATCAATCCTACTACCATCGTACTCAATTCCATATTTTCATGATACAGGAAACTTTTGGGAGTAGGGCTATTCCGTTTTGTATCCATGTTTGATAGGTTTGAATAATCAACAGCATTTGTTTATTGTCAATTAACTCATGCAAGCCATTATTCTCAAATTCAGTGAAAATATAATCTGCTACGGTCTGTTGGTCATTCCAGATGAAAGTGCCAAATTCAAGTAAAGCGCGGGTTATATTTCTTTCAACCAATTCATCCTTGTTCAGCAATGATATAGTATCATCAACTTCTGTTATTTCAGTTCCTATAGACTCTTCAACAAATTTAGTTTCTGTTGCAGCAGCCTTGTTTTCCTGTTTGGATACCCGGTCCCTGATAAATTTATTTACAAGCGCATTTAAACCTTCTTCATCAATTTTTAATAAATCTGATGACTGCCTTATATAATCCTGCTGTTTGGTAAAGTCTTCGGTTTTATTCAGTCGCGAAATAGTTTCAGCTATACGATTTACTACTGCCGATTTTTTTACAGAATCATTACCTGCATCTTTTAATGAAACTTCCAGTTGAAAAAGAACAATATCTTTTTTATTTTGAGCAATAAAGCTCTTAAATGCATCACTGCCTACTTTTTTTACATAACTGTCCGGGTCTTCTTTATCGGGAATTAACACAAGTTGCACATTCAATCCTTCCTCCAGTGCAAGATCTAATCCCCTGAGCGCAGCTTTTATACCTGCAGAATCACCATCATAAATTATAGTAAGATTGTTTGTATATTTTTTTATCAGGCGTAGTTGATCTGGCGTTAGGGAAGTACCGCCACTGGCAACAACATTTTCAATACCAGCCTGGTGTAGAGAAATCACATCTGTATAACCTTCTACTAAAAGACATTCATCTGCTTTATCAATTGCCTGTCTGGCAAAATAAGATCCGTATAATATTTTGCTTTTAATATAGATTTCATTTTCAGGCGTGTTGATATATTTTGGCGCTTTATCATTTTTGCCAATAATACGGGCGCCAAAGCCAATGATCTTTCCGGTTTGATTGTGCACAGGAAAAATAATACGTCCTCTGTAATTATCTACCAAATGTTCATCGCGTTGCACAACCAACCCTGTTTTTTGTAAATATTCAGGGTTGTATTGCGCTTTAATAGCTGCCTTTGCAAAATCGTCTCTTTGCTGGCTGCAATATCCTAATTGAAATTTTTCGGTAACTGCATTATTAAATCCCCGTTCTTTAAGATAACTTAATGCAATATCCTGTCCCTCTTCTGTGTTATATAGTGCATCCGAAAAAAACTTTTGCGCAAAGCCGTTGATAATATAAAGACTATCGGCAGTTTGTTGTAATTCTTTTACTTCAGCGCTTACTTCTGTTTCTTCAACTTCTACGTTGTATCGGTTAGCCAACCATCGTAAAGCTTCGGCATAACTATATTTTTCATGTTCCATCAAAAAGCTGATGGTGTTACCGCTTTTGCCGCAACCAAAACATTTATATATTTCTTTTACAGGCGAGACAGTAAAGGATGGAGATTTTTCATTGTGAAAAGGACACAAACCCAGGTAATTGGTACCTCTTTTTTTAAGTTTCACAAAACTGCCCACGATATCAATAATATCAATGCGTGATAATATCTGTTGTATAGTGTGTTGTGTAATCAAACTAAGGACTATTATTTAGAACGAAACAAGTTAGTGTGTATAAATCTATTAATGATATTTTTTTTTAAGAAAGTGGTTTGCAACAATTTAAAAATATCTCATACGTTATAAACCATGGTGTCTATATCCTCGAATAACTAAGAATAATTTCCTATGAAGCGAATTATACTGTTTGTACCCATCCTGCTGTTGATGTATGTTAATTCATATGCGGGAAAAACTACCGGGAAAAACACATTGGCTTTAGTAGCAGATTTTAATGCTACTGTAACAACAGGCTGTGCGCCATTAACAACAACGTTTGCCAGCACGTCTACCAGTGATGCTGGAGATCCTATTGTAAGCTATAGCTGGAACTTTGGTGATGGAAGTCCCGTGAGTACAGCCGTTAGTCCAACACATATATATAATTCTCAAAATAGCTTTACTGTTTCCCTTACAGTTACTACGCAGAGTGGTGCCACAAAATCTGCATCAAAAACTAATTACATAACAACCTTTACAAAACCTGTTTTTAATTTAGGCAATGACACTATGGTTTGCGAAGGCACCGAATTAACGCTCAATACGGTTTCAGGTTATGATACTTACACGTGGAGTGATGCTTCTAAAAATTCTTTTCCTAACGCTTTTTTTACTCCCACACTCGGATTAAATATTATTTGGGCAGAAGTGGGTAATGGAACCTGTAGTTTTAGAGACAGCATACAGGTTGCGGTAAATCCTATGTTGTCAGGGAAATGGGGATACCAGGTATTGAGTAACTGTGGTGATGTACAAGTGCA
>JBGALP010000235.1:0-7750 GCA_044223805.1 Agriterribacter sp.
AGCCTCCTCTCGATCTCCTTCAACAGAGAAGACCACCTTGGCACAATCCAGCTAAAAACAGAGGCTTATAATTTTTAACACCACTCTTATTCCATAAAAAAACCCGGTCGTTTTTTTGCGACCGGGTTTTTTTTATAATTTGTTTTAAGCAAATTATGTATGAATACAATCCGGTCGTTGCTGTATACTTTCATCATTGCTACCTATGGGCACAATACCATTACTCAACTGCGCATACCAGTAACAGGTAGCTAATGAAAGTTGCTCATTATGCATTGAAATTGTAAATCGTTTATGTTGTTTTTGTTTCAGCATTTTGTTTTTTTAGCCTCACCCCTAGCCCCTCTCCAAAGGAGAGGGGAAGGAAATAAAAAACCCCGCGATTCAGGCGGGGCTTGTATTCTGAGTGATTTTGTTTTTATTTAATCAACAGCATTGTATGCCCCGCAAACTGTATAGTCACCTTTGAGACTAAAACAATTTTTTGATTCTATATGTAGTAACCCTGTACGTTGCATATTTTTTGTTTTGCGTTGCAAAGGTTAAATTAATTTTTTTATGATGCAAGGTTTTTACTAAATATTTTTAAAAATATTTTTTCCGAGATCTATTTTCTTTCTGTTTACAATATGTATGCTACACCATTTGATGCGAAAAATCTTTGAGTAAAATCAATATTACCTGTTGCCGTTTTCTGCTTTTCTGCATTTTCATCAACAGATGAAAATAATGACGCTATAGTTTTTTGAATCAATGCCAGGATGTCTTAATGTCTCTTTAACAAAAAGAAGAATTATAGAACTATTGCCACACAGGGCAACTTTAAACTAAAACTTTATAGGCTATTAAACCCATTATTTGGTTTATAAAAATTATATTTGGTAAACACAAAGCTTCGCCCACATTTAAGACGGATTTATTGGCCTTTACAGGCTATGCATCATAGACTTAAAAATGTTCCGCTATAAAAAGCGGGATAATTATCACTATCAAAACTGCATTTATGAAGCTTCGAAAACTCGTTCTGCTTATCGTGATTATTTTTTGTTCTTCATCATTTTTGTTTGCTCAAAAGCAAACTATTACCGGTAAGGTAACAGACGCCAAAACGGGTGAACCCATGAGTGGCGTATCTGTAAAAATCAGTTCATCAAAAACCGGAGGCACCATTACCAACAAAGATGGGGCATTTACCGTGTCGGCTCAACCGGGCGATGCGCTGACTTTCAGCTTTGTTGGGTACAATACCGAAACTGTAAAAGTGGGCATCGAAACAGCATTGTCGGTAATGATGACTGGTTCTGTTGGAGAATTAAGCGAAATTGTTTTTGTTGGTTCCAGGGGTGCCGCAAGAGCAAAAACGGAAACTGCCGTTCCGGTTGATGTAATTAAGGTAAACCAGGTAGGATTACCCACGGCGAAAATGGATCTCACTTCTGTGTTGAATTATGCAGCACCTTCGTTCAACTACAACAAACAAAGTGGCGCTGATGGCGCAGATCACGTGGATCTTGGTACTTTAAGAGGATTAGGGCCAGATCAAACATTGGTACTCATTAATGGTAAAAGAAGACACCAGACCGCTTTTGTTGGACTGTTTGGAACAAGAGGAAGAGGAAGTTCCGGCATTGATCTGAACGCTTTTCCTGAAGCAGCGGTAGATCGGATAGAAATATTGCGCGATGGCGCTTCTGCTCAATATGGTTCTGATGCAATGGCAGGTGTTATCAATATCATACTTAAAAAAGATGTGAACCATTGGAGCGTAAATGCAGGCTGGAGCGGCTATTACGATGACAAAAACAATGCACGCAAATTTAATGGCGGTAATCAGTATTATTCTGGCAGCGCCGTTGACGGCAACAGTTTTTCATTGTCGTTAAACAATGGTTTTTCCATTGGTAAAAATGGAGGCTTCATTAATATATCCGCCGATTTACTTACCAACGCTAAAACTTTTCGTCAGGCAGATACTGTGAATGCAACAGGCGAAAAAAATTCATTACCGTATATAAATGGCGGTCGCAGGGCTTTTGGCGATGGTTCTATTGTTTCGGGAGGCATAATGTATAACATGGAAATTCCTTTCAGCGCTTCCGGCAAAACAACTTTTTATTCATTCGGAGGATACAATTATAAATCATCTGACGCTTATGCCTACACGAGAAATTACAGTGCACGTCCTGAGCGTTTTCCGGCAAATGCTGATGGCACTCTGATTAAAGTTCCTTCTATTATGCGCGTTACCAACGATGGCGAAACCTATTATAATCCGCATATCGGAACAGATATCCAGGACATATCTCTCGCAGTAGGCATAAAAGGCTCATTTGGTAACGAATGGCAATGGGATTTGAGCAACACTATCGGCAGAAATGATTTTCATTATTATGGCGATAAAACATTTAATGCATCCAGTATAGGTAAATCTACACCTAATCATTTTGATGACGGAGGATTTAATTTCCTGCAGAATACATTGAACTTCGATATTAGCAAATCATTTAAGGGCTTGGCTCAAGGTCTTAACCTCGGTATGGGCGCAGAGTACAGGTTTGAGCAATACCAGATCTACGAAGGTGATGAAGGTTCGTATTCTAATTATCACCCTACTAATTTTTATTACCCCAGCGCAGGCGATTCGCTTACTCCGGCTAGTGGCTCGCAGGGTTTTCCAGGGTTTAGTCCTGATGATGTAGTAAAAGCCAACAGATCGAATATTGGGGCTTATGTAGATGCGGAATTAAATGTTACCAGGGAATGGTTATTAGACGGAGCAGTGCGTTTTGAAAATTATTCTGACTTTGGTTCCGTGGCTACATTTAAATTGGCAACCCGCTACAAAATAGCGCCCACCTTCAATGTACGTGGATCTATCAGTACAGGCTATCGTGCACCTTCTTTACAGCAGATCAATTTCAGTAATACACTTACTTCATTTAGTGGTGGTCAACTCATTCAATCACGCATAGCGAATAACAACGATCCTATTACAAGAGCGGCAGGTATTCCGCATTTAAAACAGGAAACCTCTTTAAATGCCAGTGTTGGCTTTAGCTGGAAAGCGGCACGTGGACTCACTATCACATTAGACGGATATTTGGTAAAAGTAAAAAACAGGATAGTATTATCCGGCTTATTCAGTAAAAACGATGCCACATTACCTGAATCGTTTACATCACAAATTCCTGCAGGCGTTACTACCGTTCAATTCTTCGATAACGCGGTTAACACTACCAACTATGGGTTAGACATCGTTGTTGACTATTCAAAAAGCTGGGGTAAAAAAAGCTTTAAGGCTTTACTGGCCGGCAATCTGCAGCATGTGGCTATTGACGCTATTCATGTACCTGCGGCGTTGAATGGAACTAAATTAAATCAAAAAACATTTTTCAGCGATAGGGAAGAAGCTTTCCTGAAAGCTTCCGCACCGGGAGCTAAATTTGCACTCAGCCTGGATTACAGCATTGGTAAGTTTGGTGTAGGCGCGAGGTTTACTTATTATGGTAAAATAGTATTGATGGGATTTGGAGATGCAACTGATGATAATCCGAACCAAACCGGTATTAATCCTATGGTGCCAACGGATGCAGATCCTGATGTGTATGTACCGGAACATTTCAACTATAATTCTAAATTAGTAAGTGATTTGTTTTTTAGTTACAAATTCTCAAAAAAGATCAGCCTGTTTATTGGCGCTGACAATTTGCTTAACGTTCACCCGAACCTTGGGGTAAACCCGTTGGCAAAGGGTTGGTTTGGTGATAATGAAAGTGGTGGTCCATGGGACTCAGTACAAATGGGTTTTAACGGCAGAAGATTATTCGCTAAGATGGCGTTTAATTTTTAAAGATTATTATTTATGGAGACAAAGTCTCCAGAGAACATAAGAGTAAAGAAGTTGGAAATTTCGTACAACAACAAAAAGGATGGTTTTATAAGCCATCCTTTTTATTTAAGTACATTTTATGAATGCTGTTTTTGCAATGCGCTTTTTTTTCGCAGTATATTTGATGTGCATTCTCCCGAATAACTTATAGAAAGATAACAGATGATTCGCTACACTATTGCCCTTATTACGGCACTTTGCTGTATTTTTTGTGGCTGTCAAAAAAAAGCTCCGGTGATAATTCCGTCTTTTTATTTCTGGAAAAACAATGCCAATAATTTGTCAAAGGCGGAGAAAAATTGTCTGGATACCTTTCGTATAAAAAAACTGTATGTAAAATATTTTGAAGTAAGTAGAGACTCTTTATGGGGCAATGCGCCGGTTGCCAAAACAACTCTTAATATTAAACAATGGGATTCTGTTACTGCAGAAATAATACCGGTTGTATTTGTAAGGAATGAAGTGATGCTTCGTTCTAATAAACCTGCGTTGGATTCGCTGGCTGATAATATTTCTTTTCTTATAAGAAAGATTGCAACGGAGAAAATGAATACAGCCTATAAAGAAATACAAATTGATTGCGATTGGACAGAGAAATCGAAAGAAAATTATTTTTATTTCTTGCAACAGTTTAAAAAAGCTTCAGGGAAAGTTGTTTCTGTTACGTTACGTTTATACCCTTATAAATATGCGGATAAAATGGGAATACCACCTGTAGACAAGGCAACGCTTATGTGTTACAACCTGGTAAATGCCTTACAAAACGAATCAAAAAATTCGATACTTGATATAAATGAATTACAAAAATATCTTGATAAAAAAAGAGAATATCCACTCCATCTTGACATTGCATTACCTGCATATTCATGGATGTTACTTTACCAGAACAATAAGTTCAAAGGTATAATCAGCCGGGAAAATGCTTCTTTAGAAAATATGCTTTCAGAAACAAAGCCATTGTGGTATACCGTAACAAAAGATACAGTAATTGACGACTTCTACCTAAGAAATGGTGATCAAAAGATACAGTAATTGACGACTTTTACATAAGAAATGGGGATAAGATAAAATACGAAACCATTGCTCCGGATGTTTTATATAAAGCGTGTGATATTGTTAAGAAGAATGTGATTTTGGATGATTCCGTAACCGTATCGGTTTTTCATTTAGACGAACAAAAACTCAGTACATATTCATATGAAGTATTTGATAGTGTGTATACTTATTTTAGCAGGTAGTGTAGGTTATTACATTTTTGCCTGTGGTCCGCAGTATCCTGATGAAGTGCGCTTCAGTATTTTTAAGCCTGATGCTTTTAAACAGAGAGGCTTTGAAGATTTTCACTATAGTAATCATCTGTTCACTTATGCAACTGTAGATGGAGCGGCCCTAACAGACAGCATAGGCTACATTTTACCAGATGAGAATATTGCGCTGTGGAAAAAGTATTGTAATAATAAACCTTCAGACGCAGCTATAGAGGAAGCTGTATATGAATTGAGCGTAGCAGATTTGGAATCGGATACGATCAATAATTCCATGATTCAGTATCTAAAAAAATCAAAGAATAGTGAGGCTTTGCAATACCTGCAGTTTGCCAAGAGCTGCGAAGAAGTCAATCGGTTTTTGTCTGATCCCTGGGAAAGAAATAAAGAAGATTACCAGGCGCCGCTTAGGCAACAATTGATAACTGAAGCATTGGTCAATGCGGTCAAATCTAAAGATGAAATTCGTTTACGTTATGCATTTCTTACCATACGGCTTGCATTTTATAATAATGACGTTAAAAAAATTGACACGGTATACAACCAATATTTTAAAAACAGGAAGCAAAAAAATATCATTGATTATTGGGCACTTTATTTTTATACTTTAACGCAGCCTGATGGCGTGGCGGCTAATTTTAATGCGGCACAGGTTTTCGCCAATACACCCGATAAAAGGATGAATACTGTTTATCAATACAAAAAAAACATACCCGTTAATACAATCTTACAGCTCGCCACAAACAACCGGGAAAAAATGGCTATATGGTTAATTGACGCTGTAAGAAATCCGGGCAAAGCGTTAACCAATCTCCAAAAAATATATGAGCTTGATCAACACTCGCCGTATCTGGATTTTCTTTTATTAAGAGAGATTAATAAACTGGAAGATTGGATTTACACACCTGAATACTATCTCTTTTTACCTTCTGTTCCTACAGATAATATGTATGCGGATGTGAAATATTCAACGTTGCTAAAAAATGTTGAAGCAGATAGAAAGTATGCACGGTCAGCACTGAGTTTCGTAAATACTGTAGATAGCGTATATAATAAAAAGAAGTTGCTTTGGGGAAGTACAAAAGCCTATATACATTTAATGCTAAAAGAATACGACCAGGCCTTAGCTGTTTGCGGCGCTTTAGAAGAAACAATGAAGTCAGGCGAAGATGCGTATCAGCAAATTAAAATGATAGAAGCTTTAGCTTTAATTGGCCAGCAACAGAAAGGTAAAGCCTTTATTCCTGAAAAAATAAAGCCTCTTATTTTACAGCAACAGGCACAAAAAAATTATGCATTTATTTTCGCCATCGCTAAAGAACTGGAATATAAAGGCAATACAACCGAAGCAGCCTTATTGATGACGAACGTAAACAAAGAAGACGCCTGGAATGCCGGAAATGTATATTGGAAGAATGCGAAAGGTGTAGAGAATACTTATGTAAATTTTTACTGGGAATATTTTGGTTATGTAGATGCTCAGTATACCGCAGCCGAATTAAAAAATCTGATGGCCGATATACAGGTTAATGGTAACAGATCAGATATGTTCAACACCTGGAAATATGGGTCAATAAAAAATGCTAATCAATCGCGCTTATATGATTTATTGGGTACAAAATATATAAGAGAAAATAACCTTGAAGCAGCATTAGGCGCGTTCAAAAATGTGAATGATACGATATGGACTTCAGATGCCTATCCTTATAAGTTTTACCTGGCTGCAAATCCTTTTTACACTAATATGTATAATGAGCATACGCCCACTTATGCTGACACTATCCATTTTACCAAAACAACTATTACCAGCACGCTAATAGATTATTTGAAAAGAGCAAACGATGTAAAAAGAAAGGATCGTGATTACTATTATTTCCTGGTTGCTAACTGTTACCTGAATATGACGGAGTATGGCAACTCGTGGATGATGCGCAGGTATTACTGGAGCAGCAGTGAAAATGAAGAAGGCTTTAGCGACGACCGGGAATATTATAGTTGTATGCTGGCAAAAAAATATTATCTCGAAGCACAAAAAGTTGCCCGGAGTAAAAAGTTTGCAGCGTTGTGCCTGCGGATGGCCGGCAGGTGTGAAGCATATAATTTGCGTCACACTTATGATGACAGGTATAACCGGGATGAAACAAAAATCTTCCGGCGTAATATATACTACAAAAATTTAAAGAAACAATATCCTGGTGATTATGACGAGCTGATAAGTAACTGCGAAAGCTTTGAAAGTTATTTTGCGGCAAGAGGGAGGAGATAGTGAGTAGCTACTTTTTCTTCTCCACGAGGTTTTTCCAATATCTGCGCGGCATATGTTTAATGTGTAGCTTCATGTTTTTGCGAGCTTTAATATTAACACTTGAAAAATATTGTTGCCACAAGGTTTGATACAATGCTTCTTTTTCATTGTGGATAGTTGCGAGTTGGTTTGTATTATGAGTATCTACCTCAAATTCCATTTGCACTTCGGTAACATTATTCAAATCATAATATATTCCGAATTTTCTGCTGCTATCGTAATTATGCCAGCGCTGTTCTGCATAGCGATCTTTGAAATGTTTTATTATAAGTGGGAGTACGTTAAAGTCTG
>JBGALP010000236.1:0-7727 GCA_044223805.1 Agriterribacter sp.
TTGTTGTGGTTTTTTTACTCTCTTTTTCTTTTGCTGAGGCACAAACGTTAAAGTTATCGGGAACTATTATTAATGAAAAGAATGAACCGGTTTCAGGAGTTTCTGTAAAAATTACCGGCGCTCCCGGTGGTACTACGTCCGATATTGAAGGCAGGTATACTTTAAATCTTTCTCCAAATAAAAAATACGAACTGGAATTTTCAGCTATTGGCTATGAGAAGAAATCGGTTACAGATGTAGAAGTGATAAGCGGTCAGGCAAATGAATTGAATGTTGTGCTTGCTATTATTGCCAAAAACATGGAAGGCATTGTTATTACTGCAAAAAAATCCAATGCCAAAATGGAAACAGTGGCTTCCGCCATCCAGTTTCAAAAAAACACCAATACTGTAGCTTCTATTATATCTGCAGAAACTATCAGGCGCAGTCCGGATAGAAATACAGGTGAGGTATTAAAGCGTATACCCGGAGTAAGCTTGCAGGAAGGGCGTTTTGTGGTGGTGAGAGGATTGGCAGACCGTTATAACCAAGCTATGCTGAATGGTATTTTGCTTACCAGTACAGAGCCAGACCGTAAGGCTTTTTCCTTTGATATGTTTCCCGCGCAGATTGTAGATAATATAGTTATCAACAAAGCATTTGTTCCTGAATTTCCCGGCGAATGGGCTGGTGGATTAATACAGATTAATACCAAAGATGTTCCTTCAAAGAATTTTTTGAATGTGCAGGTTGGAACAGGGTTCAACTCTCAAACTATAGGTAAAGATTTTTATAAAGTACCTGGTGGCAAACTGGATTGGCTTGGTGTAGACGATGGATTCAGAAATTTACCTGCTACTTATACTTCAAAAACCCAGTTTGATGAACTTTCAGCGGCAGATAAAACGGATATAGGAAAGGATATGAAGAATATTTGGTCAGGCAATAAAGTAAATCTTCCACTAAATCTTTCCTTTCAGGCTAACGGAGGTATTAATACAATGGTATTGGGTAAAAAAGTGGGTGGAGTGTTAAGTGTAGTATATAATAAAACTAACCGTTACCAAAAGCTATTGAACAGGTTGAATTCAATTGATGGACAAAACGTTTCTGTTGATTATAATTACGATGATAACAAATATGCACAGGATGTAAACTGGGGTGCATTAGGAAGCTTAAGCGTTCAGCTTGATCCATTAAACAAAATATCTATAAAATCTGTACTGAATGTAAACAGCACTAATTATATAACAAACAGATCGGGCATAAGCAATGTAAGAAATGACGATATATATGGATCAGAAATAAAATTCAGACAGAATACATTCTTCACCGTGCAGGCAATAGGTGAGCATAGTTTGGCTACACCTTTAAAATTAAAATGGTACGGTTCATTCAATATTCTTGATGCGTATACTCCGGATCAAAGAAGAACGATGTACACCAGAACCATGGGCACACAGGATCCCTATTTACTGGCCATAGGCAACTCACTTAGCCAGGAGAGTGGCAGCCGCATAAACCGTTAAAGGCGGATATATGCTCCAGGTAAAAGACAGGTTGTACGATGCCAAGCCTTTCTCTATTTACCTGCCTGTTGATAATCCTGCTTTACGTGCGTTGCCGGCTGATAAAATTTTTGCTCCGGAGAACTTTGGTAACGGTGCCAGCAACAGCAACCAGTTTGCTTTTGATATTATTAAAGGAACCAACTTCCGGTATTTGGCAAACACTATTTTAAATGCAGGTTATATTCAGTTTGATAACCAGTTTACACAAGCATTTCGAGTAGTTTGGGGTGTAAGAGTTGAAAACTATGATCAATTGGTTGGAAGCACACGCGAAAGTGATCCAAGGTTTTCACATACTAAAGTAAATGACTTTTTGCCTGGATTAAATGCCACCTACAAATTAACTACCAAAACTAATCTTCGTTTATCGTCGTCACAAACTGTTATTCGTCCCGAATTACGTGAGCTGGCATTTTTAAACTTATATGATTTTGAATTGAATGCTTCTATACAAGGTAATCCTGCGCTTAAGCGTACCAAGGTAAGCAACTTCGATCTCCGGTATGAATTCTATCCACGTTCTGGTGAGGTATTTTCAATAGGAGCTTTTTATAAGCATTTTGCCGATCCTATTGAGCAGATCTTTAATGCTGGTAGTGGTGGTGCAAGCACTTTCAATTATCAGAATCCTGAAAAAGCAAAATCTTACGGAGCCGAACTGGAGATACGTCGCCGCCTTGACTTCGCCAATGCTTTAAAGAACTTTACTTTCCAGGCAAACGCGGCATATGTTTTCAGCCGTGTTGAAGATAAGGGGTTAAATCTTAAAAGATCATTACAGGGACAATCACCCTATACCATTAACCTGGGTTTGATGTATGACCTTGAAAAGCCAGGGTTAACCGCAACTTTATTATTTAACCAGATAGGTCAGCGTATTTATCTCGTTGGTGATATTTCTGCAGGAGCAGGTTCGCCTGATATTTATGAGGCGCCAAGACCAGTGCTTGACTTTCAATTAAGCAAAAAAATAATCAAAAATAAAGCTGAGATCAGGTTTAATATATCGGATATATTGAATCAAACGCAGTATTTCTACCAGAATACTGACGATAAAACAAGCTTTCAAAAAGATAAGGACCCTATACGTTTTTCGCGTAAATGGGGAACCACTTTTGGTGTAACATTCAATTACGCCCTATAAATAAACATTAATACATCAAAACAAAAACAACAGAATACATGAAATGAGCCACATACATTCTACTTGTAAAAGTGAAAGATGTTATGGCGAATTCCCTGACTGCCGTCAGGCAGGCATGTACCAATTAAAAAACAAAAAATATGCACATGAAAAAGGTTATGTTATTGGCTGCAGTGGCTGTGATGTTGCTAACAGTCAGTTGCCGTAAAATTGAAATTGACGGTAATGGTAATGGAAACGGCAATGGTAACGGAAATGGAAATGGGTCAACAGTTACGCTGAGCGGACGTATTACAAAAGATATCACACTCAAAAAGGGTGATGAGAATATTCTTACCGGGTTGGTATATATTACCAGCGGCGTTACACTTACCGTAGAAGCGGGTGCTGTGGTAAAAGGAGATTATAAAGGCACAAATGTTGCGGCATTGATTATTACACGCGGTGCAAAGCTCGAAGCAAAAGGAACTGCTGATGATCCTATTGTATTTACCAGCTCTTCTCCCGATCCACGTTCAGGCGATTGGGGTGGTATAGTACTTTGTGGTAAAGCAAGTGTAAATACCGCGTTTACCGGAACCGGCGGCGGACAAGGCATTATGGAAGTAGAAGGTGGTATAAACAATGCTGATGGTGATGGTTTAGCAGGCGGTGGAACTACCCCTGATGATGCTGACAACAGTGGTACATTGCAATATATACGCATTGAGTATGCGGGATATGCTTACCAGCCTGATAAAGAGGTAAACAGTTTAACGCTGGCAGCAGTGGGTAGCGGCACTACTATAGATCACATACAGGTAAGCTATGCAAAAGATGATGCATACGAATGGTTTGGGGGTACAGTAAACTGCAAATATCTTATTGCATACAAAACACAGGATGATGATTTCGACACTGACAATGGTTTCAGTGGGAGTGTACAGTTTGGATTGATCGTTCGCGATTCGTTGATTGCTGATATTTCTAAATCAGAATCTTTTGAAAGTGATAATAACTCAGCAGGCGCAACAGTAACTCCTCAAACTAAAGCTGTGTTTTCTAATGTAACTTCTGTTGGTCCTTTGGCAACATTAAGCAACAATGGTAACAGCAACTACCTTGCTGCCGCGCAAATAAGAAGGAACTCTTCTATCTCTATTGTTAACTCTGTGTTTCTTGGATGGCCAACCGGTTTATTGATTGATGCAACAACCGGAAGAGCTACTGACAGAAATATTTATGATAGTACACTACGTATTGGCGGTGTGGTAATTGCAGGTTGCAAAACGCCTGTAAATTATACAAAGGGATCAAACACTGACGTAACAGGCGCTACAGCTCAGTCAATAACTGATTGGTTTAGTAAACCTTTTTATAAAAACAGGATCATAGAAACAGCGGATAATTTGTATACCCGTCCGTTTGATTATACAACACCTGACTTTATACCTTTCGGTAATGCCAATTCCATATTGGTAAACCAGGCTGCTACTCAAACCGCTGCTGAAAAAATCTTCACCTATTTTGACGACCCTGTTATAACTGCACGTACATTTATAACAAAAGTTAATTTTATTGGAGCTATAGCGCCTGCCGGCGAATATGCAAGCTGGCATAAAGGCTGGACAAGATTTGGCACAAACTAATTGATAAAAGATATTGTTGTGATACCCGTAGCAGCTATCTTTTGATAAAAAGAAAAGTTTAGTTACTCAAATAGGCAAAAGCGTTGTACTGAATAGAATAAACAGTGCAACGCTTTTGTTATATAGGCGTCTATAAGCTAACCATTACCGTTAACCTGTAAAAAACACCTATATGATTGCGAAACTTAAATCGCAGGTATTTATTGATACATTGGTTTTTGATTTGAATGGCGCTACCGATTCAAAATTAGATGCCATTCTGAGCGATGAAAAAGGAAATATCTGTAACAGGCTTGAAACAATCGTTCCCCTTAATCATAAAACATATTATTGGGTAGGGCATAATGATCTGCCTTATGGCACCTACACATTAGAGTTATTTTCTTCAGACAACAAAAAAATAAGCCTGAGCCTTATTAAACGTATTTAATTGGATTAACCTTTGGTAAATTAATCTCTTTTGCCATTAATTCGTTATGATAAATAATGCCTGGTTAATTGCCTTTTTAGTAGCATTCATAAAAGGGAAACGATGTAGTTTACACTCCCAGTTTTTTATCCAGTTGCCTTTCCATTTTTATAAGAGCTTCTGTAATGTCTTTTTCCAAAACCGTTGTTTTGCCGCTCTGCATCTGCGTTGCATACCACAATACCACCATTGAAATATAATCCTGCATGTCTTTTCCGGCAAATTCGGTTTTAAATTCAATGATCTTATCATTTATGATTTTGATTGTTTTACGTACCTGTTCTTCATCTTCAGGAGCAATTTTAATACGGTATGTTCTGTCGCCGATAGGCACATTTATAGCGATAAGCGTTTGCATAATATATTATTGTACTGCCTTGTCAACATTTTGCTAACATAAAGGCCTGTTTTTTTCGTTATTTAAAAGTAACTTTTATTGGTAATGTATGCAAATACATACCTGCCTTATGAAAACAGAAAACAAATGCTTGCGAAGCTTAAATCACAGGTATTTATTGATACACTTATTTTTGAAGTGAACAATGAATGCCCTCATTATTTAAAGGCTGTGCTTAAAGATGAATGCGGCAAAGTATGCAGTATGCTCGAAACAACCCTGGATCCTGCACAAACATCATTTTCCTGGAGAGGGCTTAACGATTTACCGTACGGTGTTTATATACTTGAATTAACCGGCGATACAGAGTTGCAGCAAATGCGTCTTGTAAAAAGAGTATGATTATTGATTACTCAACATTGCTATGCATTGATCAATTTCCCTGATATAAGTATTGATGCGTTTTTCTAATTCATGCTTTGTAGCATCATCAGGTTGGCCGGCTGATACTTTGGCTATTTCAATCTGTTGCTGCAATAGTGCTGTCTTTTCCAACATCACTTTTTCACTCAACGACTTTTGATGAAGCTCCTGTTTTAATTTTTCATTTTCCTTTTCAATAAACTGATATTTCTTCAGCAATAGCTGAAGCTTATCATTTAACCGAGTTATATGTTCATCAATCACATTCATAAACAGCTAAAATAAATAATCATTTCCTGATTTCGGCAGCTAACTCCGTTTCAAAAGTTGATATAATGCGCTGAATCATTCCGTCAATTTCTTTATCCGTGAGCGTTTTTTCTTTATCAAGAAAGGTAAAACTGATAGCTAATGATTTTTTAGATGCGCCAAGTTTATCACTTTCAAATACGTCAAACAATTGTACAGACTCCAGTTTTTTTAACCCTGTTTTGCCTATGGTTTGTTCTACTTTTTCGAAAGGTACTTTCTTATCAATTACTATGGCAAGGTCTCTTTGAACAGCAGGGAAGCGCGGTATTTCTGTATACCCGTTTTTCTGTGAAGAAGCAAGTGCGGTTAATGCTTCCCATTCCAGTTCTGCATACCACACTGACTGCCTGATATTAAAACGCTTTGTAACGGTATCGTGTACCTGCCCAAAGGTGGCCAGTAAACGATTGTTGAATAGCGCCTTCATGCCATATTGTAATCCTTCCTTATCAGAAGTAATAGAGATTGAATATCCATTTAATCCTGCAGTTTGTAATACACTTTCCACCAGCCCTTTCAAAAAGTAAAAGTCACTCTTTTCTTCTTTTCCTTTCCATGAAGCAACTGTGCTGGCACCGGTAATATACAAGCAAAGCTTTTCGGTTTCCGCGTATTTACCCACACCATTGCTGTGGTATACTTTACCAAATTCAAACAGGCGCAGATTGTTGTTTTTATAATTGAGATTGTGAAGTATGCACTCCAGCCCGGTTTCAAGCATTGACGGACGCATAATATTCAGATCCGCACTCAGGCTGTTAAGCATTTTTACACTTGTTTTCAAAACCTCTTCTGTAAAATAAGCGCTGTTGGTAATGGAGTTGGTAAATATTTCATTACATCCATTGCCAGAGAGGTAGTTAGCAATCTTTTCTTTAAATGCAGTTTGAAAACCTATTGTTTCAACCGAAGGGCTTATGGAAATATTCTGAGGGATAACCACATTATCATATCCGTCAATACGCATAATTTCTTCTACAATATCTGCCGGTAATTCAATATCCGGTTTGCTGAAGGGAGCTGCTACACTAATAGCTTCTGCATTGTTGCTGATAATATCAAAGCCAGAAACAGATAAAATATTTTTTACTGTATCAGCATCATACGTTTTCCCGCTTAATCTTTTAAGATAGGAATAGGTAAGCGTAACTTCTTTTTTCTGCTTTGGCGCAGGATAAACATCAATAACATCTGATGCTATGCTACCGTTTGCCCATTCTTTTATTAACATAGCTGCGCGCTGTAATACTGTTACGGTATTGCTGATATCAACTCCTTTTTCGAAACGTGCTGCAGCATCTGTTCGCAAATTGTGGCGAAAAGAAGTTTTACGGATCACAATGGGATTAAACCATGCACTTTCTAAAAATATATTTTTTGTAGCGGCAGTTACACCACTATCCCTTCCCCCAAACACACCACCAAAGCACATCGGTTCATTTTGTCCATTGCAGATCATAATATCCTCAGCATTGATCTTGCGTTCCTTTTCATCTAACGTTATAAATGGAGTGCCTTCAGCAAGGTTTCGAACAATAACTGTATTGTCTTTTATTTTATCGGCATCAAAAGCGTGCAATGGCTGCCCGGTTTCATGCAGAATAAAATTAGTAATGTCTACTATATTATTAATTGGTCTTAACCCTATGGATTTGATTCTTTGCTGCAACCATTGAGGGCTTTCCTGTATAGTTACATCCTGTATATAAACACCACTATACCGCTGGCAAGCCTCTTTGTTCTCTATAATCACTTTAAAGGGCTGTCCGTCCTTGTCTTTATTAAACAGGGTGCTGTACGGGTATTTTACAAAATGGTTTTTGTTTTCATGTACGGTTAAATAGGCACAAACATCTTTAGCAAC